>CAJOJO010000008.1 GCA_905235045.1 uncultured Bacilli bacterium
TAGCATCAAATTCATTATCACTTGGAGTATATGTTACATCTTTTGAATCTATTAATGTAGCTGCATAAACTACTCCTCCACTTATTAATAGACCAGTTAATAAACCAAATACATATTTTTTCATTTAATCCCTACTCTCTATTTATAATTATACCCCCCCCCCGACATAAAAAGTCAATGGGGAGTTATCATTGACTTTTTTATTGTTTTATAGGATCATTATTTGTAGATACAGAGCTGATGCTTTCAGGGTATTGTACCTTGCAACCATCAATAAGGTTCTGTATTTTCTTTTTATCTTTATAAAGAATAATAGAAGACGTTTTTAATAAATTCTTTATATAATTATTAATTGATTTTCTACCATGTATTGACTTAATTATATTAGTATTAATTTCTATTGGAACAATTATTTGTTTTCTTTTATAATCAAATTGTTCAGTAAATACAATAATTTTATTTTCTTTAATTACTAATACAGGATTATTTAAATCGTTTAATGCTTCGTAAAATGTGTATTTACCCAACTGGTGATAACTATCATTTTTACCTAATGGGTATCCTAATTTTATAGCTTCTTCTTTAGATAAAATTGCATTTCTTATTTCTCTTGGTGACGTTAATATTGGTTTATTATGTACAACTATTTTTCTTAATTTTTTTGGTACTTATTTTAAAATAACTTGATTTCCTTTTGGCATTTTACCATCATATATATTATCAATTATGTTATCTAATTGTTTTCTTATTTCAACATCATTTTTATTAAATATTTTTCTAAATGCTTTTTCATAATTTTTATTATAATTAATATTATTTTTTATCATCTAAACCCTCCTTAAGTTTTATATGATAGTACTTGCTTATGTCAATAAAAAAGAAACTTATTTAAAAGCTTCTTTTCTTGATAAATTTAATCTTCCACGTTTATCATATCCTAATGATTTAACTAGAATTTCATCGCCTACTTTAACAACATCAGAAGGTTTTTCAACTCTTTCATTAGCTAATTGAGAAACATGAACTAATCCTTCACATCCTGGCCATAATTCAACAAAGCAACCAAAGTCTTCTACTTTAACTACTTTACCTTTATAAACTACACCATCTTCTACTTCTCTTACAATTGCTTTAATCATTTCAGCAGTACGCTCAATTATTTCTTTATCAGTATGATAAATAGTTACTTTACCATCATCGGCTAAATCAACTTTAACAGCGTTAACATCTTGAACAGTAGTAACATTTGATGCATCACAAATAATTTTCGTAATTGTTTCACCACCACGACCAATAACTTCTTTGATTCTATTTGGATCAATTTCAAAAATCATTGTTTTTGGTGCATATTTAGATACTTCTTTACGAGGTTCTTTAATTTGTGCTTCCATAACATCTAGTATCTCCATACGAGCTTGTTTTGCTTGCGCTAAAGCTTCTTTTAAGATTTCTTTAGTAATACCTTTTATTTTAATATCCATTTGTAATGAACAAATACCTTTTCTAGTACCACCAACTTTAAAATCCATATCTCCTAAATGATCTTCCATACCTTGAATATCAGTTAAAATAGTATATGATTTTTCATCTTTAGATGTAATTAATCCCATAGCAATACCAGCAACTGGAGCTTTAATAGGTACACCTGCTGCCATTAATGACATACAACCTGCACAAATAGTGGCTTGACTTGATGAACCATTTGATTCTAGGATTTCTGATACAACTCTTACTGTATAAGGGAATTCTTCTTCAGAAGGCATAACTTGTTTTAAACATCTTTCACCTAAAGCACCATGACCAATTTCTCTTCTACCAGGGCTACCATATCTTCCTGTTTCACCAACTGAGAATTGTGGGAAATTATAATGTAACATAAAATGTTTTTCTGCTTCTAAACTAATACCATCTAATGCTTGATATTCATTTAAAGCACCTAAGGTAGTTACTGCTAAAGCTTGGGTTTCACCACGAGTAAATAAAGCACTACCATGAGTTCTTGGAAGTAAGTCAATATCAGTTGAAAGTGGTCTAATTTCAGTCATACTTCTTCCATCAGCTCTAGTTTTTTCATTAACTGTGATATTTCTAAATATATCATATTCAATACTTTCTAATACTAATTTAACTTTAGTAATTAAAATATTTAATTCTTCTTTATCTAATTCGCTGTTTTCTTCTTCATATTTTGCTACTACATCTTCTTTTACTTGATCAATAGCAGCATATTTTTCTAGTTTTTCTTTAATACGCATAGCTTTATCTAATCTATCACTAGCTAATGCTTTTATTTCTTCTCTTAAAGAATCTTCTATTTCTAAGTGTTCATATTCCATTTTTTCTTCGCCAATTTCAGCAATGATTTTTTCTTGGAATTCACATAGTTCTTTAACAGCTTCATGACCAAACATTAATGCTTCTAACATATCTTCTTCAGATACTTCTTTACTTCCTGCTTCAACCATGTTAATAGCTTTTTTAGTACCAGCTACTGTTAAGTCAATATCAGATAATTCTAATTCATCTGGGGTTGGGTTAATAATAAATTTACCATCAATACGACCTACTTTAACACCAGCAATTGGTCCATCAAATGGGATTTTAGAAATACTTGTACAAAGTGAAGAACCAAACATAGCTGCTAATTCAGGAGAATTATCATTATCTACTGATAAAACAGTATTAACAACTTGAACTTCATTTCTAAAGTCTTCTGGAAACATTGGACGCATTGGTCTATCTATCATCCGAGCAGCTAAAGTAGCAGCATCAGTTGGACGACCTTCTCTTTTAATGAATCCACCAGGTATTTTACCTACAGAATATAATTTTTCTTGATATAAAACCATTAATGGGAAGAAATCAGATAAAATATTGGCAGTTTTAGATACAACTACTGTTGATAAAATAACGGTATCACCATATCTTACTAATACAGCACCATGAGCTTGTTTCGCTAATTCACCATGTTCTACTACTAATTCTCTTCCTCTAAAATCTAATTTAAATACTTTTTTCATACTATTATCTCTTTTCTATCTTGCTATAAAGTATTTTGACTTTATATATGCTCTTCCTTCTTTTTTTCTTGCTTCTTTAATTAACCTATCTGTTTCATCACATATTCCTTTATATTCTTCGATTTTTTCTTTTGGATAAACTTTTTCCTTAATTATTTCTTCTTTTTTTAAATTATCAGCAATAATTATTCGTCCCACTTATCTCACCAACCTTTCCAATAAAAAGCCACTCAAAAAAGAGTGCCTACTATTTATAAAAATTATTTTCTTAGACCTAATTTTTTAATTAGATCACGGTAACGAGTTACATCTACTTTATATAAATATTGTAACATACTTCTTCTTTGACCTACTTTTTTAAGTAAACCTTTTCTTGAATGATAATCATGAGTATGTTCTTTTAAGTGTTCTGTTAACTCATTAATTTCAGCTGTTAAAATAGCTATTTGAACTTCAGCTGAACCAGTGTCACCTTTACTTCTAGCATATTCTTTGATGATTTTTTCTTTCTTTTCTTTTGTTAATGCCATAAATTTTCTCCTTTCATCTCATATTCGCATATTCCCAGGCAAAAGTCGGAGAATCATTTGTCCGAAAATAAGTACATATATAATATACACTATTATTTTTTTAAATGCAAGCAATTTTTTTAATTATACACTTACTTTACTGTTTTAAATTTAAACACATTAAATATAGCTTTACCATCTATTTTTCCTTTTGCAACCAATCCTATCATTCTTGAATCAGTTGAATTAAGACGATTATCCCCCATTACGAAGTAATAACCTTGAGGAATATTTTTATAACCTAATAATTCTATGCTGAAATCATTAGTAAAATTACCAGTTGAACTTTTTTTCTTTTGTTCACTAGCATATTCTTTATCTAAGAATATTTCTTCAACATATTCATCATTAATATATAATTTATTATTTTTATACTCTACTTTATCACCAGGTAAACCAATAATTCTTTTGATTAGTTTTTCATTGTTATAATTTAAGACAACAATATCAAAACGTTTATAATTTTTATTAAATTTTTCAATTAATAAATAATCTTTATCATTTAGGGTCGGATACATTGACACACCATCAACACGAACTGGCGATATAATAAATAAACGAATTAAAATAACGACAATTAAAATAATAATATAAGGTACTAATTCTTTTACAAATTTCATATAACCACCTACTTAATTATACAATAAAATAATAAAAAAAAGAAGTTATTTTTCTTCTTTAGAAGCTTTATTTCTTCTTTCTTTAATTTTTGGTTGACTAACTAAGTTTCTAATATATCCAAGTTTTGCTTGACGAACTTTTCCCTTTCTAATTACTTCAATATAAGCAATTTTTGGTGAATTCATTGGGAATGTTCTTTCAGTACCAACACCTTGTGATAATTTACGAACAATAAATGTTCTACCAATACCACGGTTTTGAATAGCCATAACAATTCCTTCAAAATCTTGGACTCTTTCTTTATTACCTTCTTTGATTTTGTAACCTACTTTAACAGTGTCACCAACTCTAAATTCAGGTAAATCAGTTCTAATTTGACTTTTAGTTATTTTATCAACTAAATTCATACATCCACGTCCTTTCTATTTGTTTTAATATAATCATGATCTAATATTATCAGCGGATTACAACTTAATCATTTTAACATATATTTTTTATTTTGTAAAGCCTATCTACTTTTGCCAATTCTTTCTTCATAAACTGGATTTTCATCAAAAATTTTTTCTTGTCTTACTTTTTGGTAAACAGCTTTAGCTTTTAGTTCTCTTTCTAAAAGCGCAATTTTTCTTAATAAAACATTAATATAACGATCATCTAAATATTTGCGATATTTATATTCCACTATTTCTTTGTAGCGTGTCAAATCATTTAAAGCTTTACGAGCATCTGTTGAATCATCTTCATCAACTATTGAAATTAAATATTTTAAATAATAATCTAATTTAATACGTACTTTCTTCTTTAGTACTTTTTCAATAAATGATGGTTTAACAATTACTAGCGAATTAACTTTAACTCCAGGATAGTTTATGTCACCTTTAGGTTTTACTTTAAATCCATCTAATTTATCATAATTTATAACTACCAATTCTTTATTATAATTTGTTTTCGCTATAGTGTAGTGTTTCATTATATCAGCTCTTTTCTAATAGATCTGGTCGACGTTCATTTGTTTTTTTTAATTGTTCTTCATAACGCCATTTATCAATATTTGCATGATGTCCTGATAATAAAACATCAGGAACTTTCATACCTTTAAAATCAACTGGTTTAGTATACACCGGATAATCTAATAAGTTATTATTGAATGTTTCTTTTTCATGTGATTCTTTATCAATAACACCATCTAATAATCTGGTAACACTATCAAGTAAAATCATACCAGGGATTTCCCCACCAGTTAATATATAGTCACCAACGCTTATTTCTTCATCAACGAATGATCTTATTCTTTCATCAAAGCCTTCATAGTGACCACAAAGTAATATTAAATGTTTTTCTTGGGCTAATTCATAAGCAAGTTTTTGATTATATTTTTTTCCTTGAGGAGTAAGCATAATTATCTTAGAATCTTTTGTTTTTAAAGCTTCTAATGCATTATATACTGGTTCTGGCATAAGAACCATTCCTTTACCTCCACCGAAAGCATAATCATCAACTTTTTTATTTTTGTCTTCGGTATAGTCTCTTAAGTTATAAATATTTATTTCAACTTTTTTATTATCAATTGCTCTTTTTATTATTGATTCATTTATAATTCCATCAAACATTGAAGGAAATAAAGTAATTACATCAATCTTCATCTAATAATCCTTCAATTAAATTAATGTAAATTATTTTATTTTTATTATCTATTTTTTTAATAAATGAATCAACATTAGGAATATAATGTGTTTTATCATTATATTTTATAACTAATAAATCTTGTGCACCATTATTTACTATATCAATAACTTCACCTATTTTTTTATCAGTATAAATATTCATTCCTATATAATCTTCTTTAAACATTATATTTTCGCTTTTTTCTAATTTAGCGTATACAGATTTACCTTTATATTTTAAAACATCATTTATATCATTGATATTAACAAATGTCACCATATCATAATTTTTATGAGTTCGATAAGTGTTTATAATTAATGTATCATTATCAATTATTAATTCTTGGTTTTTTTTAAAAACTAATTCTTTATGTTTGATATCAGATAAAATTTTAACTTCGCCTTTAATCCCATGAGTATTAGTAATTTTACCAATATAGTACATTTAATCACCTACTTATCTAATTCATATAGGATGATTGAAGTAGCGATACTTACATTTAAGGATTCACATGATTTATTCATATCAATATATACATATTCATCGCATAAATCAAAAATGTCTTTTTGAATACCACTGCCTTCGTTTCCCATTATTATACATATTTTATTATTTTTTTCAAGTGTTTTTATATTTTTTCCATCGGTTAATTTTGTTCCAATTATTTTATAGCCTTGTTTTTTAATGTTTGGTAAAAATTCAGTAAGTTTTTTATTTACAATATTTATATTAAAAATCATTCCTTCACTAGCTCTTAGTACTTTTGAATTATATAAATCAACTGTGTTTTCGCCTAAAATAATTGTGTCAACATTAAAAGCAACCGCGCTTCTAATGATTGTTCCTAGATTACCTGGATCTTGAATTCCATCTAGAACTAAGATTTTATTACCTAGCTCACTTTCTTTTTTAAATTTACATATTCCCAACATATTTGATGGAGTTGTTAAGTTCGTAATATATTTCATTACTTTATAATCAACATAACTAGTTGGAACATCCAAATCAGTATTTGTTCCTTCTAATAATATCAGTTCTTCTAAAAGATTGTTTTTATAAGCTTCATTTATTAAATGTTCAGTTTCAATTATAAATAAGCCTGATTCATGACGGTATTTTTTATCATTTAGTTTTTTTAAATTTTTTATTTTTTGATTTTCTTTTGAAGTATACAGCATACTCATCACCTATTTCATTATAACAAAAAAAACAGATATTTTAAATCTATTTTTTTAATCTTCATCTTCTATTTCACAACTGAAATCATCTGATAATTCGTATTTCCATTTTTTACCAGTTTTGGTTATATAGATTTCACTATCAATGTCGATAATTTCTTTAGTAGCAGGGTTTTCAATTTCATCTTCAATATAACCACCCGTAATTAAGTCACCTAGGGTGATTGTTAATCTACCACCATCTTCACTTGGTAGAGCAAATACATTATCAGCGCCATATGAACGAGCAGCTGCTAAAATATTATTCATTTGTGTTTCACATAATGATCCTTTATTTTGTCTTAATATTTTTGATATTGCGGGAATTGTAATTAAACTTATTAAAGCAAGTACTACAATAACCCCAATTAATTCTGCTAAAGTAAATCCTTTTTTCATACAAACCCTACTTTCTATTCATAATAATACCACCTCCGAGCTATATTGTCAAATGGGAAAAGAAACATATTCACCTTCTATGTTTTAACAAAATTAATTCTTTCTTAACACTTTTAAATATATCCAATTAATACATAGTAAGTATTATACGTTTTATCTCGTGGTATTTCTTTTTTTCCAATTTATCAAAACATTCTTATAATAGTTTTATTTCACTATCATATTCCAAAACCATATTATTTATATTTTTTGTTTCATTTTTACAATCTAGCAAAATTTATTGTAACTATCAAATAACATTATTCATTTATATCTATATGTAGATTTAATTCTTCTTCAGTTGGTAATTCTTTTAAGATATTATTAGGTAAATATTTTTTTAGTTCATATGAACTAACTCCAATAGGTTTATTAATATCTTTTAATGTATACTCGACTGAAAATTTATTTTTATTTTTACATAAAATAAGTCCAATTGAAGGATTATCGGTTTTACCTTTTAATAAATCATCTACTGCTGATAAATAAAAATTCATTTTTCCAACATATTCTGGTTTAAATTTAGTATTTTTTAATTCTATTACAATATAACAATGTAATTTTATATGATAAAATAACAAATCAATAAAGTAATCCTCATTATCTACTGTTATTCTATATTGATTCCCAACAAAACTAAAACCATTTCCAAGTGCTAACAAAGTCATTTTAATTTTATCTACCATAGCAGTTTCTAATTCTTTCTCTATATAATCTTTTCTTAAAGTTGTTATATCAAATATATATGGATCTTTCATAATTTCTTTTGCCATTTTACCTTGTGGATTTGGTAAGGTTTTATTAAAATTATTTAGCTTTTCAACTGATTTATATCTTGAATATGAATTATATTTAATCTCATCTAATAAATCATAATATCCCCAACCATTTTTTGCAGTTTGATTTATATACCATATTCTCTTTTCATCATCTGTTACTTTATCAAAAATTAGAATATTATGTGACCAAGGAATTAGTGCAGAAGCCTTCTGCACTTTTTTATTATTTGAACAAACTAGATAATATTTTCGCATATTTTTAAGATTTCTAACCGAAAAACCTTTCATATTTGGATATGATATTTTTAATTCAATAGATAAATTATTAATAAAATTGTTTCCGTATTTTGAATTTTCAACTATAATTTGTCCAATATAAAAATATAAATTTAATAAATTCATATTAGCACTTTTAAATATTTCTAATTTTGTATTGTCTATCTTGCTTTTTATTTCACATATAATTTGTTTAAAATCCTTGTCTAATGTTTCTTTTACCATATTATTTTTTCCTTTCTAGTTTTGTTGAAACTTTTCCTTCTATAAATATCTTACGATATAGAATTTATAAATTCCTGCAAAAAAAAGAAACTTTTTTAAGTTTCTATTTTCCTTTAAATAAATATTTTAATAAATATACTAAGAACCATACCATACATGCGACAAAGCACCATGATAATAAGTCATAGAATAACCCATTAGAATATTTTGCTAATATATCCAATATTGAATCAGGTACATTTTTAATAAGAAAATCAGACAATTCATTTGTACCTATATGATACTTTATAAATTTAATGATGTGTAAAAATATTTCAACAATTCCTAAAGCATAAATCAAACTTTTTGTATTTCGAAAAAAGATAATTACTAATACTAAAATAACAAATAACAAAATTAATTCCATACATCCACCTACTTTATATACTAATTATATCATAAAAAAAGGCTTATAAAAAGTCTTTCTTTAAATTAGGATTTTCTAAAGCTTTAACTAAAGTATCTATTTCTTCTTTAGTATTATAGAATGCTAAACTAATACGTACTGTATTTTTAATATTTAATTCATCTTTTAAAATTTTTGAGCAATGATTACCAGCTCTAACACATATTTTATACTTATTTAAGTAATTAGCTAAATCTTCGGCAAATACATCTTTATAGTTTAAAGTAATTATGTTTCCTTTAATATTTTGATTATAAATAATTAGATTAGCATTATTTTTTAATTTACTAATTGCATATTCTTTTAATTCATGCTCGTATTTAGTAATATTATCTAATCCTATTTCATTTAAATATTCAATAACTCTACCTAAACCAATTACCCCAGCAATATTTTGGGTTCCTGCTTCTAATAATTCTGGTAATTCGTCATAAATACGTGTCATATCTGATCCATAGCTACTATTCATCCCACCACCAAATATAATTGGTTTAATATTTTTTAGCAATTCTTCTTTACCATATAAAACACCAACGCCAGTAGGACCATACATTTTATGAGCTGAAAAAGCTAAGAAATCAATGTCTAAATCAGTAACATTTATTTTTAAATGTCCCATACTTTGGGCCGCATCTACTAGGACTAAAATATTATGTTTATGGCATATATCAATTGCTTTCTTTAAATCTCTTGTATCACCAACTACATTAGTAATACTCGCAATACTAAGTACTTTTGTATTTTCATTTATTAAGTTTTCTAAACTATTTATGTTTAAAGAATAATCATCGTTTAAATCGATAAATTTGATTTTTAAATCTAAACTATCAGCTAATTCAAACCAAGGTAATACATTAGATGCATGTTCACTTTTATTAAGTAGTATTTCATCACCTGGTTTTAATACATTTCTAAAGTATCCAAATACTATTTTATTGATGCTGTCAGTTGTACCGCTTGTAAAAATAATTTCCTCTCTTTTTTTAGCATTTATAAATTCTTTTACTAAATCTCTTGTATGTTCATACTTTTTATTTACTTTTAAACTTATATCATATGAACCACGATGTGCATTAGCGGAATAATTGCTGTAATAATCAACAATACTATCAATCATTACTTTTGGCTTTAGAGTTGTTGCCCCATTATCAAAATAAATAATATTATTTTTTAACATAGGAAAATCTTCTCGATTCATAATTCACCTCCAATATTTATTAATTAATTTTTCTAATTTTTGGCTTTTAAGTCTATCGTATAAAAATTTAGTTTTTAATATGTCTAAAGCTTCATATTCAGTTTTTCCTTTTTTAATTAATGAATTAATTTCTTTATCGCTAAATTTACCAACATAAGTTTCATAATTATTTATAGTATCTTCTTCATCAATTAGTAAGTTTGGTTTTATTATACAGTCTTTATCAGTAAGATTAATTATTTTATCATTTTGATTAAGTTCACATTTATTTATACCATTATATACTACGCTAGTAACATTAAATATTGTAGTACCATTATCTATATTAAGTCCATTATTAACAATATTACTTTTTGTTTTTGGAGCATTATGATAAATATAGGTATCATATTTATGTTTATCAGGAACAATAGTTTTAAACAAATAATCGATAGAAGCGTTTTCACCATTCAAAGAAATAATATCTAATTCTCTAACTTCTTTAACATTATAAAATTTAATTACTTTTAGTTTAGAATTTTTATCTAGGTTATATTTATATTGGATTTTAATTTTCTTTTCTTTTCTAATTTCAACTACTTTTAAACTACAGTTTGAACTAATATTATATTCAATATCCAATTTTGTTTCTTTACTATTTTCATAAATTATTTCTAATTCTGTATTACCAATACAATCAATTATGATATTTTTAATGTCAAATAATTCAAATTTATCAGATAAAGATACACTTATTAAATCATCTGTTTCTAATAATTCAAATTGATTGTTCTTAAAACTTATTCTATTCATCCTACTACTCCTGTCTAGTAAATATTTTACCATATTTTAAATAAAAAAAAAGAAGTTTTTCTTTTTTTTAGTTTATAAGTGTAAAAATAGAGGCAACTATTACTCCAAGTAAGATTCCAACAAATACTTCTAAAGGTTCATGACCTAGTTTTTCTTTTAAATGATGGAAAGCTTTTTTGGGGTTACCTTTCATCATGGCATCAAATATTTGGTTAATAGCTGCTGCTTGTTTACCACTTTCCCATCTAACGCCTAATGCGTCATATGAAGTAATACAAGTAAATATTAAAGCAACGGCAAATATAGGGGTATCAAATCCTTCTTCATAACCGATTAAAGTGGTTAAAGAAACAGAAAAAACGGTATGAGTGCTTGGCATACCACCAGCGCCATTAAATAGTCTAGCAATGTTTATTTTTTTTGTTTTAATTGTTTCACCTAAAAATTTAATGATTTGGCATATTACTAAAGCTGTAAAAGGACAAATAATATAAATATACTTCATAAATCACCTCTTAATTTTATTGAGTAGATATTTTGTTCTTAAATAAAGTCCAGTATATAATTCATAATAACTATCTAAAAAATCATTTATTTCTTTTTCTACTTTTTCACTTACTTCTAATTTATCGATTTTTTCAATGTCTACGTAATAGAATAAGCGAATTAGTTTTATGGCTTTTTCACTAACGATTATATCATTAGTTAAACAATTACGACATATAAAGCCACCACGACTACCTGATAAAGTTACAATATTTGTTTTAGAACCGCATATACTACAACTATCTAAAACTGGTAAAACACCTAAATATTCTAAATATTTAAGTTCTAATATATTGGTTATAACCCGATAGTCAAATCCATCATTTATTTTTTTTAAGCTATCTATTAATAGTTTATATACTTCTTTTTTATTATTTTGTTTCATTACTTGAGTTCCTAATTCAAGTAAATATGTTGCATAACTTATTTTATTAATATCTTTTTTAATATTAGTAAAGTTATTAATTATGTCAACACCAGTTATTACTGATAATTTATCCTGCTTATCGATTATTTGGAAATCAGCATAAGTTAGTTTTGTTGTGCCAGCTCTTAGACTACTTTTTAATGTTTTAGCGCCTTTAGCCATAGCGGAAATAATTCCTGATTCAGTTAAAATACCAACTATTTTACTAGTTTCACCATAAGATGTTTCACTTACCACAATACCAGTTATTTTTTCCATTTAAATCACTAATTCAAAACGATATTCTTGGGTTTCATCAGGATATTTTTCTTTATCAACTTTGGAATTAAACATATCATAAGGTCTTGTCCATATTAAATGTTTACCATACAAAGCTTCATAAACAACTACTTCTTCATTTGTTTCTGAATCAGTAGCGATACATAATACTTTATATAACTCGCCTTTAAAATGTCTATATGTTTTACCGACTAATATTACTCTTTCCATTTTTTTCTAACTCCTTATACTTAAGATAATACTCAATTTTACCAGTATTTTTAAATAAATCCCATAATAATTTTTTATTCATTTTTATCACCTATTATATATAGATGATTTTTTAAGTTTTTTATTCACTAAAATCGTTAAAACCAAATTCGTGCAAATATTTTTCTTTGTCACGCCAATTTTTAATTGTTTTAACATAAGTTTCTAGATATACTTTTTTATTTAGTAAAGTTTCTAATTCTTTTCTTGCTTGAATACCAATGTTTTTAATTTTAATTCCTTGTTTTCCAATAATAATTTTTTTTAAGTTATCTCTATCTACTATAATAGCGACATTTATATGATAACTATTATTATCTTTTTCAATGTTTTCTACAACGCAAGTTAGAGAATGTGGTACTTCTTCTTTTGTTTCATTAAATACTTTTTCTCTTACTATTTCTGCAATTTGGAAAGTTAATGGTTTATTAGTTACCATATTATCATCATAGTATTTATATTCATCAGTTAAATATTTTTTTATTGTTTTAATTAGTTCATCTTTATTTTTTCCTTTAATAGCGGAAACAGGAACTATTTCATCAAAGTTATACAATTCATTATATTCTTTTATTTTTTCTAATATTTGATCATTACTTATTTTATCTATTTTGTTTAAAACCAAGATAATTGGTTTTTTTGCTTCTTTAATTTTTTCTAAAACAAATTCGTCTCCTTTACCAAAAGGTTCATTAATATCGGTTAAAAATAAGATAACATCAACATCATTCATACTATAGTATGATTGTTTATTTAAGTAATCACCTAATTTATGGTTAGGCTTATGTACTCCAGGAGTATCAACAAATATTATTTGTGTATCATCTTCATTATATATTCCTTGAATAATATTACGAGTTGTTTGTGGTTTATTTGATGTTATTGCGACTTTTTTACCAATAATACTATTTAATAAAGTACTTTTACCTACATTAGGTCTTCCTACTAATCCAACAAAACCCGATCTCATTTTAAATCCTCTTCATTAAAAGGGTATGGACATAATTCACTAACTTTATATTCTTTTTTTTCGCCATTATTATTATAAAAATATAGTGAATCATTTTTATCAAAGAATTCTTGAATTACTTGACGACAACCAAAACAACTAGTGCTTATTCTACTACTATCTTTACATAGACAATGTAGTTCTTTAAAATCACCTTTTTTATATCCTTTACTTATTGCCCTTACAATAGCGCTTCTTTCTGAGCATATTGATGAACCATAGGAAGCATTTTCTACATTTACTCCTTCTATTTCTGTTCCATCTTTCATAACTAATATAGTAGCTACTCTAAATTTAGAGTATGGACTATAAGAATTATTAGCTAAATTCATTAGTTTTTCAAACATATTATCACCAATATAATTATACTAAATATTTTAATTTTATACAATGTTTACAGATTAATAAATATGTGCTAGAATGTATATAGATGAGTTATTACTCATAAAATAAATTAGGAACACTTAATATTAGTATGTTGGGTGTTGCCTGAATAATTTCAGTTCACCTAACAATTGTTAGGTGATTTTTTTCTTATATGAATATTACTAATAGCAATATTACAAGTAAGATTATGATAGAAAGTAGGAAAAAGATTAAAAAATCTTTCTTACTCATAATACCACCTCCAATCATTTTCAGACTAAAGGCAATCACCCAACTATTTAAATGTTCCTAATATTATTATACTGGTTATATATCTATTAGTCAACATAAAAAGCGAAAATTAATTCGCTTTTATTTTATACATTCTATTATCTTAGGAACATAAATATTTATTGCGCCAATTAAAGCAGTTATCGATAAAATTAAAGTTGCGCTACTAGCTGCATCTTTAGCTATTTTAGCTAAAGGATGGGTTTTTAAAGTTTCTAAATCAACTACTGCTTCTATAGCTGTATTAATCATTTCACTAGCCATAACAAGTCCAATAATTAAAATAACAAATAACCATTCAGTAGAATTTAAATCTAATAATATACCACTTATACTAGCTACTAAAGCAGCTAATATAATAATTATCATATTATGTTCATAACGAATAGCATAAATAATTCCATCAATTGCGTGAATAAAACTTTTACCATAACGTTCTACCGCATTTCCTGTATCCTTATTTCGTGATATTTGCTTCATTAAGTATTACCTCCTGCTTACTAAACATTATCTTTTCATCTTCTTTTTTCATATGATCATATCCTAATAAATGAAGAAAACCATGAACAGCTAGAAAACAAATTTCTCTTTTAAAACTATGACCATATTCTATAGCTTGTTCTTTAGCTTTATCCAAAGAAATATAAATATCACCTAATATACGATACTCCTCTATTTCTTCTTCATTATCTTCTAAAGCAAATGTTATAACATCAGTAGGTCTATCAACATGACGATATTCTCTATTTAATTTATGAATATATTCATTATCAACAATAATAACATTAAATTCAATATTAGCTAATTTTTCAATTTCAATAGCTTTATTTAAAACAAATTCTATATCTTTGATTTCTTTTATTTCTTCATTTGTTAAATTATTTATTTCAAACATTAAATCCTCCTAAAATATAATAAATATAATGACAAATAATCCCTACTATTATAATAACCACAATATTATAAAATACTTCGTTAGTTAAAAACTTAGGTAACTTATCTTTGATTTTCATTAAGAAACGATATATAAAATATCCTACAAAAGCTCCTAGTAAATTAAGTAAAATATCATCAACATCAAATACTCGACCAATAATTAATTGTGTTGCTTCGATAGTTACTGAAGCGATTAAACTTAGTATAAAAACATATCTTTTCTTATCAATTCTTAAAAAATAAGAAATAAAGAATCCATAAGGAATAAACATAATCATATTTCCAATAACATTTTTAAAAAACATATCAGAAAATAAATCATATCTCATTATTTCTTTAAAAGGAATAAAATTTGATGTTGACCAACTAACATCTTGAAAAGTTACAACATAGAATAAACCAATTATATAAATAATAAATCCTAGTTTAAATATTTCACTATATAAACGAAATTTTTCTCTTGTTTTTATTAAATAAGATATTCTAAGAGATACCAAAATAACAGTTATTATAAGAACCATGGGCCATATATTAGCTAAAATATTTTTAATTGTTATATCAAACATCTTATTCACCTTCTATATAAACATAATCAGTTATATCTTCATATACTGTAAAAAACATCTCTACTATTATTTTACTATTATTTTCTTCAACTTTCAATTTTTTTGTGCGAATAATATACTCTTTTTCTTTTAATCTTTTTTTTATTTTGTTTTCCGCACACTCAATTGCTTTATTGGTTGCTTCTTCATAGGTGAGTTTTTGTTTAATATATTTAACTTTTTTATATGTTTCTTTAGTAATAGAAATCGGTAAAAAAAGATGTTTAAAAATATTTGTTTCACTTTTTTTAACATTATAATTTTTAATATGGTTTAATTTAAATTTAAAACTATTTATATTAAAAAAATAAATATCTTTTTCATCACTCATTATTTTTTCTTCATAATAAATTAATGGATATTCTACTTCTACTTTATACCATACTTCACCATATACTTTACCTATCGCCACTTTATTTTCTTTTAAGTTATCATTTAAGTAAATACTACCTGATATAATAACATCACCTTTATGAACATAGTCATTTTTATTTTTTATTATTTCACCATTTTCAGCTTCAATTTTTAATATTGTGGCGTTCTTTTTGGCAACTATATTTCTTGGTAATAAAGTATCTTTTTCATTATTTATAATTCTTTCTTCAACTCTAACAATATATTTAGTACCAATTCTTTCTATTTCTAACCATTCTATTTTATCTTGATATTTCTTTAAAATTTTTTCTTTTACTTTATTAATATATTTATAACTCTTTTTAAGAGCCATTGGTTTAATATCATAATTTACTAATTCTTCTCTAAGTAGTTCTCTTATATTTTTATCATTATGAATTATATCTACTTTAAAAATAATATTACTTAAAAATAGAATAAATAAAAAGCTTATCATTAGGATTATTAATATATATTTATATTTTTTAAGAATATTTTTAATTTTGTTTATTCCGTATAATTCAACTATTTTAATCTCATATATTGTTTTTAGTTCATTTATTTTAGCATAATCATTATTATTTATAATAATATTTACTTCATTATATTTTAGATAGTCTATTTTATATAATTCAATATTTAAGGATATTAGTCTTTTAATAAATCTTTCAATATTTTTACCAGTTATATTTATTTTTATTTTATTCACGGATATCAATTCTTTCTATTTTACCTTCAATTAATAATTCATCTTTTAATAGTTTACTAATCACTAAATTATTACCATTTATCGTAATTATCTTATTTTCGTTATAAACAATTATTTTATTATTATCAAAGTGACCAATATCACTATAATTAACAACATTAATCTTATTATTTAGGTAAATTAATTTAAATTCGTTTTCTAATATATAGGTTCTTAATTTATCAAAAGACATAGTATCACCTATATAATTTTATTTTTTAAATAATAAAAAAAGAACTTTATTAAGTTCTTTTATTGGATTATTCCTGATGAGTCTTTAATCATTATTTTATATTCTTCAGTTATTTCAGTATATTCGTCTTCACCTAAATCATATGTAAATGTTCCTTTATATGTTCCATCTTCTTTTATTTTAATTTCTTCAGTTTCAAATTTAATAGGTCTTTTTATTTCATGTTCATTTCTTATTGTTTTACCAAAAAGAATAATCATATATTTCACTTGAACATCTTTAAATTTTTTATCTTCTACTATTGGCTCAATATTAAGACTATATGTTAGTTGGTTATTTTTAAATGATTTAATATTAACTGTTGTTTTAATATATCTCATAGCCATAGTACCATTTAGTTCAATAATATGTTTTTTACTTCCACCAAAGAAGATGATTAATGTACCAGTGATTAATAATACCACAATAATTAGTATTAAAATAAGTACTTTTTTTATATTTAATTTTTTCATGCTGACCTCCTATTTAATAGATAACACATATTCTTTATCTAAAGTATAATGTTCATATCTCTTATTTAGTTTTACACTTGATGTTGGACTTGAGCCATCATATACAGTATCACTATATCTTACCCCAGTTACATTTAGAGATAATTTTTTATAGAAATCACCTTGATTGTTTTCAACAAGTTTACCAGTAACATATAAATAACCACTATTTAATTCAAATATTGCATATAAATCACCAGTTGTATAATCTAGAAAATAATAACCAGGAGCTAATCTAGATGGATCATTTGTTTGATTCATCCTTCCAGCGAAACTTTTACCATCTGGTAAAGCACTGCTAATATTGAATGTATTAGAAGAATTTTTTTCATTAAATGATAAATCATCATAACCCCATGTTGATATTTCTTTATATTGGATGATTGTAGTGATTTTCTTTGACGAAGTATCTAAAGATATTGAAGGCCTTACCCAATACCTTTGACCAGAATGGCTAACATAACCATAAAGATATAAATCATCTTTTGGATATTCATATTCCCCAGCAGTAACTTTCACTGATTTAGCAGATACACCACCACTAGCACTTGTAACATAAGAATAATAAGTTGATGATTTTAGTTCTTCTTGATTAGCATTAGTATATGTATTCAATACATAACCATCCGTTGTAAGTCCATAAACAGAAGTACTACCAGTCCCAGTATCATAATTCCATGAGTCACTTAATATGGTACTACTTGATGATATAGAATACGTAACAGCACCTGTTGTTTTATTTATTGACATATATCCTGGTAAAAGATAGTTTGTAGTTGTATAACCATTAGCACTTGTATTAAAACCTGTAAGCATTGTGTCAAAGTAAGCATAATGATTATTTACATCCTGAAAAGGTAATTCATAAAAATTGCAATAATATACTGTAGAAGCACCAGCTGTAGTAGAACTATCACGATACATTACTGGATTAATATCTGTAGTTGTAACTAACTCCCACGCATTAGTACTTGCATTCCATTTAAATGTTTTAAGATAATAACGATAATCAGTTATTAAATCACTAGCATCATTCAGATAATAATACATAACACCTATCACAGTTGGACTAAATCTAAATACAGGAAAAGGACTATTCCAACAGCCACCATTACTATATGTTATCTTTGCTGTATCTGTGCCTACTAAAAAGGTATCATAAGCATCCGAATTTAATTTTTTTATATCTATATACATAGTAAAATATTCCGCAGTTGCTGTTTTATAATCATATCTAAATTTCACTATATCGTTTGGAATAGTAACAGTATTTACTTTAAACATTGGTCCTGATGATATTGATTTAATACCAGTTGCTAACTCTTCAAATGATTTATTTTCATTTATTTCGTATCCTCTACTCTTAATAGCATTTGCTATCTTTTCTTTGCCAGTTATTATTTCTTCATTACAAGCATTTATATCTTCCACACATTTGTTTGTAACACTTATTATTCCATCAACAGTAATGCCATCGCATATTCCATCTCCTATGGTAGCTTCTTTTTGATTTAATTCTTTTTTAGCATACCATTTCCCGTTATCAATACAAATTGCTGATTTATTATCTGTTGTGATTAACACCATACCATGCTCTATTGAACCTTTATAGCTTAATTTCTCATAATCATCTATTTGCTTTCCATTACTAAATTCTAATAATCGATTATTTTCTGCATCTTGCATATTTATTTGATAATAATAATTAGCAGCTTCAGCAATCCCTTGCACACTTGCTTTTAAAGCACCTTTTTGAGCTTTTTCAATCACATCACTTATTAATGGTATTGATATTAATGTAACTATTGCTATCAATACTATTACCGCTAATAATTCAATTAACGTAAATCCTTTTTTCTTCATATAACTCCTACTTTCTACTTATAATTATACCCCCCCCCGACAGGCCTTGTCAAACAAAAAAAGAAAACTATTCGTTTTCTATAAAATCATCATTTACATTTTCATCTATTTCATCCATTACAGTATCGTCTACATCATCTTCAATTAAGTCCCATGGTTCTTCATCATCTTCAATATTTATTTTTACTTTTGTCTCACCAATTACTTCAATTCCTAATTCTTTTTCAATGTCAAAACTAATATTACCATTATCTTCAATATGAACACCAGTACAATTTGGTTGTTTTAAGGATCTAACAATTATATCAGTATCACTAGTTAATTCAACATCATCTTTTATTTTTACATTAAATAAATTATTATAAGTTACCTTTTTATTAACAACTGTTGTTTTAGAATCATTATCATATGAATACCAAATATTTACATCATATGATCCTTCAACGCCAATTTTACTACCAGATTTATAACCTTTAAAATTATGATTTATCACCCAACAACCTAATACTGTAGTTGGTAATTCATTTGTTTCTATACTATAATTATCTTTAAAATATTTTTTACCTTTACCAACAATCGCTTTTGTTACAATTTCTTTGAATGCCACTTAAATCACCTCTTACTCTAATGTATTCAATTACTAGTCAAATGTTTACAAAAAAAATGTACTTAAATAGTACATTTTATGATAAATCATTATCGTTATAAACCCTTATGGTATTCAGTAATTTTTTCTTGTAATAAAGTATTAAGTTTATCATTATAGGAACTCATAACATATAGTTCTTCTAAAATAACTTTATCACCGACATAATTTTCTTTTACTTTTCTAATTTTCTTTCTTTCTTCTTCTTGAAGTTTAAATACTTCTTCAAATAAAGCTACTTTCTCACTATCAGGTGCATCATTAAATAGTAATTTTATTTGTTTCATAAATAATTCTCTTTGGTTATAAACTACATTAATCATATCAATTAAATTAACATTTTCACTCATACATATCACCACCTATATAATAACACAAAAACTAAGAAATATTACTTTTAATTTTTTATTTTATAAAAACAGGAAATTACTTTAGCAAATTTATATAAAATAATATTACTTTTATTTATAGCAAAACTTTTCCCCAAAGCTTTTCCACCAATAGTTAATGCCGCAATAATAGCCGAAATAACTAAAACCGTAAAAAATGCATCAAAGTGATAATGAGCGGATATATTAAGGGCAATTATAGAACCAGCGCCACCTGATATAATCCCACATACATCTCCTACTACGTCGTTACAAAAACTTGATACTAATGCCGCATTTTGTTTAAATTTTACAGCTATATCAGCTCCTTTTATTTTTCTTGAATTCATTGAATTAAAAGGAACAATATCAGCGGCTGTTACAGCAACCCCAATAATATCAAAGATAATACCAATAATAATAAAAATAACTAAAACAATTAAACCAATTATAATATTAACATTAGGAATAACTGATTCTGATAACATACTAAATATAAAGGAAAGCATAAAAGCAGTTATCGTTATTTCAATAATCCATTTATAATTTGTAAATGCTGTTTTATCTTTTTCTAGTTGTTTTTTAAAAACCTTTTTCATAATTTTCTCCTATAAAAAAAAGAAATAATTTCTTTTATAAATAATAATGGCGATTAATATAGTTAACTTTATGCCTTAGGTCAAGTAGAATTTCTCTAGTTTTTACTTATCGTTACCAATAAGCGGTTCCCCTTTAAAAAAACCAATATATTGTCACCAAATATATGACTTGATTACCACTTAGTACATACTGCAATCCTACACTAACTCCACTCTAGGAATTTTCTTCAACAACTATTACTATTAGTTCTTTTTTGCAAATACAATTTCATATAGCAATAACAGTAATCATTTGGCCTAAATCATACTATCTGTCTATAATCCCAAGTATTCACGCAAGACAAGCTACGCTACTCATAAGTTGCCCCACGAAGTAGGTTTAATCCTAAATCGTCACAAGTCCATCAACTTACGTGTATAGGCTTATAACAAGTTCAGGTCTCCACGACAGTTGGGTCAGTATCGTATGCCATTACGGCCGCCCAAGTTGTCTTTCTTCCAGCACTCACCCTAAACTGGGCGTATAAAGCAAGCACCAGAAGCTTCACAGATGTGCTCTTTAATGGATTTTTAGCCCCATCTTCATAGTAATTAAGTTGACTAGAATAATGTGCCATTACTTATTTATATGTAAAATATATCAAAAAATATGTGTATTGTCAATTATCATAACTTTAATTATTCCTTATTTTATAAAGCTATTTTTATATTTAATTAATGAAAAACTAAACATATAAGTAATATAGTTTCTAATTTAACTATTTTATAATAAATATTAAATAATATTGTAATTCCTACCAATTTGGTAGTATAATTGTTTATGGTGATATTATGCGTATTTCAACAAAAGGACGATATACTTTAGTTATTATGTTAGACTTAGCTAAGGAATATAAAAACAATTGCTATGTTAGTTTAAAAGAAATAGCTTTAAAGGAAAATATATCGTTAAAATATTTAGAAAAGTTAATGCTCACTTTAAATAAAAGTGACTATTTAATATCTTTACGAGGTGAACATGGAGGCTATAAATTAAAGTATGAACCTAGTCATTATAAAATTGGGGATATTTTAAAACTTGCCGAAGGTAATATTGATGTTACTGATTGTGTTTCTAAAGATCATATTTGTCCTAATAAACATAATTGTGATACTTTTCCTTTATGGAAAGAATTAAATGATTTAATAAATGATTATTTAGATAGTAAAACACTAGAAGACTATATATAGGAGGTATTTATGAAATTACTAGAAATTAAAAATTTACATACGATTGCGGAAGATGATAACAATAAGAAAATCTTAAATGGTTTAGATTTAGTAATTAATGAAGGAGAAATTCACGTTATTATGGGTCCTAATGGATCTGGTAAGTCAACGCTCGCTAATACATGTTTTCATTCTCCTAAATATATTGTAACTAAAGGTAATATTATTTTTGATAATGAAGATATAACAAATAAAGAAACTGATTACATTGCTAAAAAAGGCTTATTTATGTCTTTCCAAACACCAGTAGAAATACCTGGTATTACTTTAGCTAATTTTTTAAAAGCTACTAAAAAAAGTAGTACTGGGGTTAATCCTAATGTCTATACTTTTTATAAAGAAGTAAATGAAAATATGGAAAAGCTAAATATGGATAAAGAATATACCAAAAGAGAATTTAATATTGGTTTTTCTGGTGGTGAAAAAAAGAAATGTGAAATTCTTCAATTACTTACGTTAAATCCTAAATTAGCTATTTTAGATGAAACAGATTCGGGATTAGATGTTGATGCTATAAAGACAGTTTCCAAAGGAATTAGTTTATTTAAAAATAATAAAAATGCGGTTTTAATTATTACCCATTCAACTAAAATACTAGAAAGTTTAAAAGTTGATAAAGTTCATATTTTAGTTAATGGAAAAATAGTTAAAACAGGTGATGCTCGACTTGCTAAAGAAATTGAAAAAGAAGGATATAATAAATATTTAAATGAAAACTAAAATTGAAGAAAATAAACGATTAGAAAACATTTATAATACGCAAGTTAATAATGTATCATTAAAAAAAGAATATGGTTTAACTGAAGATATTATTAGAAATATTTCTAAAGAAAAAGATGAACCAAAATGGATTTTAGATTTAAGGCTTAAAGCTTTAAAGTTATATTATGAACTTAGTAATCCTGATTGGGGACCAGATATTAGCTATTTAGATATTAATAAAATAGCAACTTATGTTAAACCAAATAGTAAACAAACAAAATCTTGGAATGATGTACCTAGTGATATTAAAAATGTGTTTGATAAATTAGGAATTCCGGAATCGGAAAAAGCGGCTATGGCTGGTGTTGGCGCACAATTTGATTCGGAAATGGTATATCATAATTTATCAGAAAAAATGAAAAAAATGGGTGTTATATATACTAATTTTGATACTGCTATTAAAGAATATCCCGAGTTAATTAAAGAGTACTTTAGTAAAGCAGTTCCTTTGAATGATCACAAGTATATTGCCTTACACTATGCCCTATTTTCTGGTGGATCTTTTGTTTACGTTCCCAAAGGCGTTAGGGTAACGCAACCATTACAAAGTTATTTTCGTCTTAATGCTCCTGGTGCTGGACAATTTGAACACACTTTAATTATTGTTGATGAAGGAGCTTATTTAGAGTTCATTGAAGGTTGTAGTGCGCCTGGTTACAATGACTTAAATCTCCATGCTGGTTGTGTTGAATTATATGTTAAAAAAGATGGCTTTTTAAGATTTTCAACAATTGAAAATTGGTCTAAAAATATGCTTAATTTAAATACTAAAAAATGTTTTGTTGAAGAATCTGGTAAAATTGAATGGATTATGGGTTCGTTTGGTAGTAAAGTATCTATGCTATATCCTCTAACTGTTTTAAATGGGGAAAATGCTAAGGTAGAATTTACTTCTTTATCATTTGCTGGTAAAGGACAAAACTTAGATACGGGGATTAAACTAATTCATAATGCTCCTAATACTACTTCAATTGTAAATACTAAATCTATTTCTAAAGATGGTGGTATTTGTACATTTAGAAGTAATTTAATTATGAATAAAAACGCTACTAAATCTAGTTCAACTGTTTCTTGTGAGTCTTTAATGTTAGATAGTATATCTCGTAGTGATACAATACCAGTTAATACAATTAAAAATAGTGATGTTACTTTTGCTCATGAAGCTAGTGTTGGTAAAATAAGTGATGAAACGATATTTTATTTAATGAGTCGAGGAATGAAGGAAGAAGAAGCTAAATCTTTAATTGTTCAAGGTTTCGCAGAACCAATTGCGAAAATATTCCCGGTTGAATATGCTGTAGAAATGAATCGTTTAATTAATTTAGAACTTGAAGGGACAATTGGGTGATAATATGATATTAAATGAAATACCAATTAAAACTACTAATGGTTTTAATGTTAATAATTTAAAAATTAATTTAGATTTACCTGATAGTTTTAAGTATCATGAATATAAAAGTAATATTAAAATTAAATATAAAAAAACTAACCTTAATTCTTTAATTGGCTTAGATTATAAAGAAGCACTTGATATAGAAATTATTATTGATAAAGTTTTTGAGAAACCAATTGAACTTATCTATGAATTTAAAAATAGTGATTCTTTAATAAATAGGATTAATGTTCATTATTTAGAAAATAGTAAATCTGATATTATCTTTACTTATAAATCACTAGATCAAACGAAGCAATTTAACTATATTAAATTTAATATTATTATGGATAAATATAGTAATGGTAATATTAATATAATCAATCTATTAAATAATAATAGTACTAATATAATTGCTAGTGAAAGTAATTTAGCTGAATCTAGTTATTTAAAACAAAATCTTATTGATATTGGTGGTAACATCCGTATTTATAATTTTTCTTCAAAAGTAAATAGTAATGCCAAAAGTTATTTAAATAATATTTATTTAGGTAACAAAAAAAATCTTATTGATATGAATTATAATTATCAAAATATTGGTGAAAATTCTCTTACTAATATAAAAGTTGAAGGAGTTCTAGATGAGAAAGCAACTAAAACATTTAGAGGAACGATTGATTTTAACAATAGTAATAATGCAAGTGGTAAAGAATTAGAAAATTGTTTATTATTATCTGATGATGCCATCTCTAAATCAGTTCCTATTTTACTTTGTAATGAAGAAAATGTTGTTGGTAGTCATGCTGTTTCAACTGGTAAGATAGATAATGATAAATTATTCTATTTAATGAGTAGAGGCTTTAGTTTAAAAGATGCTAAAAAATTAATTATTATGGCCAATTTTAATAATATAATTAAAGAAATAAGTAATGAAGAGCTAGAAGAAATAGTTATAAACCATATTAGTAAAAATATCTAGATAATTGCAAATTAATAACATTTATTATATAATTTATAAAGGAAGTGAACAATATGACAATATCTTTTAAAGTAAGTGATAAAACCAAAAACCAACTTAATGAATTCTATGCTGATTATAAAAGAGAAATAACTCCACCATATGCAGTATTTCAAGCTAAAGATGGTGACACAGTAGTTACTTTATATGAATCAGGTAAAGTCGTTTTTCAAGGTAAAGATGCTGATTTAGCTAGTCAAATATGGGTAGAAACGGAAAAAATGGTTAACAATAAAGTAGAAATAAATAATAGTGATAATAAAAAGAAAAAAGAACCAATTTATGTTGATCCAAAAATTTATAATGCTTCTACAATTGGTAGTGATGAAGTAGGAACTGGTGACTATTTTGGCCCTATTGTTGTTACGGCAGCATTTGTTGAAAAAGAAAATATTGCTTATTTAAAAGAACTAGGAGTTACTGATTCTAAAAAATTAGATGACCAAAAAACTCTAAAAATTGTTCCAGAAATTATAAAAAAAATACCATATACAACTTATATTTTAAGTAATAAACAATATAATGAAATGAATATGAATATGAATAAAGTTAAAGCTGTATTACATAATAAGGTATTATCTGATTTAACTAGTAAATATAAAGCTGATTATGTTGTAGTTGATCAATTTGTCGCACCAAATTACTATTTTGCTTATTTAAAAGAAGTACCTAATGTTTATAAAAATATAACTTTTATGACTAAGGCAGAACTTAAATGTTTAAGTGTTGCTTGTGCTTCACTAATAAGTAGATATGTATTTTTAAAAGAATATGATAAATTAAGTAAAGAATTAAATGTTACGTTACTTAAAGGTGCTTCTAATTTAGTTGATGAACAAGGTGCTTTATTAGTAAAAAAATATGGTATGGATAAATTAAATGAAATAGCTAAATTAAATTTTAAAAATACTGATAAAATAAAAGGACTTGCTAATTAGCAAGTTTTTCTTTTAATTCATTTTCTAATTTAGATAAATCATTAGGACTCATAAATATTATAACTTCATCTTTATATTGAACTAATTTATCAGCTTCATCTATGTTTATACGATGTCCATTATTTAATTCTTTAATTATTAAATCAGAAGTTATATTTGGATAATCTTCTTGTTTTTCACGAGCTGGATGAATATCTAATACATATGCTACATCAGCTAAATTTAAAGCTTCAGCCATACCACTCGCAAATTCTTCTACTCTAGTAAATGTATGTGGTTGAAATACAGCAATTATTTTCTTATCCGGATATTTTTGTTTTACTGATTTAATAGTTGCTTTCATTTCGTTAGGATGATGTGCATAATCATCAATAATAACTGTTTTATTTACTATATCTATACTAAATCTTCTTTTAGCTCCAGTAAATGTTTTTAAAATTTTAGCAGTTTCTTTGGCTTCTATTCTTTCATAATAACATACCGATATACAAGCTAAAGCATCTAATAGCATATGTTTTCCATAAATTGGTAAATCAAAGAACCCATAATAGTTATCTTCAACAAACACTTCAAAACTAGTGCCATCAGTTTTATATTCTACATTTTTAGCAATTATGTCATTATCACCATCTAAGCCATAATAGAATATTGGCTTTTTTACATCTAAATATCTTGTATAGTGGTCATCACCACAAGCTATAATCATTTTCTCAGTTTTATTCGCAAATTCACTATATGCATCAATTACATCATTAATATCTTTAAAGTAATCAACATGATCTAAATCAACATTAGTAATAACTAAGTAATAAGGTGAATAATTTAGAAAATGTCTTCTATATTCGCAAGATTCTAAGATAAATAATTCATTTTCTTTATTAGAAAAACCAGTTCCATCTCCGATTAAGTAATTAGCCCCTTTACTATTATTAAACACATGCGCCAACATAGAAGTAGTGGTTGTTTTTCCATGACAACCCGCAACACAGATGGTTTTAAATTTTTTTGTTAGACTACCTACCATTTCGGCATAAGTATAAATTGGTAAGTCAAGTTCTAAAGCTTTTTTTATTTCTGGATGATTATCATCAAAACTAGCTCCCCTAATTATTTTCATATCTTCTTTTATATTATTTTCATCAAAAGGTAGTATTTTAATTCCTAATTCACGTAATCTATCCTCGGTGAAAAAGTGCTTATCTAAGTCACTTCCTTGAACTGTATAACCAAGATTATGCATTATTTGGGCTAAAGCACTCATACCAGTACCTTTTA
This sequence comes from uncultured Bacilli bacterium, assembly GCA_905235045.1. Taxonomy (GTDB): domain Bacteria; phylum Bacillota_I; class Bacilli_A; order RF39; family UBA660; genus CAJOJO01. Next base: position 27,949 of record CAJOJO010000008.1, read on the forward strand.
TACCAACAAAATGATACATAAGACCACTACCTTTTCTATTTAAAGTATATCAAAAATATCTATACAAAACAATAATTTTAATGCTTACTTGACACTATTAAACACTTGTAATTTCGGTATTTATATAGTAGTGTTTTAATATATCTTTATAGTTATAACCTTTTTGCGCTAATTTATTAGCGCCATACTGACTCATACCAACCCCATGACCATAACCTCTAGTTGTTATTGTGGCTGTTCCATTATTAACGCTTATATCAAAATCAGTTGATCTTAGGCCTAGTAAATTACGTAATTCTATACCGGTATATATTTTATTATCGATTTTTATTTCTTTAACTCTACCGCTACTTGTCCTTGATAATACTTCAATATTATTTAAATTAGTAACTCCTAGTATATTTAAAATATCTAATTCTGATTTTTCAATAGTTCTTAAATATGGCGTAGTTTCTAAATCAACACTACTTTCTACTGATTGAAGATAAGGTATATCATAACCAAATACTTCTTTAGCTGATTCAGTATAACCATTACTAGTAGAAAAATACATCGCATTTATTAAACTACCTTGATATTTAATAACTAAGTTGTCTGTTTCTGAAACTGCTTGTTTTATTTTATTATAGTATTTATCAAAACTACTACCCCATTTTTGTTGTAGTTCATTATTATCAGAATACGCTTGAGTAGATACTGTGTCCGTTAGAATACCACCTTCCTCTATTTTTTTTAAAGCATAAGTACGAGCTGCGATAGCTCCAGCTTTTAAGGCTTCAAGATGAAATTCTGCTGGCATTTCTGATCCTACTACCCCTATTAAATAGTCATTCATGCTTAAGTTAATAATTTCTCCATTACGACGATAAACCGTTATTTCATTCTTTGTTGTTTCTTCTACAATTGGTTTTACTTCTTCTACTGGTTGCGGATTATTTTGAATTTGTTGTTCTTCTTGTACTGGGGTACTTACTACTACTTCATTTGTTATATTTTCCTCTTTTATTTCTTCTTTAGGTTCTTCTTTATTAGTATTATTTACTATTGAATAACCTGGTAATAATGTACTAGTAATATATTTATTTTCTAAAATATTTTTATCTGGATGATATAATAGTGTTCCTAATATAATTCCACCACTAACTAAAACTATTTTCATTCCTTTTTTTAAATTAATTTTCATATCTTTAATATATTCACTTACTTTTTCAAATATACCGAATTCACTACTAAATTCATAATCGTAACTCAAATAAAGATATAATGTATTATTTTCTATTTTATAATTTTCTATCATATTTTTATTATGAATAAAAAAAAGAAAACTATTAGTTTTCATTAAATTAATATTTTATTTAAATTCATTAGCAGCAAATTTATTTCTTAAATTGTTAGATATAAAGATAAAGAGATTTATGATATACATTTAAATTAAGTATAATTTACATTTATATTAATAACTTTAACAAATTATTTTCTTTACATAATTTTAAGATTTTTTCATTTCTTTTTTCTATCTCACCATAAACATCATTTTCAAAAGAAATTCCTCTATCTCTAAACGCCGAATACATTTCTTTTCTTCCATAGTTAAACTCCCATATATTTTTCTTAGAAGCAAAACTTCTTGTAAAGTTATATATAGCATAACCATCTTCATCAACCGCAGCATATAATTGTGGTTTATGGTCATCACACGTAACTCTTATTACGTCACTTCTATCAGCAACTTTTCCCAAATACTCAATTTTATATCTTCTCCCATATAATAGATTATTATTTTCTATCCATTGTTCTAATTCTTCACTTGTATCAAAGTATTCAGAAAAAAATACGCTAGATACACCATATAATGTCATTTGCGATTTTGGAATTTCCTTTAAAGGGGATTTATTATCGATAGACGCCATATCATTTTCTACCTTTGATACATCTGTTGAAGCTTCATACATCCTTAAGGCGTAACAAAGTTCTAATTGTTCATCCATTTCCTCTTCACTCATAATCATAACATTACCTCCAAAATAATTATATCATGTATTATAAACTATTCCTAGATATATTTAAAAGTATTCCAATGCTTATCATACTTATTAATAAACTACTTCCACCATAACTTAAAAATGGAAGTGTATCCCCTGATACAAGTTTTTGGAGAGAAAATTTTATAGATTACATTTCTTGGGAAGAAAGAATTTTTTCTATATCTTTTATTATAGTTTTTTTTACTTTTTCATCTTGTAATATATTAATTGAAGATTTTCTATATCCAATATGGTTAACTGAGTTACCTGAGTGATAAATTCTATTACTATCAATTATAAAATATCTATCATGATAAGTATCATTATAAATAATCTTTAAATTATTATATGTTTCATTATACTTATTTATATCTAATTTTGTTATTTTAGTATTAGATCCAGTAATTAATATTACCTTACATGTTAAATTTTTAATCATATCAAGCATAGTTTTATCTGTATATCTATCTATTATGATTAATTCATTCTTTGCTTCATTAAAAATATCTAGTACTTTAGAATAAGCATCATATCTTTTTCCATTAAAATACAATTCATTTTCTAAATTTTCTTCTTTAAAACTATCAAATGTTTGTTGGAGTAATTTAATATCATTAGTATTTTTCTTTATTTTTTGATTATCTTCTAGTACTAAATTATTTATATATCCTTGTTCTAATAAATTGTTTCCAATATAATGACGCATCGCTACGAATGTATCCATTATTTGTATATTAACAAAAGTAGCAACCTTAGATTTTAATACTGTTGCTAGCATATAAATTCCTTGTTCTGTAAATACTCTTGGATTAACACGAGACATATTGCTTATATTTGCGGTCGAAAATTTCGACCACAAATTGTTTTTCTCATCGTTACTTAGAACAAAACTGTATCTTTCTGGAAATTTTTCAGGATTATTTTTTACAGCTTCATTTATTCTTTTGGTTTCAACATGATATAATTTAGCCAAATCAGAGTCGAGCATAACCTGTTTTCCTCTAATTTCATAAATCATATTTTCAATATGTATTTCTTCTTTTGTAATTACTTCATTCATAGAAAACACCTCCAATAAATGTTTTCTATAATAACACATTTATTTTGAATATTTTGTCAAATTATGTTGAATTCCTAGATATATTTAAAAGTATCCCAATACTTATCATACTTATTAATAAACTACTTCCACCATAGCTTAAAAATGGAAGGGTTACACCAGTAACTGGAATTAATCCAACTACAACCATTAAATTAAGTAAAGTTTGAATAGATATTTGAAAAACAATCCCAAATGCTAAATATTTACTAAACAAATTATCAGCTTTTAAAGCTATTCTAATTCCCCTAATAATTATAATTAAAAACAAAGTGGTAACAATTAAAATACCCATAAAGCCAAATTCTTCTGAGATAATAGAAAAAATAAAATCAGTTTGTGGTTCTGGTAAATAAAAATGTTTTTGTCTTGAATTTAAAAAACCAAAGCCAAATAACCCACCTGGACCTATTGCATATAAACTTTGAATAATTTGAAAACCACTTCCCAAAGGATCACTCCACGGATTTAAAAATGATAGAATTCTTTCCAATCGATAAGGAGCGATAATAATTAAACCTACTACTCCCAATATACCTAGTAATCCTATTTTTAAAAAAAATGATATTTTAACACCCGATATAAATAATAAACCGATAATTGACATTACGATAATAACTCCAGTACCAAAATCAGGTTGCAACATAATTAAAAGAAATACTAAACCAACAATCATTAATAATGGTAAAACACCTTTCATAATTTTATTTAATATTCGTTCATTACTAGATAAATATTTAGCCGCATAAATAATTAATCCTAATTTAGCGGCTTCACTAGGTTGAATACCGAAAGATCCGATTCCAAACCAACTACGACTACCATTTCTAATACTACCAACACCTGGTATTATAACTAAAATAAGTAAAATAAGTGAAATAATTAAAATTAAGTTAGCTTTTTTTAATAATACTTTATAATCTAGTTTAATAATTAAATACATTAGGAATAATCCAATTAAAAAAAATAGACTCTGATGTTTAACATATTTTAATGGATCAGCAAATTTATATTCCGCCCATACATATGAAGATGAAAAAATCATTAAAATTCCAAATAAAGATAAAACAATAACACTTATAAATAAAATGTAATCGATTTTTTTCATTTAATCACCAATACCGATATTAATGATCCTATTAAACCAATTAGCCAAAATAGTTTTACAATATCTCTTTCTTTCCATCCTAATTTTTCAAACGTATGGTGTATGGGGGCCATAGGAAAAATTCTTTTTTTTGTTAATTTATAATAATATCTTTGAATTAAGCAAGATAATGTTTCAATAACAAAAACAATACCAATTAAAACAAGTAAAAACTCATGTCTAGTTAATATACTAATTGTTCCTAGAGTAGCTCCCAAGGCTAAAGAACCTGTATCTCCCATAAATACTTTAGCGGGGTTTACATTAAATACTAAAAAACCAATTATACTACTAGCTAGAACAAAGCAAAACATACTTATTTCTTTATACCCTTCTAACCAACCCGTAAAATAAGTAATAATTCCCATTGTTATAAAAGCAATTACTGATAAGCCACCAGCTAATCCATCTAATCCATCAGTTAGATTAACAGCATTACTACTAGCAAGTAAGATAAATAAAATAAATAATCCATAATACCAACCAATATCAATTTTTAGTTTTAGTGATTGAAACCATATTAAAGGTTCATTTTCTTGTAAAAAAAGCATAAAGAAAATAATCGCTATTATAATTTGTAGTAATAATTTAGTTAATTCTGATAAACCATTATTATTATGTCTTTTAATAATTAAGAAATCATCAATAAAACCGATTAAAGCATAACTTAGAAAAGTAAAAATAACAATTACTAAATTATAAGTAATAGTTATTTTATTAAATAACAAAAGAATTAGCATTGTAATAAGTGTTGAAATTATAAAGATTAATCCACCCATAGTAGGAGTTTCTTTTTTACTTCGATGTGTTTCTTCTAAATAGATGCTTAAATTTTGATTAATATGAAATTTTTTTAGAATAGGTATTATGCTTAAACCTAAAAATAATGATAAAAGAAGACTAATTAAAACCGCTAAAGAGATAATTGTTAAATACATATTTCACCTCATTCTAGTAATAACTTAATGGTTTCACCTTCATATATACGTTCATTAGCTCCTGGGCTTTGGTATATTACTTTAGTACCAGTTCCAGTATATTCAACTTTAAAGGACTTTAATAATTTAAAAGCTTCATTTAATTCCATACCAACGACATTAGGAATAGTAACATATTTCTTATCGTAGTAATTATAATTTTTTTCACTTGCTCCTTTTTGTTTTGGAATATTTAAAATATCAATTGCGTCTAATAATATATTACGCGCTACTGGTGCGGCAACTGTTCCCCCATATTGGGTTACCCCTTTAGGATTATCAATAGCAACATAAACAATTACTTTTGGATCATTAGCTGGCATAAAACCAATAAATGATACAATATAATTTCCTATCATGTAGTGACCACTATCAACTTTTTGCGCAGTTCCCGTTTTGCCACCTACTCGATATCCATCAATAAAAGCATTTCTTCCAGTTCCATTTGTTACAACGCTTTCTAAAGCATACCTTACTTTTTCACTTGTTTCATTGGTAATTACTTTTCTTACAATTTCTTTACTATTTTGTTTTATCACACTATTTGTTTCTGGTTCATTAATACTTTTAACAATGTATGGTTTTAATAAATAGCCACCATTTATAGCGGCAGATACAGCTGTAATTTGTTGAATTGGAGTAACTGAAACACCTTGACCAAAAGAAGTAGTAGCAAGTTCTACAGGACCAACATTATCTAAATTAAATAAAATTCCTTTAGATTCACCATTTAAGTCAACTCCTGTTTTTTTACCAAATCCAAATTGATTTATATAATAGAACAATTTTTCTTTACCTAGTTTTTGACCTAAAGTAACAAATCCAGGGTTACAAGAATTTTCCACTACTTGTAAGTAAGTTTGGGTACCATGACCACCATGTTTCCAACACTTAATTCTAGCATTTTCAACTTGAATACTTCCAGAATCAGTAAAAGTATCTTTTTCTAAATCAACGGTATGTTCTTCTAAGGAAGCAGCTAAAGTTATTATTTTAAAAGTAGAACCTGGTTCATAAGTCATCCATACTGGTAAATTTCGATTTATTTCTTCAACAGTATAATTTTGATAGTTAGTTGGGCTAAAATTTGGACGAGATGATATAGCCAAAATTTCACCGGTATTAGGATCCATTGCGATTCCTAATGCCTGATCTGGACTATATTTACTAACAACATTATCTAGTTCTCTTTCTAATGATGCTTGTAATTTATAATTAATTGTTAAAGTTAAATTCATTCCATCCTGTGGTTTTTCATAAGTTTCGGCTAATTCTAATTTATTTCCTTTTGCATCACCCATATATTTAATTGAACCATATGTACCAGTTAAGTATTTATCATAAGTTAGTTCTAATCCGCTTAAGCCTTGATTATCAATACCAACAAATCCAATTGTATGTGATAATAATTTATCATAAGGATAATCTCTCTTTGTTTCTTTTACTAAATAAACACCATCATAATTTAGTTCATTTATTTTATTAACAATATCATATGATAATCTTCTTCCTTCTGGATGAACTCTTTCAATTGATGTTTTTTTAGAAACGTGTTTATACATTTCTTCATATGATGTATTCAGTATTTTGGCTAAATCTCTAGATACTTTTTCTTTATCTTTTATTTGATTGGGTATTAAGACTAATGAAGCAGTTGTTAAATTATCAGCTAATATTACACCATTTGTATCTAGTATTTTTCCCCGATTAGCTTCAATAGGTAAATTTCTATTCCATAAAGATGAAGCTAAATTATTTAATTTTTTATAACTAAATACTTGAATATAAAAAACTTTAAAAATAACAAGTAAAAATAAAATTATAATTAGCAAAGTAATTATTTTAATTCTTGTATGAATATTTTTAAAAAACATTATTTTCACCCAACTAATTATATGAGAACATAAAAAAAATATGAAATTAATTCATATTTTTAATTTATCTTTATTATTTTTTTCTTGAATCACCATTTTGAGCTATTAAATAACAGGCATAACGGGATAATTTATAATCACGAATACTTCTTGTTGTCTTAGAACCAATATTAACCATTTTACCCACTTGGATAAAATGGTCAGAAACATTAAATTTACTATTTTCACAAGAAATCATGGCTTTATTAACAATTACTTGAAATTTTTGCCAAGTATTATATTCTAATCCTTTTTGTAATTCTCTAGCACTCCAATATTCATTACCAGCTTCATCATAATGCTTAATACTTTCAAATAAATTATTTTCTAATTTTAACATATAAAACCTCCCTTAAGTTTTATATATTAGCAAATAAATATTTAAAAAAATGTCGAAATATAAAAAAATATGAAATTAATTCATATTTTTTAAAATAGGCTTAATTGATTTGTTTCATCCATTCCTTCAAATATTCCCATTAAGCGCATTTTATCAATTAAAGTACTTGATACTTTACATCTTTTTTGGAAATCTTCGATACTAATAAATGGTTGTTTTTCTCTTTCTTGAACTATATTATTAGCAACCGTAACACCTAAACCATCAATTGAAGAAAATGGTGGAATAATTGTTTTATCATCAATTACTTCCCAAGTAGTTGAACCACTCTTATATAAATCAATATTAGTAAAATTAATACCACGAGCACTAGCTTCTAACGAAACGTGCAAAGATTCATATAAACCAGCATCTTTATTAGTTGCGTCTTCTTTATTATTAATTGATGTTAAAGCATCTTTAATAGCTTTATAACCTTTAATCATAATTTCAACATCAAAGTCTGTTCCTTTACTTGATAACCAGGTTGCATAGAAATAAACTGGCATATGAACTTTAAACCAAGCAATTCTAAATGCGCTCATAACATAAGCTGCAGCATGAGCTTTAGGGAACATGTACTTAATTTTCGCACAACTATTTATAAACCATGGCTCAATACCTATATCTTTCATTAAAGATTCATATTCTAACCATTGTTCTCTTTCTTTTGGTTTACTAGCTTTTCCTTTACGAACAAATTCCATTATTTTAAATGCCTTAATTGGTTCTAAACCTTTATACATTAAATAAACCATAATATCATCACGACAACCAATTACTTCACTAAATGGAACAATTTTATCTTTAATTAAGTCTTGAGCATTACCAAGCCATACATCAGTACCATGTGATAAACCTGATATTTTAACTAATTCACCAAAGGTTTTTGGCTTAGTATCTTCAACCATTTGAATAGTAAATTTTGTACCAAATTCAGGTATACCCAAAGTACCAGTGTTACACATTATTTGGCTTTCTGTAACGCCTAATACTTTTGGTGATAAGAAAATAGCCATAGTTTCTTTATCATCTAGTGGTACTTTAGTTACATCTTTACCAGTCATATCTTGTAACATTCTAAGTTGCGTTGGGTCAGAATGTCCTAAAATATCAAGTTTTAAAACACAATCTTCAATTTTATGATAATCAAAGTGAGTTGTACGCCAAGGACTAGTAGCATCATCAGCTGGATATTGATATGGGGTAAAATCAAATACGTCCATATAATCTGGAATAACAACAATACCACCTGGATGTTGACCAGTTGTTCTTTTAACACCAGTACAATGGGCAGCTAATCTTTCAACTTCAGCAGTACGCATAGTAATACCTTTATCTTCACAATAGCCTTTAACAAAACCAAAGGCTGTTTTATCAGCAACAGTACCAATTGTACCAGCACGATAAACATTATCGACACCAAATAATACTTTTGTGTATTCATGGGCAGCAGCTTGGTTTAAATCACTAAAGTTAAGGTCTATATCAGGAACTTTGTCAGCATTAAATCCTAAGAAAGTAGCAAATGGCATATCTTGACCATCTTTAGTCATTGGTGTACCACATTTAGGACATATTTTATCTGGTAAATCGATACCGCATGAATATCTTGAACCTAATGAACCATTTTCATCTTCAAATATACTATGTTTACAATTAGTACAACGATAGTGAGCTGGTAAAGGATTTACTTCGGTTATTCCCATCATCGTAGCGACAAAACTTGAGCCAACAGAACCACGGGAACCAACTAAGAATCCATCATCATTAGATTTTTTTACTAATCTTTGCGCAATTAAATAAATTGGATCAAATCCAGCACCAATAACACCACCCAAGGATTTTTTTAATCTTTGTTCTAAATCATTTTCTTCTAGTTTTTCACCAACTTTATCTAAGATGTTTTGACAAACTAATGATTTAACATTTTCTACACCCATTAAAATGGTATTATGAAGTTCTTTATAGATTGATTCTTCATCAGTTATATTTTCTTTTGCTAAATTATATTTAATTGCTTCTAATACAGCATCACCATATAATTCTTTAGCAATTCTTTCTTCAATATTATATGGAAGTGGACTACCATACCAAGATAAGGCTTTTTCATAAACTAAATCTGTTACAACGCTTGGACAATCTACATATGTTCCATCTTCATTTTTAACTCTTGGAGAAAAAGGAACACCTTTTGTATCAATAATAACTTCAACATCTTCTACCATATCAAAAATCTTATTAGTGTTAGTAACGACTAATTTATAGGCTTCTTCTTTACCTAGAAATTTAAAAGCATCTAACATTTCATCTGTTGTTCTAAAATAGTAGTTAGGAATTTCTTTATATTTAGCTAATGGATGTCTACCACCACCAGGTACTTTTTGATTAACAATTATTTCACGATAGATTTTATCTTCAGGTTCTAAATTATGAACATCTCCAGTAGCAACAATTATTTTGCCTGAATCTTCAGTTGTTTTTATTATTTTTTTAACTACTTCGATCATTTCTTCTTCTGAACCAAAATCACCAGATTCTAATAAATGACTATATAAATCTAATGGTTGTATTTCAACATAATCATAGAAATTAATAATGTTCGTTAATTCTTCGTCACTTTTACTACGGGCTTCAATAAATACTTCTGATTCATAACAACCACTACCAATCAGTAATCCATCACGATATTTTTCAATTTCACTTCTTAATATTCTTGGTGTTTTATATAAGTATTTTGTATTAGCAAGGGAAATAATACGGAATAAATTCTTTAGACCAGTTTTATTTAAAACTAGCAAATTAACATGGTAAGAACGACCATATTTATGAATTTCATTTTTTGCGACTAATTTATCTAAATCACTTATTTTTTCAATATTACGATCATCTAGTTTTTTTAGCATTTTTGCTAAAACTAAAGCAGTTCCTTCTGCATCATAGTCAGCTCGATGGTGTGATTCTTCATCAAAAGGAACATTATATCTTTTAACTAAAGCTGATAAACTATGACGAGCAAAGGTATTATCCATTGTCCTTGATAATTCTAATGTATCAATTAAAGTATTAGTATATTCGCCAAAACCATATTTTTTAAATGCCATTTCAATAAATGAAGAATCAAATTTAGCATTATGGGCTACCATTGGTAAATCACCAACCCAGTCCATAAATTTTTTAACCGCTTCTTCTTCTTTTGGTTTACCTACTAACATTTCATTAGTTATATTGGTAACGTTAGTAATACGTTCACTAATTTCTTTACCAGGATCTACTAATTCATCATATTTATCAATAATTTCCCCATTTTTAAGTTTAACCGCACCTATTTCAATAATTGAATCTTCGCCACCAGCATTAAAACCAGTTGTTTCTAAGTCAAAAACAACATAAGTTGAATCTAGTAATGAATCATCAGTTGGACGAATTACAATACGCATTGTGTCATCAATTAAAGTTAATTCAGTCCCATATATTACTTTAAATTTTTCTTCACGATCTTTATTTATTCCTTTAACGTAGTTAAATACATTTGGGAATGCTTGACAGCAGTTATGATCAGTTATAGCAATTCCTTTATGACCAAATTTAATCGCTTTTTTAACTAAATCTTCTTCTTTAATAACACCATCCATTTGGCTCATCATAGTATGAGCATGAAGTTCAATTCTTTTTGTTTCTGCATTATCAGTACGTTCAGTTATTTCTTTATCTAAGCGATTTATATCCATAACATTTAAAGTTATATCAGGATTATATTTATCTGGTTCTTTTACTTTAGCTCTTATTTTATACCATTTATTTTCTTCTACAGCCGGAAAATTTTCTTCACTATTTAAAAACATTGAACCATATATACTATCAGTAAAGTCAGTTATCTTAAAGTTAACAATTTTAAAATCACGGCCATTTTTTGATCTTAAAGATTTATTTTCTACACCAAATAAGTAAGCTTCGATTGTTACAATCCCACCTGGTTCATAAATTGCGTCAATTCGAGTTATTTCATCATTAATTTTACGACCATAAATTACTTCATTATCATTATCTTTTACTTCTAATTTAGGAGCCTTTAATTTTATTTCTCCTTTATACTCAATTCTTATTTCATAACCACATTTTTGAAATGATTTAATTAAACTTTCTTCTTTTTCGGGAATTAATTGATGAGTATCAATAATTAACTTATCAGCTTTATAAGTTACATTATCATTATTTTTTAATTCATCAATTTCTAAAGAATTAACAAAGTAATCTAAATAATTATAAAATTCTTTAATGCTTTTATTATCTACCTTTATGTTTAAACTAACTTTTCTAACTCCAGGAAAAGCAGCTTGCAAATTATTATTTAGTTTTAAATATAAATTAAATGGTAAAGTATTATTTAAATGAATATTAATAACACAAACATCTTTTGTATCATTAGTTACAATGCTTTCTAAAGTACCATTTAAAAAATATTCGTGTTCATTTATACCCGCTTTTTCTAATAACTTTTCTAACTTGTTATCCATACTTACCACCTTTAAATATTATAACAAAAAAAAGGTTCAAAATAAACCTTTATTTTTTTACTTGACCAACTACTTTTTCAAATCCCATCCATGGAAGTAGTGCACATTTTTTTCTGTTTGGTTGTTTTGCAATATTATCATAAATTATTAGTTCTTCTAAGATATTTTCATCATAGTCTTCCTCATTTATCATATTTTTAAAATTATTATAAATAGTAACTGCTTCTTCTAAAGTTTTACCAATTAATTTATTAACCATTAAAGATGTTGAACTAGTACATATAGCACAAGCTTCACCATCAAAATAAGCATCAACTATTTTATCATCAACTAACTTTACCATTAAGTTTATTTCATCAATACATGTATCACTATTAGCATTAACTAATATATAATCATCATCATTTATTAATCCTTTATGAAAAGGATGCTCATAGTTATCTAAGATTATTTCTTTACGCATTTCTTGATCCATAAATATCACCAATAAAAAAAAGAAACAATGTTTCTTTATTTAGCTTCAACAATAAGTTTAATGGCAGTTCTTTCTTCACCATCAATTACAATATCAGTAAAGGCTGGAATACAAACTAAATTTTTACCAGATGGTGCGACAAAGCCACGCGCAATGGCAATACCTTTTATTGCTTGATTAAGGGCCCCGGCTCCGATTGCTTGGATTTCGGCTTCATCGTTAGTACGGAATACATTAGCTAAAGCTCCAGCTACTGAATTAGGATTTGATTTACTTGATACTTTAAGTGTTTCCATCTATTTTTCCTCCTTATAGTAAATTATATTTTTAACATAAAAAAAAAGAACTATTTTTGTTCTTTATTATAGATAACTTTATCAAATAATGGTTTAATGCCTGTTCCATCATCGTTTAAATGAATTTTTGATTGATAAATATCATAACCAGGTAATTGGTTTCCTTCAATCATAACTGGTCCATTATTTGTAATTGCTACATCCCAACCAACTAATCCAACTTCCGGAATTACTTTAGCGGCTTCTTTAACCATTTGAATGGCTTCATTAAAGTAAGGTATTTTAAATCCTTCAATTAAAGTATTAGTTACTGGATGATTAATATAAACATTACCTTTTTTATCAATAGCTGGTTTCGTTATAACACCATCTTCACTAATAATACTATACATTCCTCCATGGTTAAAATTATCAACCACATTTTTACCATTACCGATTCTTATTGCGCGAAATAAAATAGTTGTTCTACCTTTTTTATAACAAGAAACAATTCTTAATGTATTAACACTATAAGGAAATAATTCATTCATTTTTTTGTGTTGTTTAACACATTCTTCAATTAATAATTGTTTGTTATGAACTAATCGCATGTATAAGTTTTTTAAATTAGTTTTTTCGTTTATCTCAATTTTTTGAATGTCTTTACCACATTGAGCATCAATTGGTTTTACAATAATTACTTTATGTTTTAAAGCAAATTCACTAAATACTTCTAAGTTAGATCTTAAATAAATATATTCTCTTCCTAAATAATCATTAAATTTCTCGTTAAATTTTATTTTATTATTAAACCAATCATAATATAGACTATTATTCATGGTTTTAATGTAACCATTATTAACACCTCTTGTAATAAAAGTTTTTCTTTGACGACGAGTTAAATTTTCAAAGAAGAATACTTTATAATCCATATAACCAGCTTGATATTTAATAGAGCAGATAATCATATCGAAGAAGATATGTATACGCCATTTACCACTTCTTTTAGATACTTCTTTAACGCTTTCAAACATTGATTTAAAGCTCATAGTAAATAATCTTTTAAAGTAATAAGTTATCTTCTTCATATTATCACCTAATATAATTTTAACATTTTATTAAAAAAAAAGAAACTAATTTGTTTCTTCCTTTACACATGGTGTACTTGTGCACAAAGCGACATAAGTAATAATAACTAAAATAATAGATACTGGTATAATTGCATGTGTTTCAATATGATAAATGAATTTTGTATGACTTATTATTGTTTGATATAAATAGTCATATAAAGGACATACAATTAAACCTAATAAAGAAAATCCTATTATATTAGATAGATATTCTTTCACCGAACCACCCTCCTATTATAATTATACCTTATAATTGATGGCTTGGCAATTAAAAAATTATATTACCTGTAATTATATCTTTTATATTTTTAAAATATAAACTTATAATATTTGTTTTAGTTATATCTTCTTTAACGGTAACTGGTATTTCATTAATTACTTTATTATTTTCTTTTATTTTTAAATTACCAATTATTGTTCCTTTTTTTATTGGCGCTTCAATTTTCTTTAGTTTTAATTCATAAGTAATTTTACCTAATTTTGTTCCTTTTGGTTTAACTATATTTACATCATACATAGGTACTATTAAAGCATAATCATTTGCGGCTTTATCAATTACTTCTTTCTTAATAACAGTATCTTTTTTAGCAATGTTATAAACGGTTATTTTGGCAAAACCATAGTCTAATAATGATGATATTTCAGCATTTCTAGTACTACTAGATGGTTCATTCATAGCAACGGCAATTAACCTAACATTATCTTTTTTAGCAGTAGCGGTTAAACAATAACCAGCGGTATCAGTATAACCAGTTTTTAATCCATCTGCACCATTATAAAAACGTACTAGTTTATTGGTGTTAACTAACCAAAATTCTTTATCAGTTCCTTTTCTTAAATAATCTTCATAAATACTAGTATATTTTAATACTTCTTCATGTTTAATAAGTTCTTTAGCAATTACACTCATATCATAAGCACTAGAATAATGATTAGCCTCATCTAAACCATGGGGATTTTTAAAGTTGGAATCTTTTAGCCCTAATTCTTTAGCTTTTTTATTCATCTCATTTACAAATTCAGAAACTGTTCCATAAGTTGCTTCTGCAAGAGCTACTACTGCATCATTCCCACTCGCAACTGCAACACCTTTAAATAAATCCGATACAGTCATTACTTCTCCTGCTTCTAATAGGATTTGTGAACCACCCATTTTTGATGCATTTTCGGATATTGTAATTTTATCATCCCAATTAATTACTCCTTTTTCAATTGCTTCAATAATTACTAACATACTCATTATTTTAGTCATTGAAGCGGGCGCTAATTTTTCATGGCTATTTTTCTCAAATAAAATTTCCCCGGTTGTTGCTTCAATTAAAATAGCTGATTTAGCATTACTAGCTAAAGAGTCATCAACCATTATAGTGTTTTCACTTGCAAAGATACTAATAGGAAGTAATAAACTTATTAAAAACAATAATACTTTCTTCATAATCCACCTCTAATTAAATGTATGAAATTTATAAAAAAAAAGACTATGATTTAGGTTTAAAAATTAGACTCATAAAAAAAGAAAAGACAATTACTGCGACTATACCAGGCGAAGTTAAATCAAACATACCAAAAAATAATCCAATTATACCAAAATTACGAGCTGCTTCCATTGCTCCATGAATTAGTGAATGACCAAAAGAAGTGATGGGAATTAATGCTCCTCCACCAACTCTTATAATAATCCAATCATAGATACTAAAAATATCTAAAAAAGTTCCTATTACAACAAAAAGGGTTGTTATATGACCACTTGTTAATTTTGTGTTGTCAAGAATTATTTGTCCTAGTAAACAAATAAAACCACAGAATAAAAAAGAGTTTAAGTATAACATTAGATTACCTCCAAACTAATCGCATGACATATTGCTGGAATACTAAGTTTTAAGTTAACCATTGTAGGTGACATTAAAGCACCCGTAGCAAGTAATAAAACTTTATTTATTTCCTTTTTTTGCATTTTTTCTAAAATATAACTATATGTAACAAGTGGCAAACAAGCTGGTCCCGATCCTCCCGCATAAACATTTTGCTTATCTAAATCATATATCATACAGGCCGAATCATCATAATTTGTTAAATTTATATTATAATCTTTTTTCATTAAAATTTTAAAAATATCCTTCCCATAACGACCTAAATCGCCACTTAGGATTAAATCATAATAAGAATAGTCACGGTGTGTTTCAAGTAAGTGGGTATATAATGTTTTTGCGCAAGCAGGAGCCATAACCGAACCCATATCATAGACATCTTTTATCCCCATATCAACTACTTCACCAATTGTTGCTGATTCAATTTTAATACAACTTTTTTTATTTGATAAGTATGCAGCTCCAACACCAGTTGTGGTAAAAGTTGCGGTTTTTGGCTTTATTCCACCATATTCAACAGGATAACGAAATTGTCTTTCAGCAGTATTATTATGTGAAGAAGCGGAACAAATGCAAGAATTTATAATATTATGTTCAATAAAATTAGATGCAATAATTAATCCTTGAACGCTAGATGCACAAGCACTATAAATTCCTAAATAAGGAAGACTTAATTTACTTGCTGCATAGTTAGAAGCAACCAACTGGTTTAATAAATCACCCGATATAAATAAATCTGGTTTTCCTGATTGAATAATTAAAGCATTAACTGCTTCTTCAATTATTTTACTTTCTGCTTTTTCAAAACTTTTAGCACCAAAATAAAAATCTTGATATACTTTATCATAATATTTACCTAATGGTCCTTTTGCTTCATTTATCCCAGCTATTGTGTAAGTATTATTTAAATAAACATTATTATATTTTGTGGTCATATGGTACCTCCAAATAGACATATTCTAATTAAAGCAAGAACATAAGCACTAATAATTCCAAATGCAATAACTGTTCCCGCTAGTTTAAACATATTTGCCCCTATACCAGTTACTAGTCCTTCTTTTCGGTATTCCATTGTTGAACTCATTACGGAATGAGCAAAGCCTGTAATTGGAATAATTAAACCACCACCAGCCCATTTTACAAGACTATCAAAAAAACCAATTCCTGTAAATAAGCAAGCAACAAATATAATCGTAATAATCATATAAGGATTTGCTTCTACTCTTGGAATTTCAAAGATATTCATATAAATATTTACTAATAACTCAGCTAAAGCACCTATAGAGCCACCAATTAAAAAAGCCTTAATACTATTTTTAATTCTATCTTCTTTAGGAGTTCTCTTTTTTACAAGTTCTTGATACTTTCCTTTTTCCATATTTTTCACCAATAATAGTATGGAAAAAATGAACTTTTTTATACAAAAAAATTAAGCCACATATGACTTAATTTTTTGCTTTATTTTAGTTAATTCTCTTGATACTTTAACTTGATTTTTATTAAGTAAAGAAGCTATTTCTTCTTGCGTATAATTATTTAAATTATGATTTAGTATAAAACGTTCTTCTTCGCTTAATTTACTTATTGCATCTTTTAGCAATAACAAAGTATCAATATCAGTGTCTGGACTACTTATGGTATCCATTAAAGTTATATTATTGTCATCAGTACTAATTAAAGTATCAGTACTAAGTACGGGATTCATTACTTTTAAACATTCAATTATTTCAACTTCATCTATTTCTAAAAAATGTGCTAATTCATGAGTAGTTGGATAATGATTATTCTTTTGGGATAATATATTGATTGCTTTTTCTAATTTTAAACTTAGCGCATTCATTTTACTCCCTACTTTAATACTTTTATCTTCACAAACTTGTTTATACATTTCACCTAAAATATATGGATAAGCGTAGGTAGTAAATTTAGCTCCATAAGAATTATCATAATTTTGATAAGCATTCATTAAACCTATATAACCTGCTTGATATAAGTCATCTTTATTAGCATAATTTTTAAAACGCTTCATAATACTATAAATTAATTTACTATATTCTGTAATATCTTCATTAGTCATATGAGTTCCTCCTAGTTTAATTTAGCATATTTTTAATATTATTTATACTAAATCGACAAAACTAGAAAAAAAAAGACCTTAGTCTTCTATACATGAACTATCTAATGAGTAGCCTTCTTTTTCTGTATCAAGATGTGAATCTGTTCCATCATAATTAATAATTGTGTCACTAATAATAAATTGTCCTTTTATAACTGAGTCATCTTTCATAATAACCCAACCTTCTTCTGGTAAGTCTCCTTTAGCAGCAGGAATTATTCTAGCGTCATCTGGATTAGCATAATTACCTTTTCGCATTATGATTCCATCTTCAACAATATAGCACCCATTTTTTAAAGGGGCTTTATCAAATTGTTCAGCAATAATTTGATCTTCTAATGCTTTAACATAGTTTTTAACTGTTTCTAATTTACTACTATCCTTTGTTCCGTTAATTACCTTAACTAATTCTGGGATTGCTACTAAAGTTAGAACAGCGATTACAATAATAACTGCTAATAATTCAAATACTGTAAAACCTTTTTTCTTCATAATTACCTCCTTAATTAAAAAATGGATTTTTATCTTTTTCTTCACCTAAATTAGTCATATCACCGTGTCCTGGATATACTCTAATACGATCACTATATTCACTTATTTTTCTAATACTATTCATCATTTCTTCGTTACTTCCTGTTGGCATATCAGTTCTGCCAATTGTTCCTTTAAAGATAAAGTCACCAGAGAACATAAAGTTATAATCATAGAAATAAAAAGATATTGAATCACTAGTATGACCTGGTGTATATATTACTTCAAATTTAAAGCCAAACATTTCATATTTTTTTTCTTCTAAATTAGATTTATCATAAACAGGTACATGATATTCTTTTTCAAATTTATCTAAAGCTCCAATATGATCTGGATGACGATGGGTTATTAAAATAGCAACTAGTTTATTATCACCTATTTGATGTTCAATTGAATAGAATTGATCACCCGGATCGATTATAATACAGTTACCATCTTTAACTAAGATATAACAATTAGTTTGTAAACTTCCTACTTTAATAATTCTTATTTGCATTTTTCCACCCTTTCTAACACTTCTTTTACTGGTCCATAAGTTTTACGATAACCTTCTATTAAACCATATTTATTTATGGCCTCAATATGTTTTTTAGTAGGATATCCTTTATGACTAGCAAAAGCATATTCTGGATATTTTTTATCTAATTTATACATTAAATCATCACGGTATACTTTAGCAATAACTGAAGCTGCCGCAATAGATATACTTAAACTATCGCCTTTAATAATTGAAGTTGTTGGAATATCTAAATCAAGAGGCATAGCATCGATTAAAATATGTTCTAATTTTACTTTCTTCTCAACTTGTTTTATAGCTTTTTCCATAGCTAATTTAGTTGCTTGATAGATATTTACTTTATCAATTATATCAGGGCTAATTTCACCTATACCATAGGCAATAGCATGTTCTTTAATATAATCACTAAAGACATTTCTTTTTTTTTCGCTTAGCTTTTTTGAATCAGTTAATCCTTCTAGCACAAAGTCTTTTGGTAGAACAACACAAGCAGCTACTACTGGTCCAACTAATGGTCCCCGTCCTACTTCGTCAACACCACCAATTAAATTAACACCATTTTTATAAAGTTCTTTTTCATATTTATATAAATCCATGTTATCTATCCCCTATTAATATTATAGCACATATTACCTTTGTTTGCATATAATTAAATTAGAATGGAGTGGATTTATGAAAAGCAAAAGAAACTGTCCAATGGCATATGGTATGCCAATGATGATGCCTCCAATGATGATGCAACCATATAATCAAATGCCTACATATACTGGACAAATGAATGATAATGATACTGATATAGTTAATCGCCTTAATAATTTAGAAAAACGTGTTTCCGCTTTGGAGAATATGTATGGTACTAATAACTATAATAGTTCAAATTATCAAATGCTATAAAAAAATACCTTCTTAATCTTGAAGGTATTTTTCAATGTTATCTTTTTCAATGCCAGTAATATTTGCTATTTCGTCAATACCATATCTTTTAATTAATATTGTAACCATTGATTTTAGATTAGATAAAACACTATCATTATTCAAAATTTTTTTACGTAATCTTACTATTTCATCATTTAATTTAGTAAGTTCTTCATCATATTCTTCACATTTTTCATTATACATTTCAACATATTCACTTAATTCACGTTCTTGATTTTTATATTCTATTTCTTTTAATTTATAATCTTCTATTTCTTTTTTATAATCCATTATTTTATTAGAATATGTATCAATTCGTTCATTAGCTTCTTTAAGTAGCGATTTTCTTGCTTCTGCATCACTTTTTAATTCTTTTGATAAGTTTTCGAGACTTTTTGCAACATCGACATTTTCTTTTTCTATATCAACAATTCGGAATTTTAAATCTGATTTACTAATTGGTTCATCTTTTTTTTGCATTTTCTTAACTTTTTTAACTTCTTTAGCTAATTTATCTAAAGCAGCATCCATTTCGGTTTTTGGTGCTTCTTTTTTTACCATATAGGACCCTCCTATTCTTACAATTATTATATCATAATAAAATAAAAAGTACTATATTATTTTAAAAAAAAGACCAAGTTTAAACTTGATCCATATATTCTAATAATTTTAAGAATAGTTTAATAAATTTGTGTTCCAAACCTTTTGCGCCTAATTTACGTATCGCAATACGTTTTTTCTTCATTGGCATATCACTAAATAATACCTCATCAATCAAGTCTTTCATTTTTGTTTCAATTTGTAAGTCAGCGATAATTGATTCAATATCATCATTTATAAGTCTTAAAGCATCAATTTCAATATCTTTACCCTTACAGTTAACTGTTAATTGACCAATTGATGATACATCGTTTACTTCAACAATAAAGTTAGGTCCTGATACATATCCTTTAGCTTCGATTGGTAAATCATTAAAATATACTACTATATCATCAGCTTTTTTTGTATTACGGAAGACAAATTTATAATTCCTTTTTTCTGGTACAATACCTGTTTTACCAGTTACTGGTCTTACAATAACCGTATAGTTATTAGGCATATAATTATAGTCAATTGCAGTAAGCAAGAAATATTCTTTTCGATATAAATCACTTACGCCATCATCTTCATATAAGTTATATGTATTACTCATACCAGGGAAAATATGTATTTCTAAATTCTTTGGTGGGTTAGTATTATTTAATTCGTCATTAGTACCCATAGTTATAATTGAACCAGCACGAGCAAATACTGGGTAATCTTCATCTTTAAAGAAAGATACATAGTTTTGACCACCTAAGAATTTTTTACCAGTTACAAAATCATACCATACTCCATCTGGTAAAAAGAATTTATGAATAGCTCTATTCATTACATAATCCTTACGATTTATAATTGGTGAAATATATAATTCAGTACCAAAGAAATATCCATTACGATAATTACTATCATCGTACATTTCAGGATATTTATAGTAAATTGGCATAATTAATGGCATTCCTGATTTATGATATTTATAACTTTCAGCATATAAATAAGGTATTAGTTTATGTCTTAAATTTAAGTAATGTTTAACGATATTATAT
This sequence comes from uncultured Bacilli bacterium, assembly GCA_905235045.1. Classification (GTDB taxonomy): domain Bacteria; phylum Bacillota_I; class Bacilli_A; order RF39; family UBA660; genus CAJOJO01. Next base: position 49,457 of record CAJOJO010000008.1, read on the forward strand.
GTTTTGATACCCCATTTCCATGGTTCTCTTTTATAATATTTACCTTCATCACTACCAAATTTTAGAATTGGTGAAAATACTCCTAATTGAACATATCTTGTATATAATTCATTATCTTCAGTTCCCTTATAGTAACCACCAATATCATGAGCCCAGAAACTACATCCAATGTTTGTTGCACTAGCATTATGAATTGGAATCATTCTTAAAGTATCCCAACTAACTATCGTTTTTCCTGAGTATAAAACAGGATAACGGTGTGGAGCATACATATTATTACGACTTAATATTATTGGACGACGTTTATAGTCTCTTTTCATATCATTAAAATGATAATGATCAAGTAAAAATAATTCTTCTAGTTTAGATGTTTCTTCGTAGTTTATCCAATAAAAGTCTACTTCAGTTGTATCCAATGGATGAATTAAAACTTTAAGATAAGCATCGACTGTTTTTGGATCTAAGACATTAAATGGAATGGCTCCGTTTTCATCTTTTTTAAGATATTCACTTATTTTATCAAAGTTATTTTCATATGGTAAGATTCCCTCCATTGGGTCAACATTTAATCCTAGACGAATACCTTTTTTATGAAGGTAGTCAATCATTTTCTTTGGATTAGCAAATAAATCATTATTCCATGAAAAACCTGTTTCATATGTTTTATCTCCAATTTTATTTTTGTGCCAATACTTATCTAATAAAACTACTGACAAAGGAATTTCGTTTTCTTCAAAATTAGCTACTAATTCATTTAATGATTGATCATTGTATTCAATATTACGACTCCACCAGTTACCTAAAGCATATCTTGGTATTAATGCTGGTTTACCAGTAATATCATAATAATCACTTAAACATAAAGCAAAGTCTTTTAAATACATAAATAAGTATACATCTAAAGCTGAACTATTACGATAAATAATATCACCAGTTTCACTAAATATATTCGATTTTGAATCATCAATAGAAGCAAAACCATCTACTGAGTATAATCCTTTTTTTAGTTTTAGTTTTTTTGAATCATCTAAGCTCATTCCTGGTGCGCCATAGTTTCTAACTTCTGGATGATTATAGTACCAAATACGATCAGTATTCAATAATTCTACTTTTAAGTTAGCTGTTGGGTTAAATTTAGAACCCGCAAATGGATTTTCTTTAACATAAGTTAAACGGAAATATTTTGTTTCTATTTCTAAGTATTTTTTATCTTCTTTTAGTTTAAATTCAACACGGGGCATATTACGATACCAAACTAATTCAGTAGGACGATCTTCAAATAAACCTTCTTCACTATATTCCATTCTAATTAATCGTTCTGTTAAAACTGTAAAACGATATTTTTGTCCTTGAACAACATTTTTTTCGTTTGGCTTTGCTTTAGCGTAATCAAAACTAAATTGATCTCCTAATTTATACATCTAATCACCTCATCTCCTCTATTTTCATAAAGTTGGTTTTTTTTACATCGTTAAATGGATAACCACCAGTTATTATATATTTATCATCTTTTACTAAATCATAAGATTTAGCTACCTCATTTATTTTTTCAAGGATTTTATCAAATGTAGTTATTTTACTAATTAATATTGGATATACACCATAATAGATATTTAAATTTTTAATTGTTTTTTCATCTGGTGATAAAGCAATAATTGGACAACTTGGTCTAAATCTTGATATTTTTTTAGCTGTATATCCTGTCATTGTTGGTGTCATTATTAATTTGGCTTTCATTTTATCCGCACTCATTACTACACTATAAGCAATTGTCCCGGTTATATCTTCATTTTCTGTACGCATTGCTTGGTCAATAAATTTATAATAATCAACTTCTTTTTCGGTTTGTTCAATTATTTTAACCATTGTTTCTAATGTTTCAACTGGATATTTACCAACCGTTGTTTCACCTGATAACATAACTACATCAATACCATCTAGTATAGCATTCGCAACATCAGATACTTCAGCTCTAGTTGGTCTATTAGTATTTTCCATTGATGACATCATTTCGGTAGCAACAATGCTGAATTTACCTTCCATATGGCATTTATTAATGATTTTCTTTTGAATTCCTGGAACTCTTTCCATAGGTAATTCTACTCCTAAATCACCACGAGCAATCATAATTCCATCACTATTACTAATAATATTATCTAAATCTTCTACTGCTGATTCATTTTCTATTTTCGCAATTATTGCTAAACGATCATTTTTAATATCAATTAAATGGTCATATACTTCTAAAACATCTTCATAATTTGATACAAATGATAAAGCTAAAAAGTCTGCTTCTATTCGATCAGCAAATAATATATCTTCTTTATCTTTTTTACTTAAGAAAGGCACATTAAGTTTTCGATTTATTACATTAACACCTTTATGATCTTCAATAAAGCCACCAACTTTAACTTCGCATAATAAGTAGTCTACCCCTTTTTCTAAAACTAATAACTCAATTAAACCATCATTTAGTTTTATTGTTGTATTTGTTTTAACGTCTCTTACAAAGTTATTATAGCTCACTGAAAACTTAGTAGAATCTCCTACTAAGCATGGGTCATCATAAATTCTAATTTTATCTCCGGTATTAAAGTAAGCGGTTCCACCTTCAAAGGTATTTACTATGATATCTGGTCCTTTTAAATCAATTAATATACCCGTATTTTTATTTAATTCTTTATCGATTTTTCTAATTTTTTTGATAATGTCTTCGGCAAATTGATAATCAGAATGAGTCATATTGATACGCGCAATATCCATACCATTACTAATTAATGCTTTTAAAACATTTTCATCTTTACTTGCAGGCCCAATGGTCGCAATTACCTTTGTTTTTTTCATATCACATTACCTTACCCTTATTCTTAAATATTATATCATTTTTTTTAAGAAAATAAAAGAAAAAAAGCGTTTTTTAAGATATTAAAGATTTTAATTATCTTCTAAATCAATATACATATTTAAATCTTCTTCTGTTGGTAGATATTCTTTTAACTTAAATGAGCTTATTCCAATAGGTTTGTTTATATCTTTTAAAGCATATTGAGTTATAAATCTATTTTTATTTTTGCATAAAATTAAACCAATTGTAGGATTATCAGTCTTATCTTTTATTAAATCATCTACTGCAGATAAATAAAAATTCATTTTACCAATATATTCAGGTTTGAATTCAGTTGCCTTTAATTCAACTACTATATAAGATTTTAATTTCAAATGATAAAATAGTAAATCGATAAAATATTCATTTTCTCCAATTACTAATTTATATTGGCTACCAACAAAACTAAATCCATTACCAAATTCTAAAAGAACATTTTTAATTTTTTCTATCATTTTATTTTCTAGCTGTTTTTCTTTATAATTATTATTTAAGGAAATAAAATATCTTTTAGGGTATTATTAATTAAATCACTATCAAGCTTTAATGACACGTCTTTAAAATTATTTATTGAATTTCCAATTCGTTTATAATAATTAGTTTTAATTTGTAAATCTAACATATTCCTACTCCATCCATTATCGATAGTTGCTTTAGCATAAATTTCTCTTATATTTCTATCTTTTATTTTTTCCATTAATAATATGTTATGACCCCAAGGTAAATGTGCAACAAGTTGTTGCACTTTTTCATTATCATTATATTCAATGTAAAATTTTTTCATATATTTTAAGTTTCTATCTGAAAATCCCTTCAAATTTGGATATTCTAGTTTTATAGCGCTAGAAACATTTTTTATAAAACTGTTACCATATTTACTATTTTCAGCTAGTATTTTACCAATTCTAAAATACATCATAATAAGATTTTTATTAACTTGTTGGACTGTATTTATTTGCGTTGTCTTAATTTCATTTTTAATACTAGCAACAACATGTTTAAAACTTTCACTAATTTTTTCTTCGATCATATTTACCTCCTACTAATATCATACGAGATAAATTTTAAAATTCCTGCAAAAAAAAGAATACTTTTAAAGTATTCTTAGAATTGCACTTTTGGTGCTTCTCTATCTGCTGCTTCAACTTCAAATAATTTAGCTGCTTCAAAATGGAACATTCCAGCAATAATGTTTGATGGAACAACTTCGATTTTGTTGTTATATTTAGTAACAGCATCATTATAGAATTGTCTAGCGTATCTAATTTTATCTTCAGTTTCTGTTAGTTTTTGTTGTAAATCCATGAAATTAGCATTTGCTTTTAAGTCTGGATAACTTTCAGATAAAGCAAATAATTTACTTAAGGCACCAGTAATTTCACCACTTGCCTTCATTTGATCTTCTGGTGTAGTAGCAGTTACATAGCTATTACGAGCTTTTATAACAGCTTCTAAAGTTTCACTTTCATGATTTGCATATCCTTTTACTGTTTCAACTAAATTTGGAATTAAATCCGCTCTTGTTTTTAAAACAACATCAATTTGTGACCATTGATTTCTTACTTTATTTCTTAATTGTACTAGAGTATTATAAATACTAATTACAAAGAAAACAAGTAATACAACAACCACTAAAATAATAATCCATACCATACACATTCCTCCTATAATTAATTATACATTGTTTTTAAAAAAAAAGAAACATTTTTTAAGATAAAATTAAAAAAGCTTATTCAGCTTTTATTTTTACATACCCTTTAGCTATTTCTTCTAAAGCTTTTCCGATGTTTTTTTTAGAAATGTATTCTTCTTCCTTCATTTGGTAGTTTTTTACTTTTTCCATTTCATCGATTCTTTTTGATATTAGGTTAACTAGTAAATATTTCGAACCAGCAATATTTAATAGTTTATCTATTGATGGATATATCACGCTATCACTCCCTCTATTATTAGAATATAATATATTTTTTTAAGTTTCAAGAAAAAATTCTTTTTTTGACACATTTTGACATTATCTTATAATATCAATGACTAAGTTTGCTTTTTTTGGTGCTTCTTCACTTATTGTGAAACAATCTAATAATTCATTTATTTTTAAGTCTTTATCACTTATATATACTTTAACTAGTTCTTCGTTTTCAAAAACTAAGTCACCAACTTTTTTATTTAAAACAATACCAACACCATAATCAATAGAATCTTCTTTATTAGTTCTACCACCGCCGATATTTTTAACGATTTCGCCCAGTTTTTCAGTATCAATATGCGTTATAAAACCCTCTTCTTTACTTTTTATGGATATTATATTATTAGAAATACTTATATTATTAATATCCCCTTTTTGATAAGCAATAAATTCATAAAATTTGGCTAATGCTTTACCATTATCCAAGTTTTCTTTTACTACATTATATGCTTCTTCTTCACTTATATTTTTGGCCATCGATACCATTATTGATCCTAATCTTAGACATAACATTTCTAAGTCTTTTGGACCATTACCTTTTAATACTTCAATACTTTCCAGTACTTCTAATCCATTACCAATATTTTTTCCTAAAGGAACATCCATATTAGTTAGAACGCATACTACTTTTCGATTATATGATTCACCAATTCTAATCATTGTTTTCGCTAGTGTTTTTGCATCTTCTTCGTTTTTCATTAAAGCTCCGTTACCAACTTTAACGTCAATGACAATATTTTGAGCACCACTAGCTATTTTTTTACTCATAATACTAGAAGCAATTAAAGGAATTGATTCAACAGTTCCGGTTACATCTCTTAGGGCATAAATTTTTTTGTCAGCCGGAACGATATTACCCGATTGACTTATAACTGATAAACCAATTTCTTTTACTTGTTTAATAAATTCTTCTCTTTCTAAAGATACTTGAAATCCTTTAATTGATTCTAATTTATCAATAGTACCACCAGTATGTCCTAATCCTCTACCACTCATTTTTGCGACATTAACTCCTGATGCTGCTACTATTGGTCCTAGTATTAAAGTTGTTTTATCACCAACACCACCAGTGGAATGCTTATCAACTAAATCAGGTAAATCGAGATTAATAATTTCGCCACTATTTAACATAACATCAGTTAAATCAATTGTTTCTTTTAAAGTCATTCCGTTTAAAACTATTGCCATTAAAAGACTAGATACTTGATAATCTGGTATTTCATTATTTACGTATCCGTTTATTACAAATTCTAGTTCTTCTTTAGTAAGTTCTTGTTTATTTTTTTTCTTTAAAATGATATCAATAATATTCATAGTATCACCTATTTTAATTCTAACATTTAAAAAAAAGAAATACTATTGTATTTCTTTAATTTTGACAGTTGTTTACACTTATTCTTCTATTTTTTCTATCTCAACATGATTAATTGAGTCAAAACGTTTAGTTATTTTTTCAGAAGTAATGTGCAAATCTTTAACATCTTTACCTACTGTATCAATACTGCGAGATAATTTATCCCAACGTTCTTTATAACGTTTAAAGTCTTCGTCTAGTAATTTTAATTCTTTATGGATTATTTTAGTATATTTATCTCTTTCAATATTCATCATAACAACTTGAATCATTGTTAAAGTACTCATTAAAGTTGTTGGACTAACAATCCATACTTTTTTACTATAAGCGTATTCGACTATATCATTGTGATATGCATTTACTTCAGCAAATATTGCTTCTGCAGGTAAGAATAAAATTGCTTGGTCAGCGGTAACTCCAGGAATAATATATTTATCATGAATTGCGTCAATATGTTTTTTCATATCGGCTTTAAATAATTTTTCTGCTTTTGTTCTTTCTAATTCACTATTATTTTTATCAACCATTATTTGATAGTGTTCTAATGGGAATTTAGAGTCAATGCCAATTAAGCCTAATGGTTCTGGAGCAAATAAAGCGCAGTCAACTATTGTATTATTAGGCAAAGTATATTGTAATTTATAGATTTTATCATTGTTTTCACCAAAGATATTAACAACAATATTTTTTAGGTTTATTTCTCCAAAAATACCTCTTGTTTTTTTATCAGTTAGTACTCCTTGTAAAGAAATAATATCATTTGATAAGGTATCTATTTTCTTTTGAGCTTCATCTATTTTTGTTAGCCTTTCTAATACTGAGTTAAATGTTTTATTTGTTTTTTCAAAGTTTTGATCTAATCTTTCATTAACTGCATCATTTATATGATTTAGTTTATTTTCCATACGATCATTTAAACTAGTAAAATCATCATTTAATTCTTTAGTTAAAGAACCTTTAAAATCACTAAATTCTTTAATCATATTAGTTTCTAATTTACCTAATCGTTCAGTTATGTTTGATTCATTACTACTATTATTTTTAAGTAATAAAAATACTAATAATAAAAAATTAACAACTAATATACTTATAATTATATATTCCATACATCCTCCTAAATATTGAATTTTTTATCAACTAATTTTGAAACAATATATGCTCCTATTAATAAAAGTAAGATTTCTATTATTGTCCATATATTAGTAATACTTTCTAAGAAAGTGCGAGCAATAAACACCCAAAAATACACCATAAATATTTTTGAGCATAATAAGGTTTTTAAGTATTTTGTGTATTTCATTTCTGATAAACCAGCAGCTATATTTACTGTGAAAGCTGGCGTAAAGGGCATAGCTAATAAACATACTAAGCTAGGAAAACTAATTTGATCTACTTTATTAATAAAGTTAATTATTTTTAAGTGTTTATATAGTCTGTTATAAGCTTTTTTTCTTATTTTTCTAAACAATAAATAACTTAAACTACATCCAATAGTAGTTCCTATCCACGAAATAATTAGAGCGGGAATAGAACCAAAAGCAATAACATTAATTGCAACAAATACTGACAAAGGTAATATTGGTATTATAGATTCTAAGATAATAATACCTAAACCAAGTGAAAGACTTAATAATATATTACTTGTTTGAGCAAATGTTTGAATATTATTTATTATGTCGTTTAATATTGCTTCCATATTTTTTCTCCTATCCATTATTATTATAATACAATTAGTTGGTTTTTAAAAGAAAAGAGTGAAATTTTTCACTCTTATTTTAAATTTTTTGAAATTTATTCTTTGGTACTGTTATAACTGGACGAATACCAACATCAGCAGTATAAACACGTGTATCATTTAAACTACCATTAAAGCGTATATACCAAACAGTATACACATAGTTTTGAACAAGTCCTAATGGATCTTGTGTCCAATAACCACCATTTGTTGAATCAGATGAAGCAATTTCACAACCATTTGAAACACAATCATATGTATAATCATATAACCATGAATATGCACTTGATCCTTTACTAGTAGCTCTTTGCGTAGTCGTTAGACTATCAAAATAGTATCCACTATTTACATCAGTTATATCAAATTCTGTTCTACCTATTATTTTATTTAACTCAGATGTTGTTATGAGCGTTGTTCCTAGGCTGGAATCCCAATTTAAATTTTGTATTGCTTCATAAGCACCACTTAATTCATACGCCACATTTGTATTTGATGAATTCCATGCAATACTATTTTCTGTATTATGATCTAGTATCATTTTATAGTTGTCTCCACTATTATCAAATATATACCATTTCATACATCCACTTGTACCTGATCCTACTGTTGAATTTTCTTCATCACATACTTCATCTATATCACTAGGATTAAAATAAGCAATTCCCTTAACACCTTTTTGTTTAACGTTATTAGATGAATATATATCTTTCAAATCAACTATGGATCTATCTGGACATTCTACAATTCGATAACTATTTGTATTTCCTATTTTAACTTCAATACACTTATCAATATATTTACTTACATCTATAGGTATTAAACCTTCTTTATCGATATCAGATATTAAAATATCATATATGACACCAATTTGTTTATCATAGTCATTACCATATCTTTCCATATATTGATCAGCTGAACTATATAATATATCTTTAGTTGCTTGATCCACTTCTACTTCTTTTTTTTCAAAATTAGATATTAAGTTTGGAAAAATAAGAATTGCTAAAAAACTTAATAAAAGAATAATTGCTAATAATTCTATTAAAGTAAATCCTTTATTCTTCATAGTATCACCTATTATAATTTTATCAAATTTCTTTTTTATTGTAAATAAAAAGAGCTAAAAGCTCTTTTAATTTCCTATATATGTTATTTTAGCATAGCCATTAGCATAGCCATTACCATCATTACCAGCTTGTTCTGTACCATATAATGGATGATTTACACCAATATACGTACCTTTTGATGTTGTCCACTTATAACCTGTTCCATCTACCATTTTTGTGTTAGTAAATTTATAGCCTGTATATGATATAGAATCTGATCTTTGTGATAAATCATAATTAACTGCCACACATCCATCATGACCAGATATATATGAAGAACCTCCTGATGCTTGCCCACCAGCATAGGCACCGCCAGCTCCACCATACCAGCCAGAACCTCCACCAGGATTATCATATGATTGATATGATGCTCCACCATATCCAAAACCACCTGGAGTAGCCGGATATGAAGCCCCTGAATTTATTGACTTACCACCAGTTGTCTGAGTAGCTACTGAAGCAGCATATGCAGCTGAACTTGAACCAGTTTCACCAACATAACTTTCTAATCCTCCGGCTGCGCCACCTTTACTTGCCCAAGCAGAACCTGAGTGTTGAGCAGCTCCAGAGCCAGCTCCAGCTACCATTATTCTTGTTTTTAAAGACTCGATTTCATTCCATATTTCATTAGATGAAGTAGAGGATATTCTTACATCAGTAGCTCCGCCACCTGAAGTTGAATTACCGTTACCAATAGCACCGCCATTCCATCCTGGTGTCTTAGTTGCGCCGCCTTGACCTCCTACATAAATATATAATGTTTGGCCTTTATTAACATTCATTTCACCACTTGTGTAAGCTCCATTACCACCTATATAAGTTGTACTGTAGTCTCCTCCGGAAGCTCCCCACAATTCAAATTTATATTTTCCCGTATATGGTGCGGTAAATGTTTGATATGTTCCCGTTAATTGATAACGCCATACTTTATGCTTTTGAAAATATAAATCATCATATTGTTCATTAGTATATGTAGCAAATTTACTAAATGTGATTCTTGCATAACCATTTCCATCATTACCAACAGTTGGTGAACCACTACTATAAGATGGAGTACCCATATAAATCCCTTTTATTGTAGTCCAATTATATCCTTGACCATCTATCATAATCGTATTTATAAAATATTTTCCAGTAAATGATTTACTTGTCCCATTTAAGTCATATGGATAAATGCATCCATCGTGACCAGAAATATATGAAGAACCTCCTGATGCTTGTCCGCCAGCATAAGCGCCACCAGCACCACCAAACCAACCAGATCCTCCGCCAGGATTATCATATGATTGATACGATGCGCCACCATATCCAAAGCCACCTGGAGTAGCCGGATATGAAGCTCCTGAATTTATTGACTTACCACCAGCTATTTGCGTAGCTACTGAAGCAGCATATGCAGCTGAACTTGAACCAGTTTCACCAGCATAACTTTCTAATCCTCCGGCTGCGCCACCTTTACTTGCCCAAGCAGAACCTGAGTGTTGAGCAGCTCCGGAACCAGCTCCAGCTACCATTATTCTTGATTTTAAACTTTCTATTTCATTCCATACTGTAGGAGAAGCAGTGTGAATAGTTCTTACATCAGTAGCCCCGCCACCTGATGATGAATTACCATTACCAATTGCGCCACCATTCCAGCCTGGTGTTTTAGTCGCACCACCTTCACCACCTACATATACATATATTTCTTCATCAACATTTAAATAAATATCACCTTTTGTATAGGCACCATTACCACCTACATATGTAGCGTTATAATCGCCACCTGAGGCTCCCCATAATTCTATTGTATAATATCCTGAGTAAGGAGCCGTAAAAGTTTTATATTCACCACTATAATCAAAATCCCATACGTATGAATCTCGAATATAGCTTAATTGAACCCATTCATTATTATATACATAAGCTTCTTTTAGTTGCCAATCACCACTCAAGTATTGAACAGCATAACCAATTCCTATTTTTGATTTTTTGTTTTCAACAACGTTTGTTGTTTCACTACTTTGTACTAGCCAAACCATTCCTTCTTTTAATTCAGTGGGAGGTAGTTGTGATGAAGAAACATAATAATCAGTTATTTTATCATTTGTTATAACAGCTATTGTTCCTGCGTTTGATTTGTTTGGTAAATCAGCAGTTGTTGCATAAGCTTTTACATTTAATCTTAGACCAGTATATGATGCATTACCAATCGTAACATATCCTAGTAATTCTTCGTCATATTCACCAGAACATACTCCTTCATCTAATTCTAACTCTTTACTATCTAAGT
>CAJOJO010000009.1 GCA_905235045.1 uncultured Bacilli bacterium
ATTTTTTTAAAATAAGTAAAAAAGAACAAAAAAAGTAATCAAAACCCTTATTTTTCGGTACGATTACTTTTTTTATTACCTTCTAAAACCATTTTATGTCAAAGTTTTAATTAACAAAGGAATTTATTCATATCATGTTTAAACTACTTTAATGGCTCATTTAAGAAGGTTTTTATAAAATATGATTAAATATACTTGAATCTGTTTTTCTCTAAATATGGTATCATAAAATTAAAATTTACCAGATACGGGTTTTCCAGGTATGGAGCTTCCAGATATGGAGAATCCAACACAACAAAATAATAATATACAAAATAATAAAATAACAAAAGATAAAATAGATAAAGAACAATTATCCATATAACCCTCAAGGGGATACCGTTGAAGGGGATGCCCTTAAGGGTAACATATTACTAAATACTAATAATAATAAAGATAAAGATGATAAACAATTTACTTCATCTTTAAATGTTTGAAAACAGCACTGCTCACTCTGATTTCAAAAAGTCAAGTTAATTTTCTAAAAAGTGTTTGTTAATGTGTAAAGATATGATATAATACTTACAAGAAATTTCTTTAAGGAGTGAGTGATAAATGAAAAAGAAAATCTTATCTTTATTTATGGTAATAGCAATTACTATATTTCAATTTGCACCAACTATGGTAACTGCATTAAGTTATGAATTAAATGATGGAGATATAATCAATTCATATAATGTTACATCAGATGTAGTAACTTTATATGTTGGTAATATTTCAGTTGATGGAACATCAACATTAAAGTATTTATATACTGATAAGAGTGTTAATACAGAAACATTAACAGAAATGAGAAAAATATTAACTTCTGATTATGCAAGTTTACTTCCAACAACAGAAGGACAAGTTAAAGTTAGTAATGATAATTCAGTTACAGTAAATGATATATTTACTGACGCTGGAATGGTAGCAATAAATAAGTACCCTAGTGGAACAGTAAGTGATACATCAAGTACAATACTATATAATCAAACACAATTTAATAGTTTAGCAACAGCAAGTCAGGCAGAAATATCTGATGAAGCAACTGCTGAAGCAAATAATTTAAGTGCTTGGAATACAAGAAAAGCAACATGGGAAAGCGATCCTGAAAATGCAGGAATAGATTTTCCAGAAGAATATGTATATGCATTTAATGATACAACTACATATCCTACAACATCATATTTTATAGCAGATAATAAAGGAACAGAATCTAGAGATTATATAATTAGAAATGGTGTAGTGGCTCAAGTTAATACATATCCAATAAATAGAACAATAATAAAAGTAGTAAATACATCTGCTAATGTTATTCAACCAAAAAGTATAAATTCATTAAATATAAAAGTTGCAAGCCCTAAAGTTGGAGATACAGCAACAGCAACTACAAAACCAACAGTAACATTAGATAGCAATCCAAATTATGAAATAGATCATATAGCTTATATAACAGCTTATCCTAGTGAAAAACCTGCTGGAGAATATGATGCTCCATTTATTGGAACATTTGAAGCAAATAAAGATTATGTTGTTGAAGTAAGCCTAAAAGCAAAAGATGGATTTGCATTTGTTGATAATAACGGTATGACATTAAAAGTAAATGGAAAAACAACAGGATTTGAAAAGAATGAATGGAATGCAGATGGTTCAACATATTATATGTTCTTTGCAAAAGTACAAGCAACAACAGCAGAAGAAGCAATACCTACTTATGAATATATAGATAATACAGCAAATCAAACTTATACAATAGGAACTGATGATACTGCAACATTTAGAATAAATGCAGATTATTCATTATTTGAAAATGGTGGAAAAGTTTATGTAGATGATACATTAGTTAGTTCAGATAATTACACATCAAAATCTGGTAGTACAATAATAACATTTACAAAAGACTATATGAGTTCTTTATCAGAAGGAGAACATACATTAAAAGTAGCATTCAATAATAATGCAACTGCAACAACAAAATTCACAGTAGCAAAGGCAGAAGAATCTACAAACAATCCAAAAACTGGAGATAAAATAATGTTCTATATCTCAATGTTGGGATTAAGTATTATAGGTCTTGCGGGTGCAGGATTATATATTAAAAAGAGATTTAACTAGGATGAATTCCTAGTTTTTCTTTGATCTAAATATTACTAAGCCAAGATAAAATTATTCTTGGTTTTTTATATGGTTGATTATGGTTATATTTTGACCATAATTTCATTATTTTAGCATTAAAAATAATAAGAGCATAAGAGATTTTCCCCTAAATCATTCTAAACCCTTATTTCATAAGTGTTTATCATAGGGAAAAACTTATTTTGCACTTGCAAAATCCGACCAATAAATTGGTCATAAAATAAAACAAATCCTTATAAATAAAGGATTTGTTATGGTCGAAATTATGGTCTATTCTAATATTTTTCTCCAATTAATGCTTTCTTCTTGTTGATTATCTAATAAACCATGTACATCATCTTTTACTAATATCTTTCCATCACTAATTTGTTCTATAAAAGCAGCCTTTAAGAATAACTCATTATCTGATAGATCTTTTTCAGTTTCATTAAAGTTATTATTTGCTTTATGATATCCATAAACATATATTGGAACATTATTAGTTCTATTTTTATTCTTTCTAGATATTCTTAACAATTCATAATATGGATCCATTTTATAATTTAATAATCTTGTTTTTTCATTAAAAATTCCTTCAAATATTTGTACATCATAACTATTGTCATATATTAATTCTTTTACATTCAAAGAATTACTACATCTAAAATATTTATCGGATATATCAGTATTTCTAAGTACTGCCCAATCCATAAATCCTTCTTCAATTAATTTCTTAAAATCGGTCATTATAGTATCTCTAAAATTGATTGCATCAACAATAACTTTTCTACCAACTTGTTTTAATTTAATATTATCAATATAAGATAATACTAGATTTTGTTTTCTATCTCTTGTAGAGTTAGACCAATTATGTGCAAAAGAATTATATAAAGCAGGAAATTTAACTTTGTTAATATAGTTAATATCTCTTCTTACTAAAATATCTATTTTATTAAATGAAGTTTTGTTTAATGTTTTAGTTTCTTCTAATAATCCCTTAACTAGTTTAATATCATGATCAACCTTATCTTTTTCTATATTATATACTTCTAATTCAAATGCACCATTGATATAAGCTTCTCTTATTCTTTCTTGTTTTCTATTTAATTCCTTTAATGTTTTTTCATAATCTTTCTCTGGATTATTTAATTTATTTCTTAAAAGAGGATAGTAATAATTATTTATTAAAGCATCGTATTCATAAAAATCATTCATAATATCTTTTACTTGTTTTTCAATTAAATCTTCTCTTATATAATTTTTACAAGTTTTGCATTGATAGTAATAATAAATATTTCCATTCTTTTTTCTAGTTGCTTTACCACCCATTATTTTGCCACATTTTGGACAAGCTAGTTTTTGCAAGAATAAATAATCTTCTTTTCTACAATAATGTTTCATATTCTTTGGAGCTTGTACCTGACACCAGTGCCAGAGTTCTTTATCAATAATAGGTGGAACGACATTCTCATAATATTTTTCAGTAGGTTGTCCTCTTCTTGCAATATAATCACCCATATAAATTGGATTCATAATCATTTTTCTAATAGTACCATCAAACCAATTAGTTTTGCCTAAAGCTTTTTCTTTATTTAACTTTTCACTAATTATAAAATATGAATTACCTTTAGAATATAAATCAAATATTTCTTTAACTAAAATACTAGATATTGGATCTACTTCTAAATTCTTACCATTCTTTTTATAACCACATGGAACTTTACCAGGTATATGTCCAGCCTTTAAAGCTCCGTCCATTCCTATTTTAGTTCTTTCACTTGTTCTTTCAATTTCGTTTTGAGATACACTCATCATTATTCTTGCAACCATTTTACCATTTGCTGTAGCAGTATTATAGTCATCATATAAGCAAACAATTTTTATATTATATTCTTCACAGAATTTCATTATCTTTTCCATATCATATATACTTCTTGATATTCTATCTAATTTTATCGCATATATCGTATCTATTCTTTTATTCTTTGCATCTTCTATCATTCGTTCAAATTCAGGTCTATGATTACCAGTTTTAGCACTTATACCAGCATCTTGGTAATAATCAATAATTGTATAACCTCTAAGGTTACATTCTTTAGTTAGTCTTTCTCTTTGTTCTGGTAAACTAAATCCTTCACGAGCTTGATCTTCAGTTGATACTCTTAAATAGATACCTACATTCTTAATTCCATTATCATTCATAGTATCACTACCTTTCTAACAAAAAAGGGAGTCAAAGATACTAGTCATAAACTACTACCCTTGACTCCTTAATAACTAAAATAATAAATTGTTTTTTGCTTCTGACCATAGATGTACCTCTCTTTCTAATAAAAGACGGATACTGCTTGTCATTTATTGGTTTAATATTCTAGCACTTTTAAATAATTTGTCAATATGTGTAGTTATTTGATTGTTCTTAAGAAATTTTCCAAGTCTTTCAATTCAATTGGATTATTGAGATTAAAATGATAAACCTCTTTACCATAATTGAAGAATAGGAAGACATGATTATTTACTATCATACGATGAGGTTCTACATAATTAAGATTAGTTCTTTGAATGTTTATTAAGTTTCCATGTATGTATTTAGGTTTAACATTTACATACTTACAAATAAAATCTAATCTATTTTTGATTCCTTCATCATAATCAAGCTTATGTTTTTTAATTTGTAACATATAAAAAATCAACTACCTTTCTGGCGGTTGATTTTTCTATGTATTTAAAGCTCTAAACTCTAAAAGTTAGAGCATCAAGTACTAATGGCAGGGGTAGCAGGAGTTGAACCCACATCAGCGGTTTTGGAGACCGTTATTCTACCATTGAACTATACCCCTGTAAAAATACAAATATATTATAACAAACTTTTTCTTTAATAGCAATTATTATTTGCATAATAAATAAAAGTTGACATAAGATAATATTAGTGGTAAAATCAATATGTTTTCGTCATAAAAATAACAGAGGTGAATATTGTGAAAACAGATCAGCAGACCAAAATCAAATATCTTGTGATTGGTCTAATGAGTATTATAGGACTTCTTGTTTGTACAAAAGCATTAAGTAACAATAAGGAACTAAAAAGTGAAATTGATACTGCATCTAATGAAACTGCAAACGTAGTAACTGCAGAAGAGACAAAGAACGAAAACACTCCAGAAATAGTATATGATGGTTTAACATTAGATGAATTAGCTGATAAACTTAACCGATCACTTAATTCTGATTTATCAGGTTATGGTTATCAATTTGCTAGTAAATCAATTGAACTTGGTTTAGATCCATATTTAGCTGTTGCAATTGCTTTACACGAAACAGGTTGTTCATGGGAATGTAGTGGTCTTGTTAAAGCTTGCTATAATGTAGGTGGTCAAAAAGGTGCACCAGGATGTGGTAATAGTTCTTACCAAGCATTTGGTAGTATGGAAGAAGGTATAAATGCTTACCTTGAAAACCTATATTATAATTATGTAGCACAAGGTTTAACAACGCCAGAACAAATTAATACCCGCTATGCTTCTAGTCAAGCATGGGCTGGAAAGATATATTATTATATCGATAAAATAAGAGCTACTTAAGCTCTTTTTTATTATCTTAACATATAAACTTAAAATTTTTATTACAATATAGTATATAAATATGCTATAATAATATTAGAATTAGGAGGTGCTTGTATGAATCAAGAACAAAATTTAAAAAGTTTTATTGAAAAGGCAAAATACATATTTTCTTATGAAAATAGTAGTAGTACTAATATTGAATTATTTATTATTACTAATGAAATAATATACTTAAAAAATAATAATGAGGAAAGCTTAAAAGAAAGTTCTGAACTAGCCAAGAAAGTTTGGGAATATATTAACTTACATATGGGAACAATTGAGAATATATCAATAAAAGATGGAAGTTTACCACATATAAAGGATAGTACCCACCATGAAATAAGAATCACTGTTAATCAAAAACAATATCTTATTACTAGAAAAACAAATGATGAAATAGTTAATAGTTTTTTTGATAAGTTTATAGACGAAATTAAAAAAATAATAAATTAACGGGGCTTCATAAGCTCTTTTTTATTTTTTTCTAAACACCTTTTAAATACTATTTCATACACTAATATAGGTGATTATAATGAATTATAAGATAATTATTGATCCAGGTCATGGTGGTAGTGATGCTGGAGCAAGTGGCAATGGAATAATTGAAAAGGATTTAACTTTAGCAATATCAAAATATATGTATGATGCCTTTAAAAAAATGAATATTCCCGTTTCTATAACAAGAGATAGCGATATTACTTTAAACCCTACAGAACGAGTTAACAAAATACTAAATACTTATGGTAATAATCCTAACGTTATTGTTATATCTAATCACATAAATGCCGGAGGTGGCGATGGTGCAGAAGTAATCTATGCTCTACGTAACACTGATAAATTAGCCAATTTAATCTTAAATAGTTTAGAAGCAGCTGGTCAAAATGTAAGAAAAGCATATCAAAAAAGGCTACCATCTAACACTGATAAAGATTACTACTTTATTCATCGTGAAACCGGAAAAACAGAACCAATTATTGTGGAATATGGATTTTTAGATAGTAAAGCTGATGACGTTAATCAACTTAAAAACAATTATCAAAAATATGCTCAAGCTGTTGCTGATGCTGTAGCAGAATATATTGGAATTCAAGTAAATGATATGTACTATACCGTTCAAAAAGGTGATTCTTTATATAGCATCGCCAAAAAATTTAATACTACTGTAGATGCTTTAAAAGATGCCAACAACTTAACAAATAATAATTTAGCAATTGGGCAAATCCTAATTATACCATCTAAAGAAGTAGAAAATAATGGTAACTATATTGTTGTAGCAGGAGATACATTATATAAAATCGCTAATAAATTTAACACTACAGTTGATGCTATAAAAGCATTAAATAACTTATCAAATAATACTTTATCAATTGGTCAATCACTTAAAATACCAACACAAGAAAATGCTAATGACAACTACCAAACTTATACTGTAGTAAAAGGTGATAACTTATATAGTATTGCTAAAAAATTTAACACAACTCAAGACGCAATTATGAAATTAAATAATTTATCTAGTAATTTACTTTCAATTGGTCAAACACTTAAAATACCAACAAACGATAATAGTTCTACTAACTACCAAACTTATATAGTTCAAAAAGGTGACTCTTTATGGAGTATTGCTAAAAAATTTAGTACTACAGTTGATAATATTAAAAAACTAAATAATCTATCTAGCAACCTATTATCAATTGGTCAAACATTAAAAATATAAGAGAACAAATTGTTCTCTTTTTAATATAATTCAGGACAAACACCACTATCTGGTTTGTAAAAACAATGATTTTTATACCTTCCCGCTAACGCTTGATCCCACCATTCGTTAGAACAACTAACCCCTGTTTTAGGAGCATAAAACCATAAAGCATCAGTTGCTGGGTAATAATATTCTCCCTCTAAAACACGATCAGCTAAATTTCTTTCAGTTGTAGTTGGATTACTAAAAAACAAAGCACTATCTTTACCTGAGAAACCACCAGGTGACTGATAAATCATATCTGTAATACTTCTAATATTTTTAAAAGTTAAACAATTAGCAAGTACCCTATTAACTCCGACATTACCAACCATCAACATTCCTAAATTACCTTCACCTAATGCTTCAGCCCTCATTAATCTAGCCAGTAAATCACGTTCACTAGACGTATATTTAATTAATCCCATAATATCACCATTATATTATATGAAAAAGAATGCATAATGCATTCTTTTATAACTCAACTAATTTATTATCAATAATTGAATATAAATATGTTTTAGTCTTTTTATTAGTTATTGACTCAATATATTTTTTATAACCATCTAGTTGCTTAAGATAAGCATCATCTTGAATATTTTTTAATTTATAATCAACTATTTTATACTCATTATCATATTCTAATAGTAAATCTATAAAGCCATGATTACCATTTTGATCAATAAACTCATATTCTTTATAAATATTTTTAACTTCCCTAAATATATCATTATTTAATAATCTTTGAACTTTTTCTTTTTCATGATTATTTAATAAACTATAATCAGGATTATTAAAATCAATATTTTCAAAAACACTGTGAATATGCTTACCATATTCAATATTATCATATTCTTCTTTAGAATATAATTTATGAGCATCTTTTGAAAATCTTTCAACATTAATAACACTAGAAACTATATTTATTGGTTTTACATCTATTACTTCCTCATTTGCTTTTATTTTCGACGCATAATTACTTTTTTTAATCTTATCATAATCATGAGTATAAATACTATTATCAGCCGGCTTTATATAATGACTCAATTTGTCATACACTGAATAAAGCATATCGCTAAATGATCTATAACTAGCTCTAACATTATCATTAAGTGGTATACTCTTTGCCTCTTTTGAAGGCAAAACCATAACAACCTTTTCTTTAGCTCTAGTTAAAGCAACATAAAATAAACGAGTCTTTTCTGATACTTCCTCCTTAATATATTTTTCTTTTAGTAATATCTTATAAAAAGTATCTTTAAAACCATTATTAACACTTGGTAAAACAATACCGTATTTATTATCAAAAACAATACGATTTTTTATATCATCCAAAGTAAACTGCTTTGTTAAACCACCATAATAACAAATAGGATACTCTAAACCTTTTGATTTATGAATAGTCATTATTTTAACACTATTACTTTCACCTTTTAAATTATTAAAGCGAATTTCAATATCATCACTATCAATTACTTCCTTTAAATAATTATAGTAATCCGTTAAATCATATCCAATATCTGTTAAATTACGCGATAAATCAAGTAAATATTCTAACACTGCTAAACGATTTTCAATATTACCAACCGTTATTATTTTTTCATAAAAATTAAATTTATCAATAATATAGCTTGTTATTTCGTATGGTGTATATAGAAAAGTATCAACTAAATAATTATCTAAATAAGAATAATCATTATTCATTAAAGAAGCAAAAATATAATTATCATCCATATTAAATAGATAACTTCTTAATATTGATGTAAAAGCATATCTTTTTTCTAATTCATCATCAGTAGTTAAAAAACCAATAATATTTTTAAGCAAACTAATTTCAATACTATTAGTTATTTTTTGATCTTCATAAAGAGTAACCGGTATTTGCATATATTCAAATATTTTTTTATACAAATCAAAATCAGTAGAACGATCAAGCAAAATAGAAATATCACTATAATTTATTGGTCGCATTTGCTTTATTTCTTTATCATAAATCATTTCGTCTTTAATTTTATTTTTTATGTCATTAGCAATTAAAAATATTTCTTGTTCATTACTATCATACTCATCATTTTCTTCATACATAATAATTTCCATATTAGAATCTTTTTTACTTATAAATTTCTTAAAAATATTACTACCAAACAATAATTGATGACTTTTAGTATAATTAGCCCCACCTATTCTATCAGTCATAATATCATTAAAAATCATATTTATATTATTTAATACTTCTTCACGAGAACGGAAATTTTTATTTAGATCAATTTTCATAGTATATTTATCATTACCATAAGTATCATATTTTTTCTTAAATAAATCCGGATTCGCATTTCGAAAACGATATATTGATTGTTTTATATCGCCAACCATATAAACATTATTATTTTCTATTTCTTTAATAAATTCTTCTTGTAAATCACTTGTATCTTGATATTCATCAATAAGAATCTCATTATATTTAAGTTCTTCTTTAATCTCTGGGTGTTCTCTTACTAACTTAATTGCCATTTTAGCAACATCGGAAAATTCGTAAAAATTATGTTCTTTTTTATATTCATCTAATTTATTTTCAAAAATAGTTAATATTTTGATAATTGCCATCGCATTATCTTTTGTTGTAAAAATTTCTTCTTTTAATATATCAATATTTTGATTATTACCTAAGGCAATTATATTATCGATTTGTTTTTTTATACTTTTACGCATTTCTTTAATAATAGGATCACTATTTCTTGGTGAAGATGGCAGCTTAATTTCTTCATTAGAATATTCTCTATCTAATATTGGTTTTATCGCGATACTCATTTTTTCATAAAATTCACTACTAGCGTATTTTTTTAATTCTTTTAAATAATCTTCTAGGTTATCTATTTTTTCGTTTATTAAATTCAAATATTCTAAAATATTTTGATTTACTTTTTCATAACTATAAAATTCGTTAATATAACTATTTAAATAAGCATTTTTGTCATACATTAAATCAAGCTTTTCACTAATTTTTAAAAGCCATTTTTTTATTTCTTTATCATCCTTAGTACTAAAATCAGCAATAAATTTTTTGAATAATTCATCACTATATAAATTTTCAAAGACATCATCCATTATTTGTTTTTTTCTAATTTTGATAATACTTTCTTCACAAATATTAATATCTTTATCAACATTTAATAAATGACTATATTTTTTTACTAGACTAAGAGCATAAGCATCAAAAGTTGTAATACTTGCCGTATCAATCATATCCAAGGCTTCTTGCATATTATTTTCAACTAATTTTTCTCTAATACGTTCACGCATTTCTCTAGCAGCAGCATTAGTAAATGTTAAAACTAATAATTCATTTAAAGAAACTTTATCCATAATTTTACGAATAACTCTTTCTGTTAAAACCGCTGTTTTACCACTACCAGCACCAGCACTAACAATGATACTTTTATTATCTTCATTAATAGCAAGTAACTGTTCTTCTGTCCAATCTGGCATAAAATCACCTCTAATCTAGTCTTTTAATATCTTCTCCCTTACGAAAGCATAAATCTTGATATTTACAATACTCACAACCTACTAATTTTCCATCAACATATTTTGGCTCTACTTTAAAGTTAGTATCCAAAATATTATCAATTGCTTCATTTATTTTATTTTCAGTCATATCAATTAAAGCATTAATTTCATCATTATTTAGCACCTTTGCGTAACGATAATAACTACCATCATTATTTAAATGCATACTTTTTATCATTTTACTTTCCATGTAGTTTTTATCAAATAATTTTAAAATGTCTTCATTAGCATTAGAATAACCTTCTAAATAGTATTTTTTTTCTAATGCTTCTTCATAATTATCTACTTCTTTATCTTTATTTGGAAGAATATGCTGTAAATAAAAACCAGCAAATTCAACATCTTGTAAATCAGAATGTTTAACTAAATATAAATAAATTGGTAATTGCATTCCTAATCCATCTTTAACGTGGTTTATATCGATATTAGTATTACCTGTTTTATAATCAATTATTGCTACATAAGTTTTATTATTAATTTTACGATATTTTATTTTATCAACTACACCTTTAAACGTTATTTTAATTTCTCTACTTTTATTAATTTCAATCTTTTTTTCATATAATTCATCATCAAAAGTAGAATATGTATCAAATTGTTTTACAACTTCAATCGCATATAATAAATTTTCTTTTAGTTGATCTAAAAAGAACTTTTCTTTAATACTTAATTCACGTTTTTGAATAAATTTAGAAAACTCATTTTCAAAATTAAAATTATCTTTTTTACAAATTGATAAAATATAATGAAATACCGTTCCAATGTAAGCCGTAAATGTATCTTCATATTTATCTAATTTTAAAATATCTGTTATGTAAAAACTAAAAGGACACTTATAATAACGATCTATATTTGTATATGATAATTTTAATTCTTTTACTTTTTTCTTAAATAATTCTTTATCAATTCCCGTATATTGATTATTATAATTTAAATAATCAATATTTTTATAATTATTAAATAATAGACTTAAGTCATTAGATTCTTCATTATATTTAATAAAATTGTCTAATTTTTCACTTAATAATAATTTATTATAAATGTCTGAATTATAATTTGTTTTATTTACTTTTTCTATCGCAATATTATATTCGTTAATTAAACTAGATGGGAATTTATCATCAACATTATAGGTTATTGTAACATTTTCATAAGATAAATTATTGATTATTCTTTTTTTCAAATCTTTATTTTTTTCGTTTGATGTTAAAATACCTAATGATTCTTTTTTCGCATCACTTAAAAAATCAATATCAGTATATAATTTTGGAATACTGCCTTCATTAAATCCTAATACAAAATAATACCCCTCTTCATTTATATCTTCAATATCTTTAATATTAACTGCATTATCTAATTTTTGAATTGGTATATATGTATGTCTTAATTCATAATCAATACATTTTATAAATGTATCATCAATATCTAATGTAATATACTTATTTACAATCTTGACAATTAATTCACTAATTTCATCATCACCAAGAATAATTTCTTTTTTTTCTTTTAAATTTTTTAAGAATTCTTTAACTATTTTTGTACCATAAATACTCTTTTGATTATTTAAATTAATTGGTAATTTATAAAAATTGCATTGTCTTTTCAATATCTCTACATATTCACTACCTACATTTACTAAAAATATATTATTAATATCAACTGTTTTTAAAAGATCATATATTTTATCAATAACAAAATTAACCTCAGCTAGTTTATTTTGACATTCATAAGCCTTCTTTACACTACTTTTTAACGCTGAATCAATAAAAAGATAATCATATTTTTTTATTTCATCCATTAAATATTTATCAATTAAAGTATATCCAACGATAACAATTCGCTTAATTAAAATATTTTCTTTAATAATTAAATTATTTTCCTCTAATTCTTGTTTTAACTGTGGCAAAAAATAGTAATTGTCTAAATATGTTTTAGCAGTATCATAACTATAACTATTTTTTTTCATTAAATAGTAAATAGCTAAATTATTATATGTCCCAAAATAAGCTTTTTTAAATTCATCTAAAGTAAAAAACTTAAGATTTAAAATTTCTTTATTTTTTGTTAAATCATTTAGTATTTTTTCTTTAATACCGTTAGGGCATATAATTGTGTCATAGTTTTTGAACATGTTATCACCTACTTATTTGTATTCATATAATAATTTGTTTCTGCAATTTCCAAAGAAATTTTCTCTAATTCATCGCTTTCTTCTTCATTAAGATATTCATCAATGTAATATAAAAGTTCGTTCATTGAAGCACATTTTTTATATTCGATATTATATCGTTCTAAAATCTCTATTTGATTTTGTGTTAGTAAAAGATTATTTATTTTTTGATGCATATTTTTTTCAAAATTAATTTCATTTATAATTTCATCAAGATTATCCATAATATCACCTAACTAAATTATATCAAAAAAAAGACTAATTTGTCTTTTTAATTAATGATTTTTTTAATAAATAGATTTTAACTAATTGATTAATCATCCAATAATCTGTTAATAATTATCATTCGGCCTTTATTTTTTCACCATCATAACTATAATTAATATTATGATATGTTATTGTTCCACCAATAATCGCACCTTCATTATTTAGTTTTAATTCTATCGCATCAGGTGTATACTCATCATATGATGCATAACTAACATCATCAATTACTTTTGGAAACTCATAATTTTCTATTGTTTCTTGGTTTTCTAAAATCTTTAATTGAACTTGATTAATAAATTTTTCAACTATTTCTTCATCTTTTGAAGAGTCATTAAACACATTATATAAGAAATTTATTTTAGGCATATTAAGATTATTACTACGAGCATATATGCCTAATCCTAAAAGTCCAATAATCAAAATGATATTAACAACTCCATAAACAAAGAAAACTTTGTCATCAATACGTACTTGATTTCTTTTCTTTATCATATTTCTAATATAACTAAAGAATATTACTAAAATGATTAAAGATAACATAATACCAATAATAAACATTAATACTTTAGTATTTTTGATAAATCCTAATACAAATAGTTGAATTATAATACTTGGTAATGCGATAAAGCCAAGTATTTTAAATGTAATATTATTCATTTTTTCAATTTTTGGTACTTGTTTTTTAAATGTTAAAATTGTTGAAATTATAAGAGTAAATAAAGCAGCTAAACGATATAATACGAATGACACAATATCACTTGTAACATTATCAAATATTTTATTTAAATACTTTGTTGTTAAAATTAAAGTTCCAAAAACAACTATCATACTTATTAAGTAAATAATTGCAAATTTTAAAATATATTTTGGTTCCTTACTTACTTCTTCTTTTTCTTCTATCGGATCTTTACTCCAGTCATCAGTTATACTTTCGGTTTTGATTGATTCTGATTCTTCCCCTAATTCACTAATTGGTTCAATAACTTCTTCTATATCATTATTTAAATCTTGTTGAATTTCATCATTATCTTCTATTGGTTCAACAGTAGTAATCTCAGTTTCAGTAATTGGTTCTGTTACTTCAACTGGTGAGTTTTCTATAGAACTGTCTTCAGGAATTGATTCATCAATTGCCGAAACTTCTTCTGTTATTGGCTCCATATTTTCTTCAACTATTGGTTCAGATTGAACAACTTCTTCAACCATTGGTTCAACAACTTCTTCTCTTACTGGTTCTATATTTTCATTAGTAACTGGTTCAGGTTGAACTGTAGAAACTTCATTAATGGTTTCTTCTACTGGAGTTTCACTAACTTCTTTAGTAACCGGAGTTTCTACTACTTGTTGATTATTAAAATCTAACACTTCAGTCTTACCCAATTCTTCCTCTACTTCTTCTTTTTTTGCTTCACCATTAACACCTGTTAATTCCCAATCATCAACTACAGGAGTAGGATTAGGCACTACGTTTTCAACTACTTCACCATTATTCCAAGGAACTTCCTTTACTTCTTCCTGCTCGATAACGCTAACAACGGTATCATCTGTTGGCGCAATATTTTGTTTTCTTTCTCCATCTAATTTTTGAAAACAACCTTTACAAAAATTAGTACTACCATCATTTATTGTCCCACATATATCACACTTTATTTCCATATAAACACCTCTTTTAATTCACCGAAAAAAGAACAAATAGTCCTAATTTTCAAATAATGGAATTATATTAGCTAATTCACTATCATCGATAGGTTCTAATATTAATTCATTATCATTTATTTGTTCTTTTCTAAATAATACTTCAATTGGCTTACTAGAAGTTACTAAATAAACATAAGTTTCATTATTATATTCTATTTTTTTTAAAACCATATATTCTTTATTATCCTCTAGTTCAATTATTTGCCCCTCTTCTATTCTCATATTTGCCTCCTATCGATATTTATTTCCACCTTCAGTTAATTGTACACCATTTGGTGAACTGTTTGAACGGAAACTCAAATAATCATGAGTTGGTGCCATAGTGCCTGTTAATATAGCATCCATCATTGCGTCAACTTGGGCTGCTGTAGCAGGGTCACCTTGATAATAATTACCATTTGTATATTGTTTATAGTGACCACCCAAATATGATTCAAATTGACCAGGTGCGGTTGTAACAGCATAAGCACTTGTTCCACTATTATTCATACGATTTTTAATACATGATGCTACATTAGCTATTTCAGTAGGATTATTCCCCGCTTCATGCCTAATTGTAGCTTTTACTATGTCTAATTGTTGTGGGGTTAAGCCTAAAATAGCAGCAGTATCACTCGTTGGCGCAGTTTGAACAACTGGTTGCTCAATTGGTTCAACTACTACAGGCTCTTGAGTAGATTGTTCCACTACAGGAGTTTGAATTTCTTCTTTAATTGGTTTAATTACTTCTTCAACCTTAGGATCTTCTTTCTCAACTTTATCTACTTTAGAAGCTGTTTTTTCCTCTTTAATTGGTTCAATTACTTCCTCAATCTTAGAAGTCTCATCATTTTTTGTTATATCAACTTTAGATTCCTCATTAACTGTCTCTTGTTGTTCGTCTATCCTTTTAAATTCAGCAGTAGGAATCTTATCTAAAACAGGGGTTTCTTTATTTACATCTTCAATTTTTTCTTCTTCAACAACTGTTTCTGTTTTTTCTTCATTTATTGATAATTCTGGTTCTTCCACTGTTTCTTGCTTTGATTCTAAGCCATCATTTTCTAAGGTAGCTTGTACTTTAGCAGGCCATGCTGAATTATTTTTATCATATTTAGAGCCAATTTCTTCTAAAGTATTTAAACCTTGACCAAAGTATTTATCTTGTAACATTGTTAAGAATTTATCTAAACCTTCTTCTTTGGTTGCAAAATCCATAGGCTCATAATTCTTAGTCATCATTCCACCATAGTTATTTTTATTTAAAAATGCTGATGATGTATAATTACCTGTTTCTTGTCTTGAAATAGCAACGGCCATTTTTATTTGATCATCAGTAAATCCTCTATTACGAGCAGCAGCAGCTATTTCATTACTTTCGTCAAACTTAAAACTAAAATCAGAACTTGTAGCTAATCTTTCTTCTGGTTCTTCTTCAATAACTTGATTATTATTCTCAACTATTTCATTTGTTTCTTCTATAGAATTTTCAACTATTTCATTTGTTTCTTCTACTATAGGTTCTTCTTTTATTTCAGGAA
This sequence comes from uncultured Bacilli bacterium, assembly GCA_905235045.1. Taxonomy (GTDB): domain Bacteria; phylum Bacillota_I; class Bacilli_A; order RF39; family UBA660; genus CAJOJO01. The sequence goes on from CAJOJO010000009.1 coordinate 16,696, forward strand.
CTTGTTCAATAGTATTTTCTTCTCCTACGCCACTTTCATTATCTGATGATAAATCTTCTTCCGAAATAGTTTCTAAAGTGGAAGTTTCCTCATTATTTATTTCATTCATTGGTTCTACTACTTCAGTTATATCGGGAACTGGATTTACTATTTCATTAATGGTCTCTTGGGCATTAGAAATAGCGTCCATAGTAGCATTTCCTAACTCAACAGCTTTTTCACTAATACTTTGAGTAGCATTAGCCATTCCAGAAAACGCATTATTCATTTGTTCTGTAACCATAGTTACATTAGATTCTTCCAAACTATTATCAATTTGAGTTACTACTTTTTGTTCATTTGTTTCAATATTCTTTTTTAATGCTGGTAAAGCTGCCGTTAAAAGAGTTACTGACATAGTCATAATAGCAACTTTCTTTTTAATTTTTTGTTTAATATTAACAACTTTTAAAGGTTTTTCTTCTTCTTTTGAACGATTAATATATTTATTAACTGCTAAACTTAATTCTTCTAAACTTATATAGGTACCATCTGGTAAAGTAGCTTCATTATCAATTTCACCTACTGTTTGAATACCAGCTTGTCCCAAAGTTACTTCTTTTTCATTGGTTTCATTAGTTTTAACATTTAAACAACGACTAAGGTTACTAGCTACTACTTTTAAATCACTAAGTGATAAATTAGGATTACTAGTAATTAATTCTTTACTATTAGGTACGCCATCTAAAGCATCAATTAAATGAATAAATTCATCACGATTAACAAATTTACCATTACTTATTCTTCTATTTAAAACTAGTTTACCTTTTACTTCACCATCTATTTTAATTACTTCATTATCTTTAACATCAATACTAGAAACACTATCAATAACAGCGTTACCCATTTCGTTAATAACACTTATATTTTCTCCAATTATTTTATTATAGGTTTCTTTTAATTCGGTAATTGTTCTTGCTTGATAAGTTGCTGGATTTTCTTGTTTTAAAAAGTTAATATAATTATCATAATAGTGAGACATAATACCTTGTTTTATACGTGGAGCACGTGTTTTTAAAACATCCCAATATGATTTACGATTAGCTAATGCTTCATTCTCTAAAGAAAGTAAAATGTTCTTTTCAACAACTAATCGTAACGTATCAGCTGAATAACTTTCTAATTCTTCCTTTACATCTTTATCAATATCCAAAGGTCTTTCATTCATAATGTCATCAATAAGACGACTAACACCTTTGTTACCCATTTTTTCTAAAGTCTTTCTTAATAAATCTTCAACTATTTTTTCAACTTTCTCAATATTATAATTTAAATCCATATAATCACCTATCTTATCTATCTATATTATAACCTAAATAAAAAGAAAATCATAGTTTTTAAAGTAAAAATCTATGATTTTTGTCATTATTTTACGATAAATTTAAAATCTTTATCATAATCAACATTAATAACACTATTATAATTAATATTTCCTTCAATTATTAGTTTTGCAATGTTTGTTTCTAAAATACGACTAACTAATCTTTTTAAAGGTCTAGCGCCATAATTAATGTCATAACCACTATCAATTAGTTCTTTTCTAGCTTTTTCAGTTAATTCGATTTTAATATTTAAATCACTTAAACGATCTTCTATTTCTTTAATAATTTTGTTTAGTATTTTACTAATACTATTTTTTTCAAGCGGTTTAAAGACAATTATTTCATCCAAGCGATTAATAAATTCAGGACGAAAATGATCTTTTAATGATGGAATTACTTTATCAGTATTGCCATCTAAGATAAATTCACTACCTAAATTAGAAGTCATAATAATAATTGTATTTTTAAAATCAACTGTTCGACCATTAGAATCAGTAATACGACCATCATCTAATATTTGTAATAATAAATTTAATACATCAGGATGAGCTTTTTCAATTTCATCAAATAAAACAATACTATATGGGTTTCTTCTTATTGCTTCGGTTAATTCACCGCCTTCTTCATAGCCAACATATCCTGGAGGCGAACCAATTAGACGAGATGTTGAGAATTTTTCCATATACTCACTCATATCAATACGAACCATATGTTTTTCATCATCAAACAATTCATAAGCTAAAGTTCTAGCTATTTCGGTTTTACCAACTCCAGTAGGACCTAAAAACATAAATGAACCAATTGGACGGTTAGGATCTTTAATACCACTTCTTGATTTTAAAATTGCATCACTTACTAATTTTAAAGCTTCGTCTTGACCAATAACACGTTTTTTCATATTATCTTCCAAATTTAATAGTTTTTCTTTTTCGCTACTTAGTAATTTAGCAATCGGAATATTTGTCCATTTTGATATAACTTGCGCAATATCATCACTAGTTACTGTATCACTTAATAACTTGTTTTCACTTTGACATTTAAGTTTCTTAATTTCTTCTTCTAACTCTGGTATTTTACCATGTTTTAAAATAGCAGCTTTATTCAAATCATAGTTGTTTTCTGCTTGTTCTAATTCAAATTTTGCTTGCTCTAATTCAACTTTTTTACTTTTAATATCATTACTTAGATTTTTTTCTTTATTCCAAGCTTCAGTTAACTCCTTTTCTTTTACTTTTAATTTAGCTAATTCTTCATCTATATCAGTTAAACGTTTTTTTGATAATTCATCTTTTTCCTTTTTAATTGCTTGTTTTTCAATTTCTAATTTCATTATTTTACGAGTTAATGTATCTAATGATGTTGGAACTGAGTCCATTTGAACTCTTATTGTTGCACAAGCTTCGTCAACTAAATCAATTGCTTTATCGGGTAAAAAGCGATCTGTTATATAACGATTTGATAAAGTTGCTGCACTAATTAAGGCCTTATCTTGAATACTAACTCCATGGTGAATTTCAAAACGATGTTTTAAACCACGTAAAATAGTAATTGTATCTTCTACATTTGGTTCTGAAACTAATATTCTTTGAAATCTTCTTTCTAAGGCACCATCTTTTTCTATATATTTACGATATTCATTTAATGTAGTAGCACCAATAACATGAATTTCACCACGAGCTAACATTGGCTTTAAAATATTAGATGTATCCATAGCATTATTAGAGCCAGCTCCAACAATCATATGAATTTCATCGATAAACATAATAATATTACCTTCTGATTTTTTTATTTCGTTTAGAACATTTTTTAGTCTTTCTTCAAATTCACCTTGGTATTTAGCTCCAGCTATTAAAGATGCCATATCAAGTTCCCAAATAGTTTTTTCTTTTAAACTACTAGGAACGTCACCTTTTACAATACGTAAAGCTAATCCTTCAATAATGGCTGTTTTACCGACACCTGGTTCACCAATTAAAACTGGATTATTTTTTGTTTTTCTTGATAATATACGGGTAATACTACGTATTTCTTCGTCTCGACCAATAACGGGATCTATTTTGCCTTTTTTCACTTCTTCAGTAATGTTACGTCCATATTTTTCTAAAACATTTTCTTCTTGTAAATTCATACTTATCCCTCCTTATAAAAATAATTATAGCACTTTTTTAGCACTTGTCAATAAAGAGTGCTAATAAAACTAATAAAAAAAGATTACTAATATAATCTTTTTGTTATTATTTTTCTTCTTTTTTCTCGTGCTTTTAATTCTTGAAACTCACTACTACTTATAAATTCATCCAAGCGTTTTGGTTGAAATAAATAGTAATTACTTTTTTCACCAACATAAATATGGGTTGCTAATTTTTGGCCCATACAATTAGCGGATAAATTAGTTCTTAATATTTCTCCAACAATAAATGAGTTAAATAAATCTGGTCTTAATATTTTAATTGCCTCGGTTCCATAACCTTTATTACGATATTTATCGATAATAGCACCGTCAATAAATTTGATATTATTAATATCTTCTTGAACTAAGTTTAAAAAACCAATTGGTTTACCATTTAATAAAATTAAACACATTGGATTAGATGCATATAAACGATCTTGTTTAGAATAGTAAATTTCTTTAATACCCGGTTCATGGCCCATCATATGATATATTTTTTCGTATACATCTATATAGTTTATATTATAACGATTATCGCAAAGTCCATCAACTAATTCTATCATATAATTCTCCTTTTTTTTAATGTATTATACTCTCTTTTAAATTTTAGTCAATAAAAAAAGATATTCTATTTTTTCTTTAGAATATCTCTTATTTCTTCTAATAATAATGTTTCATCACTTTTAACTGGTTTACTTGGTTCTTCTTTACGTTTAAATTTTTGAAATAATTTAATCATCATAAAGATACAGAAAGCAATAATTAAGAAATCAACAACTGATTGAATAAAAGAACCATATGCGATAGTTGCATCATTAATATTAATTGTTAAACTATTAAAGTTTAATCCACCAAGTAAAGTACCAATTAATGGCATTAAGATATCATTAACTAAACTTGTAACAATTTTTCCAAAAGCACCACCAATAATAACACCAACAGCCATATCAACAACATTACCGCGAGATATAAATTCTTTAAATTCGTTTACTCCTTTTGAAACATTATTTAATTTCTTTTTTGCCATATTATTCCTCCTAACAAAATTATATCATTATTTTAAAAGAATGCTATTAAAATTTATAAATTTATGATATAATAAGCTCTAATTGGAGGGATATTATGTTAAATTTAGAAGAAAAGTATTATGATACAAGTGTATTAACAATTATTTTAGAAAGTGTTTTTGAAAAATCACCTGAACAAATAAGAAAAAGCATTGAAAATGAAAAAATTACTATTACCGATGATGAAATTAAAAAATTTTTAGATGATAATGTAAAATCTAATAAATATAATTATGAACCATATACATTAAAATATTTCAAAACTTATACAGATATATTAAGAGAAAAAGTTAATTCATTATTATACATTATTGAAAATTTGGATAAAAAAGAAATTGACTTAATTAAAGAAACACTTATTGATTTAGATATTAATTTAGATGAAAATAATAATATTTTAAAAAGCGATATTATTCGTTTATTAAAACCAACTATCTTTAATATTAATATTTTAAAAGGGAATGTTAGAAAAGCTAATAATGTTAAAACTTATTTAGATTTTAATATCTCATTAGATTCAATATATATGGATGGATTTACAGAAGAAGAAATTTATCCAAATAAATCACTACAAATTAAAAACTTATATTACAATCATACACCAGGTAATGTTGATTTATCAGAAAATCAAGTTGCTGAATTAACAGAAGAAGATAGAAAAAAAATGGTTTATTTCTTGGATATAATGAATAATAAATAAAAGAACTCACTATTAAGTGAGTTTATTTTTATATGGGGCGATAACAAAGGTTATCTGAAACCCTAAAGTAAAAGTTGATAAACAACTAATTCCTATAAACATTATAGCAAAATGATACTTGATAGATTATCATATCATATTTTTATATTTTTCTATCTATATATTTATTTATTTTTAATTGGTAATGGTTTAATTAAACTACCAATTTGTATATTTTCGTTATCTATCATCTTATTTTGCATTTTAGTTTTACTTTCTAATTGTAATAACATTAATTTAAGTACTAATAACTGTTTTTTTGTCATATACTCTCCCCCTTTATTTGATAGACCATACTATAACACTATTTTCTTTATTTGTCAATATAAAAGCTCACTATTAAGTGAGTTTATTTTATTCAACCATTATAACGTATCCATAATATAGAATAAATACTAGTAGTAATATTAAACCTTCTTTTCTTGAAATTATTCTATCTGTAGATGAAAATATAAATAGCAAAAAGGCAGCTAAAATCGTAGTCTGCCTCCTTATTTTATATCTAAATAACATTCTTTTTTTAGAAAATCAAATATTTTTTTATCATTATCTGTTTCATAGTAATCAATTAGTAATTTTTTGTATTTATTTACTTTTTCAGCAGGAATTACAATCATCCCTTTACCTTTTGAAATTAAGTAATGATTAGCAAATATAACTGAAGTTCTTTTATTACCATCAATAAACATTTGTTTTTTTACAACATATAATAATAATTCAATTGCTTTATCAACATCATTACTACTACTATTAACAATATTATTTATATCATCTTTAATATCAGATTCAATTGGTAAAGATGGTTTCCATGTTGTCCCACCGATATCTACTGATACACTTCTTAACATACCAGCATTATAATAAAAGCCTTCTTCAACTAATTTGTTAATCATACATAATATTGAATAATCTGTTTTTGATAAAATAACATTTTTATTTAAAACAAATTCCCAAGCATGTTTTAAATTTACAATCTTTAATATGTCATCTGATGACATATTATTTACCTTACCACCTTCAATAATATTTTCAGTATCAGATAAAGTTGTTGCCACACCTTCTAATATTGCTTGTTTATAAATAGTATTAGCTAAATTTTTTTTAGCAAAATCAATATTATTACTTACTTCATAAGTTAATTCTTGATCTATATAATTTAGTTCTTTTAGTTCCTTTTCTATTTTTTTAATTTCTTTTTTTAATTCTTTTGCTTTAACATTATTATTTAAAATTAAATTATATAATTCATCACTATATTCACCAATATATTTAGATTTTTTAATACCATTTATTCTTACGTGAGTATAAATATATTTATTATTGTTTTTTTTTCTTATTTCGATTGAACCATATATTAGTTTTTCTAATTCTACTTGCTTATTTTGTTTTATATTTAGCAAACTTAATATTTTAGCTTGAGTTTCCATAGTTATCACCTCAATATAATTATAACACAAAAAATAAAAATGTGGAACTTTTTTTATATTTTTTTATAATTTTGTTCCACATTTACTAAATACTATTACATATTTTTTACACAATCCCAAATGGAATTCCATTTATCATCAATACGATTTTTTTCAAATACAATCTTTTTATCTTTTTTATAAATATTATCTTCACTATCACAAAGCTCTGTTGATAAACAATAATTATATTGAATTTTTGCATTCACAGAAGAAATTATATAAAATGATATAGCTGCATCTAATTCATTGTTATTATCATCAAAATCTAATTCTATATTCTTTAATTCTTTATTATTTTCTAAAATATAATTACCAATTGCTTCACCAATATCTGGATTATGAGCATAATCATTTTCCAAAAAATCTTTAATTTTTATTGTCTTCTTTTTATTAAACATATTTCCTCCTATTATTATATTATAATTCTAGTGCTACTGCTTTAGAATTAGTTTTAAATTTATTTATTAATTGCAATAGTTCTGTATTATAACCTATATCAATAATAATCATTGTTCCAAATAAGGCACTTGGCATATTTCTTTTTCTTATTGTTCCCTTAATATTACGATAATATCCATTTCGAGAAATAATTGTTAGCGATCCTGAATAAGCTTTAATAAATTCTTCAATATCGTGCAATCCTAATCCGCCAAAACTATTTGGTTTTGTCGAATTACCCATTTTAACAGCCCATGATATATATTCAGCATCATTATCGTGAAAACGATTATTTATGTATGGTGCCACCACACATGGTATTGTAGCGCCACAATCAAATATAGAAAATCGCACATGTTGAATATTTGGATATTTTTGACCGCAACAACATATAAGATTAGTTTTTCCATGTGTTCTCGCATTTATAAATGCTTCACTTAAATATTTAATAATATAATCCGTTGCATCAATACCTAATGATAAATTCTTTAATAATTCGTCCTTTGCATATGTATCAAAACAATCCGTTTCATTGTTTAACAAATCATTCTCAAAATTTTTAAAATGAATAGCCGTATTTTTACTAAACATACTTGTATTATTTCCAAAAATATCATGGGATAATAATATTTCTTTTATTTTATCGCTGATATTAATCATTGTGATAGTGTTGTCTGTAGTTCTTGCAATTTCATATAATACTCCAATTATAACTATAATTTCCCCACACACAAATTTAGTTTTTTTAAAATCTAGTATTATATTATTCTTAGTCACACTTTTTATATGATTATATATTTGAATAAAACTTAAAAGTGTTTCCTCTTCATTATCAATATTTACAGGCATCTCAAACAAATATATCACCTACCACAAAATTGCATTACATAAGTATATTAATTATATCATTTAGCACTATTTACATCAATATTTTTTGTATTTTTAAATAGTCTATTTTTCTTCATCATAAACTTCACTAATAACCCTATCTTTTAATGTAACCTCTATTTTCGAAAGAATTGTTGCTGGATCTAAATCCTTATGATCATGGGATAATTGACATTTTTCCGGTTTAATAAAATATTGCACTTTTTCAGAACTATCCTTCTTGCCAACATACAAAACAATTACTGTATTATTTTGTTTATCATGTTTAACATCAGTTTCTAACCAATAATTTGTATCAAGTTTAGTTTTTTTCTTTATTTCCGGAACATACCAATCATCAATTCGAATTAATTCAGCACTTTTAAGCATTGGTATGTTTAAAATTTTAAGACAATCTTTATATATCTCATCAATATCATCAACATTAATTTCTTGATTACATATAGGGCAAAGTAAATAACCTCTAGGCCTATCATATTTTAATTCTTGTTCTTGATGTTTTATACAATGTAAATGAATACCATTTTGACAACAATAATAATGTCGCTTCCAGTTTTCTTCTTTTTCATAAAAATTTGTACAATTACCATATGTTAAACTGTTTACAGTATTAGCCAAACTACATTGGCGAAAACAAATTTTATCATTATAACTAATTAAAACTTCACTTTTCATAATTTAATCTTCCTTTATATAACTTTTTACTAATTAAATTATATAATAAAAGTTGATTATTATCAATAAACTATCTATAGTTTTAGAGATCTATCTAAATAATTGGAATCTTGTAATAATTCAATACTACTATTGTTAAAAATTTTATACGCCTCTACTTTTGCCTTAATAATATTTTCATCAGTATTACAAAAGTTTTTAAGTCGGGATTTTGACTTAATTTAACTCATTTTTGTTTATTTTTGTATTTTTTTGTATTTAATTTACTAATTGATATATAGCTGTATCAGTAATCGTAAACATATCTAAAACATCATTTCCTATATATATTTGAACTTTTCCAAAGTCTTTTGTTTTTATAATTGCAATATTTGGTCGTGCATAATCTAAAATAGTATATGATAATCCATCAAATTGTGATGGAGCTAAAACACCACATTCATTTCCAACAACTGGGGCTTTATCAAGAGGATATACTCGCCATGAGTCAGCTTCAGGACTCAAGTTTAATACTTTCTGATTTTTAACTTTTACATCTTTTAAATATTTCCACTCAGCTACACCTCTTATTATATTTGTATTATCCATAAAAAAAGCATCTTCTAGTTTCATTTGATTTGGTATACAATAAACACCGTCTTCATTTGGGAACCAGTCATCCTGTTTTCCTCTTCCAACTTCAATGTGACAATGAACACCTGTAGCTTTTCCTGCATTACCCATATTACCAATTTTTACTCCTTGCTTTATAGATTGACCTACATAACAATTAATAACATTATCATGACCACATAAAAATGTAACATAATCAATGCTTCCATCAGCGAGTCTAACTTTTTCTATTGATTGCCACCAAACAAAGGCATAAGTTCTATTTATATTTACACATCTAACATCTACTGGAGCATAATATGGATATCTTATACCAGATCGTTCTCCTATAATGTCATTAGCTTCACTTCCCATATGTGATGGTGTATCGTCAGCACCCTGTGTGCAATACCAATCAGTAAAAGGACACAATACATCTTGTATTCCTCCTCTTATACTTTGCTGTCCTTTTTCCATACTATTCACCACCACTCATCTTTTCAAAATACTTTTTGAATGGTAGCTTAATTCCTAACTCACCAAGATTTTCATACACTGAAACTCCTTCAGTAGCTATGCACACAATCGCACTACCAATTAAAAACAAATTTACCTTAACAAAATAATCGATAGCAAATCCCAAGATTAATGCCACTACCCATGAAATTTTTTTTATAAATCCATCCCTAGAAATAGATGAATTTACTTTCTTATTTTTAATTGCTTTTAAATAGCCAGTTAGAATATCTGAAAATACAAATATACCACATAATAGAAATAAAGTTTTAGGATTATTTACTTCCAATATTTTTTGAACAAATTCCTCCATATCATTTCCTCCTTTTACAAGTTAATGATATATCAGTATCTACTAGATATTCACTAGACAAAAAAAGAATTTAGATATTTCTAAATTCTTTCAATTAAACTTCACAATATACCAATGTTCCTTCATTTTTTTAATTGAATTAACTCCATCAACAAGATTATTAATCTTTTTCTTATCAACTGATGAATAGATTATACTTGTTCCTTCATCCGGAAATGATCCTATGATTTTAAACTCAATAAGTATATCTTTTTTATTAAACAAATGTATATATACTTCATCATTTATTGATAAATTTTTATATTGAGTAGGCAATTTTAAATAATTGTTTTCTTCTACCAAATCGAGTTGTTTAATATAATTTATAGCATTTACCCTGTCATCATATTTATTTTTAAATTCAATATTTAATTTAATAGTGGCAGGATTAAAAACAACAAATAAAAAAGTAAAAGTTGCTAAAAAAATTATTGGATAAACATCGCTTATAGTTTTAACTTCAATAAGTTTTTTGAATGACAAAAATAATAATAGTATATATCCAAAAAAAATTATAAAAATTGGTGTTCCAACTAATAGCAAAACAATAATAAACAATTCATCGAAAAACCAAAACAATACAAAAGAATAAACGAATAGTAAAAATTCAAAACATATCAATTTCATATTTGTTATATTTTTTAACATAATATCACTAACCTTTATTATATTAATAATAGCATGATTACCTAATTTTTTCAAGTGAAATCTTTCTATTAAATTTTTAATATTTGCTAACTTTTTGATTATATTAGTATATTATCAAAAGTTTAATTTGTAATAATTAACAATAAAAATCTACGTGAAATAAATACGTAGATTTTTTAAATTAATACTGGACAATCTCTTATTTCATATTGTCATATAAATGATATCCTAAAGTAATATAATATGTATCTCTTGGATCATCACAAACTGAAGCGGTAAAACAATTTACATAAGTTTCAAGATTATTCCAGTGCTCTTTTAATTGATATAACCCAGCTCCTGTCGTTAAGAAATCTAGATCATAACCTATTGCATTTCCTATATATCCAAAATTGATATTTCCTGCATCTTCGGGATCTAAAACTATACCATTATACGAAAATGATTTGTTCCACTCAGGAGTTCGCTTTAAGTCAAATTTTCCTCCTGATCCAACATCTTCAACAAAATTAATTAAATTAACTACAGCAGGTTTATATTTTGTTTCAGCAATTACATCAGCTGCATTTTTTTTCAAAGTATCATTAAATTTTTTAGTTTTATCTGGAACTTTTTTCTTTTGTGTCTTTGCAATCGCTTTTTTAGCTTTTGAATTTTGACAATCAGTATTTACAAGGGAAATTGCTCCTACAATTACAACAGCTGCAACTATAAGTGTAAATAATCCATGTCCATCAGGATCAGTATAATTTATAGGGTTATTATTACAATATAAGTACATATTATATCCTAAAACCCCTGTATCAGTTGATAAATAATTATCAGCATTAATAAATCTACCCCATAATGGATTATAATATCTACTATTTAAATAATATAGTTTAGTTTCTTTATCATAATAAAAACTTCTGTATCTATATGGATTAATATTTGCTATATGATTACTATTATTAGAAACATCTAAACCTGTACCATCCGTAATAGAAATTATAGTACCCCATGAATCATATTCATAATTTGCAACAATGTTATTATTACTATCAATTATTTGTATAATATCATTTTGTGCATTTTTTACGTAATAATATGTATCATTATTATATTGTAATCCAATCAATCCATTTGCACTATTTCGTAGATAATAAATAATGTCATTATTTCTTGTTTCAAAAACAACATCGTTATTCTCAATATAATAGCTAGTATCAACATTATTTATTGTCTTCTTAATTCTTATGCCATCTTTGTCATATTTATAGTTGATTGATAAATTTAAATTACTATCAATATAACTTTCAAGCTGTCTACCATTTATCCATGTAAGTGATATATTATTACTTATTGATGTTGGATTACCAATATTATCATATACTATAGAATTACCATTAAAAGTTGTTAATTGATCTGTCCAATCATGATTATTATATTCAAATTTATAATTTTCTAATTGATTATATGTATCTAGTTCATATACTGTTTTTTTTGTCATATTACCATATTTATTATACTTATATCTTATTGTGATACCCAAACTATAATCATCTTCTCTAATTAATTCATTATACTTATCGTAATAATATTTTTTTTCTAAAGTGTTATCATTATATATACAACTAATGTTACCTAATTTATTATATTTATACTTTATCAAATTATTATTATTAGTATAGAAGTTCGCTTACCATTTGATACATAATCATATTTGGTTTCATAGTAATTATTTATTTTACTTTTAGTAATTCTTCCTAATTCGTCATATGTATTATCTAAACTAGAATTATCTAACAAGCAATTACTTATTCCATCGCCATCATTTAATGTATTATCTATTGTATGTGATGCATTATTTAATAAATATGTTTTTGAAACAATATTGTTATTTGCATCATAACTATATTTAATTGTAAAATTTCCATTTTTTAACATTGAAAGTCTCTTTGCCAAATCATACACATACTTAATTGAATTTTCGTTAGTTACTATTTTAAGTAAATCACCATTGCTACCATATTTATAATTATAAATATTATCCATAGTAGTTAATTTAATAATTCTACCAAATTCATCGTAATCAAATCGTATTTCTTGATTATTGCCATATTTAGAAGTAATTAAATTACCATTATTTGATTCATATGTATTGGTCATCATTGTAATATTATTACCAATTTTAACTTTAGAAACATTTAAAAATTCATCATATTCATATTTGTAAATTCTATCATCTTGAGATATTTGTGATATATGATTATTATTATTATAAATATAATTTATAACTTTATCACCTGAAGAAATTGATGATATTTGATTTTTATTATTATATTCATAATTAGTTATTATAATATCATTGTTATTAATTGATTTTATTAACCCTGACACTTGATCATATTCATATTTAGTAGTTTTAAAATTTGAATCAATAGTTTTTGATATAAATCTTCCATCAGTTGTATACTCAGCACTTTTTTCAATAAATTTGCTATTAGTTATACTTTCAAAATAAAATTCATATGCAGGATCACTATTAACTAAATCATCAATTATTAAATTATTATTTGATACTTTTAAAAACTTTTGTGTTTGCTTGTTTTTTATCACAAAACTACCATTATCATGTCTATCAAATTCGAAAAGTGAATTATCATTTTGATAGTTTGACATAATAATTGAACTATTACTTATTGTAATATATTTTTCAATAATTGAATGTTTTATTTTAAAATAATCAATATTATTTATAGTTACTTTTTCAATTATCCACTTACAATGTGCATGTAAATCTTCCTGTATATTAACTAGATTATTAATACAATTAATATTATTATATGTACCACTTTGTCTTATAATATATACTCCATCAACTATTTCTTTACATTGTCCTCTATTAATCATTTTTGTTGATACAATATTACCAAACTCATCATAATCATACTCAGTAGAAATTCCTATTTCTGATACACCTTTTAAAAGTTTATTATCACTATCATATTCATATGTAAATTTTTGGCCTTTTGGATTTTTTGAACTAATTAATTGATTTTGAACATTATATTTATATTCAGTCGTATTATTATCCAAGTGTTTGGTTTTAATTATATTACCTTCATCATCATAATCATATGTGCTATTTCTAATATCTTTAAACATATTTATATTTGTTATATAAAACTCATTACCATTTAATTCTTGGTTAAAAATAATATTTACTGCATTAAAATCCCATGGAGCTATCATTTGCGAAGAATAGAATTGCCATTCGTTTTCATTTGGATTAAGTGCTACTTCAAAAAATCCACCATCTGTTTGTTGTTGTTGAACCGGAATAAAACTAACGAACACATTGCATCTTGTTCCACTTCCTAAACCTGTACCGCCTAATAGTCCTGTATGCTTATACCAAAATGATATATTAAATAAATCTCCTTCTCTACCACATATATTTAGTCGTTGACTAATACTTGATGTATTTGAAGTATTCATATTAATTTTTAAGCAATTTACATTATCGACAGTAGTTGCTTCAAAAACAGAACTAACCGGGAAATTTTGACCTGAATATTGTGTCCATTGACTTAATCCATTAGAAAAATCGGAATTTTCAATCATGTTATAATTATTTGCTACTTCACCAATTTCTAATTGAAAATCGTCACAATAGTAATAACCAATTTCTTCCATTATAAGAATAATTTTCAGATTACTATTTGCATTTGATGGATAAAAAATTGTAACATCATTTCTTTCAAATTCACTTTCTGTTGAAATAGTACTAGACGAAGATACTTCTTGATTATTTTCATCAATATAAGATAATCTAATTGTTAAATGTTTGTTGTCTGTTTTAAAATAACCACTAAAAGTATAGAATTTTCCTTTTTCTACAGAAACATCTTGATATGTCGATTGTACTGGATTTGCGCAAGTAATTCTTAAACTTTGGAAACCTGTATTAGCATAATTAGTAGTTGTTGTTAATGAAACATTATTATTTGGAACAAACAAAATATCATTTAAATCTGTACTTTCAAAGCTTGAATTTGTTAAAAAATTTTTAACATATCTTATAGGCATATTATTTTTTAAAAGTTTGTTTTTATAAGTGTTTTCACCAAAATATGATACACCATAATCAATATTTAAGCCATAACCATCATTAATATTGTTATATTCCTTTAATGTAGAAGTAGAAACAGGATTACCATAATCATTAAATGTTATTGTATTAGATCTTCCATACGAATCTAAAATTGTCGTTGCATTAAATCCATATGTTACTTCGTAATATTTTCCAAGTGTTTGATTACTACCATATTCACTTATTTTTTTTATTTTATATGGTAAATTACCATAATATTGATATTCTAATTTTTTTCCAGTAACATCTTCAATATCAGTAATTAAACTATTGTTATTATTTGATATACTTACAACACCAAGTGATGATTGAACGCTTATTAAATTATTACTATTATTATATGTTAAATAGAAAGTATCATCACTACTAATAATTGTTATTTGATTTGCGCTATATTGAATGTTAATTTCATTTTCATTAACATCAGTAACTTTATTTATACGATTATTTGTATCATAGCTTATTGTTATTATATTATTGTTAATATCCTTAATTTCTGTCAAATATCCAATACCGTTTATTTTAAGAAATTTTTTTTCAGTTTTATTTTTATCTCTTAATATATAATAATTATCATTATTTTCTATTACTAAATTCAATCCATCCTCATCAAAAAATGTATTTTCATAAGTAGTAGTATTGTAGTTATTTGTATTATTATCATACATAACTCTTTGATTTAAAAAATAATGTATTGTCCCATCTTCGTCAATATATTCCAAATAATTAGTATTTTCAATTAATCGTGATTGTATTGTTTGATGATAATTTAATCTATATCCTATACCATAACCAATATCATTCCCTAATACAACATCATTAGTATTATATACCAATTTTAAATTTGCCGGTAAATTACCTCCAATTGTTTGACCTATATTCATTATAGTTGTTAAATTACCATTATAAAGATTGTGGCATATTTCACCTAAACTCATTTCTTGTCTTTGGTAACTCATATACTGTTCTAATCCATTTTGATTCCTATATGTTATTATCAAATATGGTTTTGGGTTAGTACCTGTAACTGAATTGTTTTTTGAAAAAAACATAGGAATAATATCTGTTTTGTATACTTCATTACTTAATTTTAACATCATACCATAGTTTGGAGTTTCTGTATACCATTTTTGAACTAAAGGAGTTATATCAGCACCTGATAAACTTAATATTATGTTACCATTACCATCTTCATAATGAATTCTGCGACATATAAATGTTCCTTCTACTCTTGAATCAAATTTATCATTCATTGAATTCCATGTTGCTGTTGTTTCATCCCACGATGTTGTAATTCTATATATATTGACAATATCAGATGAATATGAAAATGTATAATCTGGATAATTTCGTAAATTTAATTTTGCTGAAATAACTTGACTTCCTGTTCCTAATGTGGGTAAATCAAATTTTAATAATGATCTATTTATTCTATCACTACCACTTATTCTTTCTACACCAACTTTTAAGAAATCTCTGCTATTTCTGTCATCATTTGTATCACCAGGATATATGTATGTGTCATACACATTACCATTTTGAGCATTATTCGTAATTGTTGGATCAATAATAACAGGATATTTAATACCTGAGTTTAACCACTCTTTATCAAGAATTGTTTTTAACTCATAACTATTATCTATTTTATTTAATTCATATTCTACATTGATATTAAGTTCACCACTTGAATCCATCATAAATGGCACTTCAAACTTAAATACACATTCATCATTATTCATAGCGATTATACTATCATTTTCTAATTTTAAATCTAAATCAGTGTCAATCTTAAACACTAATTTATCAATATCAGAATCTCTATCTTTTATATAAATGCTTTCTTTTACTCTAGATGAAACTAGATCATAACATATATCAACATTTTTTAAAACATTAATATATTTTATTTTACCAATAAGTTTTGACATAGACTCTTCTTGTACTATATCAAATTGATTATAGTCTTTTAAAGAGAATGATATAAAATGATTATCTTTTTCTATTCTCATTAACTCAGGTTTAGGAACTGCAGTGAATAACACTTTATTTTCATTAGCTTTATTTACATAATGATCATCTTCTAAAATCAATGTGTTATCAATTTCTTCAAACTTGCCATTATTAAAATAATGAATATTTTCATCATACATTTCTGCTCTGAATTCACCATTTTCTTGGAGAAAATGTTTTTCTTTAGGTCCTCTTTTATCGACTATTTCTATTTCTTTCATATTTACCTCCTTAATTTTTATATTTAGATAACTTTTCAATTTCTTTTTTTACATTTGGATAGTAATTCTTCCATAATGTAGATACATCTTTATTTTCTTCTTCAGAAACTTTTTCAATTGCTTTAGAAACACTTGTCCCATTAATAACAATTTCTTTATATAATTTGTTTTCAATACCACTTAAATTACATATATCTTCTTCTATTTTTTTAATGACTTTGTTGTATTGGCTTATAGTTTTTTTAATCAGTTCTATTTCAGCTAAGATGCCTCTTTCATATTGAGTTAATAGTTTTAATCTTTCTTGCAAACTGTCTAACTCAACTTTTGTGTTAATATAGTTATCTATACATTTCATATAATATTTCGCGAAAAAGAACATTACGCAGTTCTTTTCCAAGTATATACTTCATATCTAAGTGGAGTTACACTGTGTGTATGTGAGTTTAAAGTATGTGTATGACCTTGTCCACCACCAGTGTTATTATTAGTAGCTGTCGCATTTTGTGTATAATAAGTTACTAAAGCTGCACCTGCATAGAATCCTGAACTACCAGCTGGTCTAGTGTCATAATGAGCTGGGTCATTCATCCAAGTATTGTTATTTTGTGCATGACTATGTGGGTTTTGAGTATGTGTATGGCTTGGCATTTGTGCTACGGTTAATGCTGTGCTACCAGTTGTATTTGTACTTGGTCCACCTGATGTATTACTTCCTGCTGTGTTACCACCATCACCAGCATATAAATAATATCCATTAATTCTATCCCATGTTCCACCAAATAATGTTGCTGGGCTTGTACTACTTACTGAAAGATAAATACTACCAACAGGATATATTAAATCAACAACTTCAGAACTAGTTAATCCACCACCAATTGGTGTACCATTAATTGTAAGTGAATTAGCAACTATGTTTCCAGCGTTGTCAATGCTAAATGTATTATTTTTAGACGTAATACATTTTGCAGTTAAATTATCTACTTCAATATTTAATTCATCTCCGATTTTTGTGAATGCGTCTTTGAAGTAAATGTCGTCTAGTGAGAAATCATCACACGCTTCAGTGTGTCTAGCATAAATTACACTATTAACGAATAGTCTGTTTAAATCATCATCTTTTGGATATACGATTATAATATCAGCATCTGTATAATTAGTATAAATGTAATTAGTTCCTTCAAATAAAGTTATGTCTATAGTATCTAATTCTTCGACTACAGGTTCAGATAAAACTGAATTATCGCTTCCAATTAGTCTATTAACATATGCCTCTAGAACTATCTTGTTATTCTTTAATGCTACTTTTTGAACTACTTCATCACCCTCCCCACTAGCATATCTTAAAATATCAGTAAGATTGAAAACATATTGTTTTCTATCATTACTAGGATTTGAAGATGATTGTTTATCAACATAGATAACCAAATCATTTTCATTTGGTGCTACTGATGTCGCACCCATCTTAATTTTTATCCCTAATGCTGCCGCATTTAGAGAGTCTTGTAAGCTGATTTCATTTGTACCGCTTACGCTTTGATTCGTTAAATTCATATTCTTATCACCCTTTCTTGATTTAACACCTACATAGTAATTTAAACTTTACTGGATATTCACTAGACTTTTTTTCTTTTTTCAAAAAAAAGAAACAAATAGTTATCTCATTTGTTTCCCCATTTAAATTTAATTTTTTATATAGTTTTCACATCTTCTTTAAAATTAAGTGTCAACTTTTGTCTAGCGCTAATTATAGATGCATAGACCGAGTGAACTGAACATCGTTCTATTTCAGCGATTTCTCGCAATGACATTTCATAAAAATAATACATTATTAATCTTTTCTTTTGAGTAACCGACAAACACTCAATAAATTTATATAATTGCTCACACATTATTTTATTAAAAACTATTTCTTCAACTGATCTAGGTTTATATCGTAAACGACGATATAATGTTTCCTCGATCATTTCAGATTGTTCTATATGTCTTTCATATTTATGTCTTTGTGAAATTTCTTCTAATTTAAAATTATTAAACTCATTATAAATTACTTTATCAACTTTAACGTAATTTTCTACATTTTTTGAATCCTTAAATATAACGTAATAATCCCCATTAATTATTATTAATTTATATGGATTATTAAATAACCTATGTATCACATCCAACCTCCAATCATTATACAAAAAATGAATAATGGAGGTGATCTATTTTTAATAAAAAAAGTAGTTATTTTTAAATAACTACTTACTACTATATAATTTTTAAATTTAAATATTTGTACAACCTGTAAAATCATAAGCATGCCACCAAACTCTATGTGTTAAGATGGTACTGCTTAATATCTTAACTAAAAACTATAATAATTATATAATAATTTTTATTAAAATTAAATATTTATTTGCAATAAATTAATTTTAATAAAAAAAACTCACTATTAAGTGAGTTTATTTTTAAATGGGGCGCGGTAAGGGATTCGAACCCTTGCATAATGGAACCACAATCCACCGTGTTAACCCCTTCACCAACCACGCCATGTGATACAATACATATTTTATCAATAATTATTAAAATAATCAAGTCTTTTTAAAAAATTATTATAACTGCCTACACTTATATATAACATACCCATAGAATATTTTGGGAGGAATAATTATGTATAATAACCTAGATTATTATAATTATATGAACAATAATTATAATCAACCATTATATACGGAAAATAATAATCCTAAAGAATTATATGATCCACTAGAAGGATTTATAAGAGGTAACTTATTTCCAGAATTATATAATGGTTATAAAGTTAAACCAATTAGCTTAAAACCAGTAAATGAACAAGCTAAAATGTTAACTACTTTAGATGCTTTGTGTTTTGCCTTAACTGATCTTAATTTATATCTTGATATTTATCCAGATGACAGAGATATGTTAGAACTATTTAATCAATATAGAATTCAAATAAATAATATTAAAACTATCTATGAAGATAAATTTGGACCATTAACAATTAATAGTGATGCGAATGATACATATCCATTTATTTGGATAAATAATCCTTGGCCATGGATGGGAGGTAATTAAGATGTGGAAATACGAAAAAAAATTAGAATATCCAGTTAATATAAATAAAAAAGATTTAGTAATGGCTAAATGTTTACTTGCTCAATATGGTGGGCCAGATTCTGAATTAGGAGCTTGTTTAAGATATTTTACCCAAAGATTTACTATGCCTGATGCGAAAGGTAGAGCTTTACTTACCGATATTGCTACCGAAGAAATGGCCCACTTAGAAATAATTGGTGCTATGATATCAGGTTTAATGAAAGATGCAACTATTGATGAACTAAAAAAAGCTGGCTTGGCTGGCACATTTACAATGCATGATGGAGCTTTGTTCCCTGCAAGTCCCGAAGGAGTACCATTTACTGCTGCTTATATAGAAGCAAGTGGTGACTTTATTGCCGACTTAGAAAGTGATATGGCAGCTGAACAAAGAGCACGTGCTACCTACGAACACTTAATGGATTTAACTGATGATGTTGATGTTTTAGGACCTCTTTCTTTCTTAAGGCAAAGAGAAGTAGTTCATTATCAAAGATTTAAAGAATTAAGAAATTATTACTTAGATAATAAAATAGAAAAAAACTCTTAAGAGTTTTTTATTTTGCTATCAGCTTTTTTACGTTCGGCAGTATTTAATATTTTTTTACGCATACGAATACTTAAAGGTGTTACTTCAACATATTCATCACTATTAATATAATCTAGACAATATTCTAAAGATAAAGGACGTGGTCTTTTTAAAACAACAGTATGATCTTTACCTGCACTTCTGGTATTAGTTAAATTTTTACCTCTTACTGGATTTACAGCTAAATCATTTTCATGTGTATGTTCACCAACAATCATACCTTCATATACATTAACACCTGGTTCAATAAACATGATACCACGGTCCTCTAATCCACCTAAAGCATAAGCTGTAGATTGTCCATTTTCCATCGAAACTAAAACACCTAATTTTCTTTCACCAACATTAGTACTAGCTAATTTACGATATTCTTTAAAAGAATGATTTATAATACCATAACCTTTAGTCATAGTCATAAATTCAGTTGAAAATCCAATTAAACCACGTGATGGAATTGTATAAGTTAATCTAACTTGATTTTCATGATTTACCATGTTTTCCATATTTCCTTCTCTTATACCTAAAGCTTCGATAACATTACCAACATATTCTTCAGGTACATCAATTTGAACATCTTCATATGGTTCCATTTTAATACCATCTTTTTCTTTTATAATAACAACTGGCTTTGATACTTGAAGTTCAAATCCTTCACGACGCATATTTTCAATTAAAATTGATAAGTGTAATTCTCCTCTACCAGATACAATAAATGATTCATTATCATTTGGTTCAACTTTTAATGAAACATCTCGTTCAGTTTCTTTTAATAATCTTTCTTCTATTTTACGAGCTGTAACTATTTTACCTTCCTTACCAACAAATGGTGATGTATTAACGCCAAAAGTCATTTGTAATGTTGGTTCATCAATACGTAAAAGTGGTAAAGCTTCTTCCTTTCCTACTTCACATACTGTTTCACCTACTGATATATCTGGTAAACCTGATATAGCAATAACGTCACCCGCACTTGCTTCATTTATTTCAATTCTTTTTAATCCTTTATAGCCAAATATTTTGGCAATTCTAAATTGTTTAATTGAACCATCTAATCTAACACAAGAAACCATTTCACCAGTTTTAATTGTTCCTCTTTTAACAACACCAATACCAATTCTTCCAACAAAATCATTATAATCTAATAAAGCTGGTTGAAATTGTAAACTGCCAACTTCCGTTTTAGGCGAAGGAATATGTTTAATAATTGTATCTAAAATTGGTTCCATTGTTTCTTTTTGGGTTGTTATATCAGAATCATAAGAAGAAGTTCCATTAATTGCTGATGCATAAACAACTGGGAAGTCTAATTGATCTAAATCAGCTCCTAATTCAATAAATAAATCCATTACTTCATCGATTACTTCTTTTGGACGAGCTGTATCTTTATCTATTTTATTAACAACAATTATTGGTGTTACCCCTGCCTCTAAAGCTTTTTTAAGAACAAATCTAGTTTGTGGCATTGTTCCTTCGTAAGCATCAACAACAAGTAATACACCATCAACCATATTCATGATTCTCTCTACTTCACCACCAAAATCAGCATGACCTGGAGTATCTAAAATATTAATAGTATATCCCTTATAATCAATTGCTGTTGGTTTAGCTAAGATGGTAATTCCTCTTTCTCTTTCAATATCATTTGAATCCATCGCACGTACTTCAACATTTTCATTTTCTCTAAATGTTCCGGAAGATTTTAATAATCCGTCTACTAAAGTTGTTTTACCATGGTCAACGTGTGCGATAATAGCGATATTTTTAATATTTTTCATAAAAAAAACACTTCCTTTTTTGCCTTAGATAGTATAGCACAATTTCTCTTATATTGTAAAGAAAAAGAACATAAAGTTCTTTATTTTTTATATTCATAGTTTAGACGATTATTATTACTAACTATGCTTTCTTGCAATTCATTTTCTAGATCCTTTCTTGTATTACTAGCTATTTTGCTACCTTTATGAGCAACTTCGATGTTTTCGCTTAAACCATTAGGTTTTTGTTTTTGAGAAATTCTTTTAGTTGCTTCTTCTGATAAATCATTTAATTCTTTTCTATTTTGAATAACTTTTATTCTTTTAGCAATCCATGCTTCACTATAACCCTTAGCTCTATATAAATCAATAGATCTTTGAACAGATATTGATGGATCAAATATTTTATCTATTCTCTCACTACCTAATTTTGCTAACCATTGTTTAATTGGTTCTGCATTCTTACTAGGAATAGATTCGATAATTCTAAACATTCCTTCAATATCTACAACATCAGTTAAACGATATTTTCCATCTTTAGCTTTAAGTTTCAAAGCGTTACAATTTGTAACGGTTTCATTTCCTTCATCTTTAAGTCTCTTTTTAAGCACTCTTCAATATGTTTGTGGATTATTACTTTCTGAAATAACACTAACTATATCGACAACACTTATAAAGTATTTTTCTTGTTCCCTATCCCAAATAGTCCTAATTGTTTCATTATTAAATATTTTATTTACGATATACATTTTATCTTGATTCATACAAGCACCTCCTATAATATGTTACAATATCAAATGTCAAATTCCATGCTTTTTTATAAAATTTTATATAAAAAATTAAGTCTTTTATTTCTAATTCATCATATTTAATGCATAATTTTTTCAATTTCGTTTATTAATTCTTCTTTGTTAGGAATATAATAAGTATATGTAGACGCAAATATATTATTTGATAATCCACCTAATGCATATTCCATAGTAACACCTTTTTTTCCAGTGCAGAGAATAATACCAATAGTTTCATTATCAAATTCATCCTTTACTTCTTTATTATAATAATTAATGTACATATTCATTTGACCAGCATATTCTGGTTTCATATCATCCATTTTTAAGTCTATTAAAACATATGATCTTAATATTTTATTGTAAAAAACAAGGTCTACATAATAATGTATATTATTATCTAATGTAATTCTAACTTGATTACCAACATACATAAAGCCTTTACCAAGTTCCATTAAAAAAGCAGATAAATGATTTACTAATTTTTGTTCTAAATCACTTTCAAGTAATGGTTTGTTTTCTTTTATTCCTAAAAATTCAAACACATAAGGATCTTTTAGTATATCCATTGGTTTAGCTATAGTTTGGCCCTTTTTAGATAGTTCAAGAACTTTTTGCTTATTTAATTTCCTATCTGATAATAATAATCTTTGAAATAGTAATGAATCTATTTGTCTTTTTAATTCTCTAACAGACCATTTAGAATTTATGCACTCATTTTCATAAAATTTTCTTTCATCATCATCTTCAATATATATTAAATAGCAATAATGACTCCAACTTAAATTGCTAGACAGTGTCTGGCAATTCTTATATTTATTATAAAATAATCGCATATTTTGCAAATTACTTCGACTATATCCAGTACCAAAATTATTAGTTAATTTTTTAGATAATTTATTCAAAATTTCTTTACCATATTCAGCACGAATATTTCCGTTTTGCTCATTTTCCACGATAACTTTACCAATCATAAAATTATTTTTGACTAATATATTATTTATTTGATAAATAGCTTTAGTTTTATTTGTGGTAATAATGTTAGCTATTTCATTATACATACCACTTATTACTTGTTCATTATCTTTTATTGCATTCATTTGCATTAATTTTTCTCCTTTCTTAATTTTGTTCATACAAGCACCTCCTATAATAATTATTCGATGAAAATTTTAAAAATCCTGCAAAAAAAGATAAAAAAAAGAACTTTTTAAAAGTTCCTTATTTTTTAAATAGTTTTTTTAATGCTTTTCGATCAAATATAACATTAGTTGTTAAAACAAATGTTAAAACAATTACAAGTAGTATTCCATATACAATATATCCTAATTTATTATCTCCTAATACGTAGATTATAGAAGCCGCAGAAAATAATAAATCAACTCCTAAAATTATTAATACTGTTGCACTTTGTGAGAAGTTACGATTTAAAAATTGATGATGTATATGAAATCTATCAGCTTGCGATATTTTTTCATGTTTTAATGTTCTCCTTAATATAGCAAATAAAGTATCTAATATTGGGATTGCTAGAACAAGTAATGGGATAATTAAAGAGGTCATTGTTACATTTTTAAATCCTAGTAAAGCAATAATAGAAATTATGAATCCCATAAACATAGATCCAGAGTCACCGGCAAATATAGTAGCCGGATGGAAGTTATATACTAAGAATCCTAAAGTAGAACCTAGCATTATAAATGCCATAATAAAATCTAGTCCAGTTTTTCCTTGCATAGTAGCAATTATTCCAATAGTTAAAAAATATATTGAGCTAATACCACCTGATAATCCATCAATACCATCTATTAAATTTATACAGTTTATACAACCTAATATAAAGAATACTGTTAAAGGATATGATAACCAACTAAAGTTAATATATATTCCAAAAGCACTTACATCTTCAATTAAAATATTACCATAACAAACTATTACTAAAGCGGCTGCTAATTGACCTAAGAATTTATGTTTTGCTCCTAATTCAACCATATCATCGATAACGCCAATTAGAACAATTAGAAAACTTCCAATCAATACAGCATTCATCATACTACTATGAGTACCAAATATCATATATCCAAGTAAGAATCCTAAAAAAATAGCTAAACCTCCTAATTTAGGAGTTGGTTTTGTATGAATATGCCTAGACCTAGGCATATCTACTGCCCCTATTTTATTAGCTAGTCTTTTAATATATGGCATTACTAATACCACAAAGACAAATGGTACCATAACCATTAATACTATTCTTGATAATAAGTCTTGATCAAATGTCATCTCAATCACCATTATTATTATACCATTTTTTTATAAAAGAAAAAAGTTTCTATAAAGAAACTTTTTATTTATCTAATTAATGATTTAGATACTGTTATAACTGGACGAATACCAAAGGTGTTTGGTTCATATACGTCACTATTAATCAAGGTACCATCTTTATACACCGTCCAAGCACGATATGAATAGTTAGTAACAGGTGAACTTGTCCAGTATCCAGATGTGCTTGAATCATTTATATCACATCCATAACCTGTGCATCCTTTTGTATAATCAAATAACCATGCATATGGGCTTGCTCCTTGTACTGATGATACTCGTGTGTGTTTATTTGTTCCTGTCCCATCAAAATAGAACCATGTACTACTATCTCCAGCAAATGTTGATGTGTTTGTGATTGTTGCAATTTCGTTTGCTGTTATTAGTCTTGGATTTAATCCACTATCCCATCCTGTTGCATCTGTATCTACTTGTGTTTTTATTGATGTTTGGGAATATTCTTTATATGTTCTTGATGTTTCATATTCTACTGTTGCTGTTGTATTATGGTCTAATATCATTGTATAGTTATCTCCACTATCATTAAAGATATACCATTTCATACATCCTGTTTTTGTGCCTGGAGTACTTATTGAATTACCAATATTACATGTTTTATTTAAATCTGTTGGATCTAAATATACTATTCCTTTATGTGTTTCACCAGTTTGAGCAGCTACTTTAGTTGGTCCTGGTACTCCTAAGTAAGTTATTTTAGCATAACCATTACCAGCTTTTGCACACTTACTTACTGGATTACTACTATAACCACTAGAACAATTAGTAGTATCTCTTTCTGAACTTGAACCAGTAGTAGATATTGTATAAGTTTCTGGATCATTTGATTCACTACATCCATAACAATACATTGATTTATTACTTAAATTAGAAGAAGCGATGTATCCTGATCCACCGCCGGCTCCCCATTCTGGTCTATTAGAGCCACCGCCGCCGTAGTAGCCGCCACCGCCGCCAGATCCACCACAGCAAGTATGATAATAGTTACCACCTTGACCAAATGAACCATGACCATACGATGAAGCTGAAATACAATATCCATATATGGATTGTGTACCACCAGATCCTGCATAAGAAGTAGTTGAATCATCTAACCTTGTTCCTGTTGCTCCGGCAATTCCACCTCCAAAACCTCCGGCGCCAAAATAACCACAAGTGCCATTTGGTCTACGATATGTTCCACTTCCACCGCCGCCGCCAGCTACAATTAATATTCTTCCATCAGTAGCATGTGATGATAAACTTGATAAAACTCCTGAGTCCATTGCGATATGAGTAGCTCCGCCACCACCTGATGATCTTTCTAATTCAGAACCATTATCAGTACTATATCCATTACCACCACCATTATAGCCGCCAGTTAATGAATCTGGTTTTTGACCAACTACTACATATATTTTTTCGTCTACATCTAAATTAACTGTGCCTACAGAATATCCACCATATCCAGCATCATCAATATAACAGGTATCACTATAATATCCACGGCCTCCTTGAGCGCCCCATACTTCTAGCTTATATTCTCCATCACAAGGAGCAACAAATTCTTGCACATCTCCTGTATAATCAAAAGTATAAACAATTCCTGATTGACATTTATCACCATTTATTACTTCACTTTTTAATTGATCTAATAAATTTTTCTTATTTTTAAAATTCATTAATAACATATATATAAGAGCTAAAAAGATTAATAAAATCGTATATAGAATGCCTGATACGGCAAAACCTTTTTTATTCATACTATCACCCTATTATTCTATACAATATTTTACTATAAAAAAATAGATTTTACAATCTATTTATCAATGAGATTTATATTCTCTAATAATATTCCTGTTCCTTCTACTACACATGTTAAAGGACTATCAGCTATTCTAATAGGAACTTTAAGTTCACTATTTAAAAGCTTGTCCAATCCTTTTATTAAAGAACCACCACCAGTTAAAACAATTCCATTGTCAACAATATCAGCGGATAATTCAGGAGGAGTTTGTTCTAAAACATTTTTAACCGTATGAACGATCATCATTGCTGATCCTTTTAAAGCTTCACATATTTCCTCACTAGTAATATTTATTGTTTTTGGCAAACCAGTAACTAAATCTCTTCCTCTAACTGGCATTGCTTCATTACTTTTAGGTTTAAACACACAACCAATTCTTAATTTTATTTCCTCTGCTGTTCTATCGCCAATTAATAATTTGTATTTATCTTTTATATATTTCATTATATCAGAATCAAAAGTATTACCAGCTATTTTAATTGAAGAACTTGTTACAATACCACCTAGTGATAAAATAGCAATATCAGTTGTACCACCACCAATATCAATTACCATATTAGCTCTAGGTAACGATATATCCATACCAGCTCCTACAGCTGCTACTTTAGGTTCTTCCTCAACAAAGACTCTTTTAGCTCCAGTTCTTTCAGCAGCTTCCTTTATCGCATTTTTTTCTACTCCAGTTATATTAGAAGGACAACATATTAAAATACGAGGCTTAGCTAAAAAACCTTTAGCTTTTATTTTTTTTATGAAATTATCTAACATAATTTCTGTTATATCAAAATCAGCAATAACGCCATCCTTTAATGGTCTAATAGCTTGTACTTTACCAGGTGTTCTACCCAACATATTTCTTGCTTCTTCACCAACAGCTAGTACTCTTTTAGTATCTGAATCTATTGCCACTACCGACGGTTCATTTAAAACAATACCTTGTCCTTTTACATAAATTAAAACATTAGCTGTTCCTAAATCAATACCTATATCATGTGTAAACATATCTAACTTCCTTTCAAATATTTTTTTCTTGTCGATTCGCCACCTCTAATATGTTTTATACTCATATGATAATTTAATATTTCTTTTACTTTTAAAAATTTTGCTTTATCTATTTTTAATAATCTTTCACTTAAATCTTTATGAACGGTACTTTTTGAAACATTAAATTTTTTAGCAATCTCTCTTATAGTATGTCCCGTTTCTAAAATATAATTAGCTTCTTCTTTAATTCTTTCAACTTTTTTCAATCTAATCACCATTAAATTATATTAAATAGCAATTAAACTAATTCATAAGTTGTATTAAAGATTCTTGAATCAGTTGAATACTTTAATACAAATTGATTATTTTCTTTACAAATAATTATCCCAATTGTTTTATCATGAAATGGTTTTTTTATATTCTCATCTACATAATTAACATATTTTAAAATTTGTCCTAAATATTCAGCTTTATATTCGGTTACTTTAATTCTATAACTACAAAACAGTTATATTCATAATTAAATAATAACAAATCAATATAGTTATATTTATCACCAATTTTTATTTTGTATTCATTACCAACATAAGTGTAACCATCACCTAATTCTTTCATAAATGGTTCAATATCTTCTAAAATTAATTTCTGTAACATTTTTTCTGATATATTTTGATAGTTATAATTATTTTTAATTAGAATTGGATTTTTAATTGAGTCAGTTATACTAGGTTCTTCTTGCTTAATTAATTTTTCTTTTGTTTTACTAGGTAATCTTTCATATTCATTTGACTTAATCCTTTTTCTTAATTCTCTTACAGATAGGTTTTGTTCTTCTGATATTTTTATATAATAGTTTAGCTTATTTGCATCTTTAATACTTAATAATTCATCAAAATGGCTCCATGATAATTTTGCCGACACTGTCGGCAATTTTTCTTTAGTCAAAAAATTATAGAATTTGCGTACTTTATATAGTAATCTTACACTATATTTTTTACCTAATTCACTAGTTAATTTTTTAGAATACTCTTTTATTATTCCTTCGCCATAATATTTACCAGCTTCAGAAAGTATTTTTCCTACATTATAATAAGTAGTTAAATCACTTTTATTTTTAGAATAATCTTTTATTTTTTTCGTTAATTCATTATTAATTAGTAATTCTTTTATATCGCTATAATAGTTCATTAAATCATCTCCTATTATAATCTTACGATGCATTAATCAAAATTCCTGCAAAAAAAAGATGAAAATTATATTTCATCAATTTTTTTATCATAATAATCTTCAGGGTTTACTAAATTGCCTTTAACAATAAGTTCAAAAGATAAACTTGATCCTAAGTCTTTATTTATCTTACTTACACCACTTTTACCAATGATCTCTCCTTGTTTAATAGTATCATCAACTTTAACATTAACTTCACCTAGACCTTGATAAATACTGATAATATTATTGTCATGACTTATTTCAACGACATTTCCTAGTAATTCATCTTCTTTAATGGTAATAACTTTACCATCTAAGATAGACACAACATCAAAATTGTCCTTGCCTCCATATGTTACACCACTATTTTGCATATAAGTATTATCATACACAATAATTGAATTTTTCTGTGCTTCTTCTTCGCCTTGATAATCATAATAACTTAATAATACTTTGATCTCACTATCATTATATGGCCTACTTATTTTATAATCAGTCGAAATAACCGGAACAGTCTTATCAATCATTGTATCTGATACGTAGGTAACATCTTCTTTTAATGTTTTCTTGCTTAATAATCCTTCAATCATAAAAGAAACACATACAAGTAATACAAACCCAACGCCATATAATAAGTAAATAGTTGATTGTCTAAGCTTTCTTTTCATTTTCTCACCTCTAATATAAGTGTGAGCAAAAATAAATAATTTATACTAAATTTTTTTAATTTGTACTCCTTGATAATAATATTTTAAAATTTCATCATATCTATATCCTTTTAAAGCTAATTCATTAGCACCATATTGGCTCATTCCTACTCCATGGCCATATCCTTTTGTTTCAATAATAACACTATCACTGGTTACTTCAATAGTTAAAAATGTTGATTTTAAATTTAACTTCTTTATAAAATCATCACTAGCAAATATTTTATTATTTACTTTTATTTTTTTGCTTCTACCAGTAGAAGTTGTTTCAGTTATTTCAATATTTAAATTAGAACATTTGATACTTAATTTGTCACAAAAATCTTGTTTATCAAAATAATTTACTTCCCTAAATACCGGTGATGCTTGATCCCATGAAGAAGGAACACTTTTTAAATATGGTCTTTCTTCTTTAAATACTTCGTTTGAATTCTCTGTATAACCTGGTGATGTAGAAAAAAATAAAGCTTCTATTACATTGCCATCATAAACTAAAACTTGACCTTTTGTCTTATAAACAACATCTTTTATTTTTTGTAAATTTTTTAAATAATCATTTTTCCATTTTTCTTTTAACTCTTCATCAGTTAAATAAATTTGCGTTAAAGTATTATCAGTTACATCATAACTATTATTTTTTTTAATTTTGTAGATTGCATAACTGCGAGATACAATAGCGCCAGCTTTTAATGCTTCATCATTAAAACTAACAGGTATTTCTCCAGCAACCACATGAACAATATATTCTTCTAAAGGAATAGATAAAATTTTATCGTTAGTTTTTACTTTAACTAATATATCATTATCTTTTTCATAATAAAAAATATTTAATATAATATATGGTAATAGAATAATTAAAAAAATTATAAAAATTCCCTTTTTCATATTATCACCTTAACTATTATAAAAAATAATTATATAAAAAATTGTCAAAAAAAAGAGTTAAATACTCTTTAAATAAAATTACTATTTAAATAAATATCATATAAGAAGTTAACTACTAAATAAGATAAAGCTAAAGTTAAAAGAAAAATCAAAATTTTTGCTTGAAAAACATGATTTTTTTTAAATTTATTTTCTACTAATAAAGAATCTAATCCAATTAATGATAAAGGAACAGTTATAATATATAAAATAAGTTTAATACTCATCTATTTTTCCTATTCTTCTTATGTGTCTTTCTTCATTAGAAAATTGAGTTTCTAAAAAAGTAGTAACTATCTTTTTTATTTCATCAATATCTTTTAAAGCTGATATTGCTAATACATTACTATTATTATGAAGACGAGTTAAACGAGCTTCTGAGACATTATCAACTTTCGCGCATCTAATACCTTTTACTTTATTAGCCGCAATAGACATACCTATACCAGTTGTACAAATTAAAATACCTTTATCATTTTCTTTTATATCTTTACATACCTTAAAAGCATAATCAGGGAAATCTACCGAATCAGAACTATCACATCCATAGTCTTTTACTTCTAATCCTTTTTCCTCTAAATATTTAATTATTTCTTTTTTTACTTCATAACCAGCATGATCATTTCCTATTAAAATCATTTTATCACCTCTTTGTTTTTCTATATATATAATACATTAATTTATAAATTGGGTAAAATAATTTATCCGTTACAATGTTAAATTCACCAATTAACTCAACTACTTTAGCGCCAAATCCTCGTTTAAAATTAAATAATCCATACATATCGCTATCTTCATTAAATTCACCAGTTATACCAAAAAAATTAAAGCATTCATAATTATTATTAATTGCATACTTAATCATTTCGTAGTTTAAAAAATATTGTCCATCATATTTCATAAATTCTTTATATGAAGCACCAAATAAAGAAATTACTTGTTTACCAAATAACATAAACAAACCACCAGCAACAACTATATTAGTTCCGTGTTCTTTTATTAGTTCTTCATTTTCTTTTATTTTCTTCAAATTTGCTTCTACTTGGCTTTTATATTCATTAATAACATTTTCTTTTTTATGTTCTTTATTTAATTCTTTATCTAAGTTAGCTTGTGCTTTATTATATTTTTCTTTTAAACTTTTTAAATTTTCTTCTAAGTTTAATTCTACTAATAATATTTTAATATCTTTACCGAAGGACCTATACATTTCTTCATAATAACTTAGTGGTCGATCAATAAAACCTCTTCTTTCACTAGTATGTTCCATTAATTTTTTAAAATCTTTTATCCTAGTTTCATCACATTCAACTAATTTTAAGCCATGCTTATAAGAATTATTAATACTCCATCTTGTTGTGCCACGCATATTAGCAAGGATTTCTTCTTCGGTTTTATTTTTTAAGTCTAAAACAGACAGCCATCTTGGTTCAATATCAAGACCATAATTAATTGTAAAACCATTATGTTTAAAACCTATCTTTTTAAGTTTTTGAATAATTTCATCATTTTTAAATCCATTTTCTACTATATTACCATCAATATCTCTTTCTTGATAAGGAACATATGGATTAATTTTTAAAAATATACCATGTTTCTTTTTAACAAATTTAATAACTTGTTTACTAAAATCTTCCAAAAAAGTATCGCTCTTATAATTAACTAGAAATCCTCTTGGAGCATAAAATATATATTTATGAAAAACCGGTATTTTTTTAGCTAAAAGTAAAGTCGCTCCTTTTATATCATATCCTTCTTTAATACCAACAATATAAGGAATCCAACCATTATTTTTCTTTAATTCTCCCCACATTGAACTTTGAAAAAAAGTACTTTGATCATGTTTACGGGCAAACTCATTAAATTCCTCTATGCTTAAATAATCTAACATTATATCACCTTATTTATTATACTATATATTTTTTGTTAAGTCATTTATTTTTATACAAAAATAATGTATAATATTTAATGGAAAGGTGATACTATGGCTAAATCACGTACTAAAAATTCAATTATTAATTCAACAGCCTCAATAACTACTCAAGTTATTACCGTTTTAATGGATTTTGTCGTTAAGACTATTTTTATTTCAATTTTAGGTAGTACTTATTTAGGAATTAATGGATTATTTTCAAATATTATTACGCTACTTTCTTTAGCTGATTTAGGTATTGGTATAGCTATCCCATATAGTTTATATAAACCTTTAGCTAATAAAGATACCGAAAAAATTAAATCTTTAATGAAATATTATGCTAAAGTATATAATATTATTGGCTTAGTTGTTTTAGGAATTGGTCTTTCAATCACACCATTTTTACCACATATTATTAAAAATATGCCTGATGATATACCACATATATATTTAATATATATGATGTTTGTTACGCATTCAGCTTTAAGTTATTTATTTGTTTATAAAAGATTCTTAATTGATTCTGATCAAAAAGGATATATAGTTTCAAGAATTACGCTTATTTGTAATATTTCCCTTAATGTTGTTAGAGTAATAGTCTTATTACTTACAAAAAACTTTGTTTTATATTTAGCTTGTAGTATTTTATTTGTTGTTATCCAAAATGTTTGGTATTCAATTAAAGCAAATAAATTATATCCTTATCTTAAAGATAAAGATGTTAAAGATTTAAATAAAAAAGATTTAAAAGAAATTAATCGTAATATTAAATCATTATTTATTTATAAAATTGGTAATGTTATCGCAAATGGAACTGATAATATTATTATTTCAAAATACATTGGTTTAATCACGGTTGGTTTATATTCAAATTATTTACTAATAATTAATTCAATTAATAATGTTGTATCACAAATTTTCAATGCAATAACTTCTAGTATTGGTAATTTAATCGCTACTAATAATGAAAAAAGTAAAATGGTTTATGAGAAACTAAATTTCTTTAATTTCTATATTTATTCATTATGTGCGGTATGTTTATTTATTTTACTAAATCCATTTATTTATTTATGGATTGGTCATGAATATTTACTAAGTGCGATTGTTTCAGCTTTACTTGCTCTTAATTTTTATACAGCTGGTATGGGATCAGTTACTAATTCATTTAGAACTGCTTATGGACTATTCTATATTGCTAAATTTAGACCTATTGTTATGGTTGTTCTAAATATTGTTATTTCAGTTATCTTAGTAGGTCCTTTCGGAATAGCAGGAGTTGTAGCTGGTACCGTAATTAGTAGAATGTTAACAACTGCTTGGTTAGATCCATATATTGTTTATAAACATGGATTTAAAGAAAGTCCAAGAGATTACTATTTTAAATATATATTCTATTTATTAATCTTTACTGCATCAAGTGCTTTAATAAAATTAATAACTGATTATATTACAGTTAATAGTATTATATCTTGGATTGTTATAGCGCTAATAACAATCATTATATATCACATTATAATTATTCTTATATTCTATAAAACAGAGGAATTCCAATTCTTCTATCATAAATTGAAATTAGCAATTAAAAAAATAATGAAAAAATTAAAACATGCGTAAAGGAGAATTTTTATGGATGATGCAATTAAAATGAGTATTGATGGCAGAAAAAATGCAATTATAAACACCTATGAATTAAATGATCAACAAAAAAAAGAAGTTGATGATTTATTTGCCAGAATCGAAGCGTTAGGTAAAGAGTCAAAGGATAGTAGTGACTTTGAAACTAAACTTGCTAATAGTCCTTTAAATCAAGAATATATTGATTTATTTACTAAACTAGCTACTGATAATATTAGTAATGCGGCTACAAAAGACGATATAGTAACTGACACAGCAAAATCTGTTATAAGAAAAGCAGTAGGTAATGAAATACCAACTACTAAAGCAGCTGCCCATCAAAAAGTTTATGATGCTGCCCGTGATATACCGGGTGTTGGCGAAGTACTAGAAATAAAACAATATGCCGATTTATTTGGTAGTTTTAGAAAAAAAGATGAATAAAAAAATAGTCTTAAACGACTATTTTTTATTAAATCCATATTTTTGGTTGAACTTTTCAACACGTCCTGTTTTAGCTACAGCTCCTTGTACACCTGTATAAAATGGATGACATTTGTTACAAGTTTCTAAGTGTAATTCTTCTTTGTTAGATTTAACAGTAAAAGTATTACCGCAAGCACATGTTACTTTTGTATCAACATAATTTGGATGAATATCTTTTTTCATATTACTATCTCCTTCCGCCATGACAAATTCATGTCATAGAAATTTGTGCATAAATATTATAACATATTTATTAACATTTACAATAGGTTTTTAGAACTTTTTTTACAATATTTACATCATTTTTAATAAATTCTACATTATATGAATCACAAATATCTTCTAATTTTATATTTAAATAATCAATTAGTTCTTTATAGTACTCATTATCTATATTAATACCAATTAAATAAATTTTTTCCTTTGAATAAATTCTTATTAATTTAAGTAATTCCTCTATATCAGATGCTACTTCATCAACATAATTATATAAGTCAGTTACTTTAGTGTTTTTAATTTTATATTCTATTTCATTATTACCAATAGAAAGTGTTATTAAATCAGCTTTAATTAAAATATTTTGAATATTTTTGTTATTAATTACAATATTATCATTAATGTCCCTTATTAAATCAGTTACCCTTAAATCTGTTTTTTGGTAGTTTATATATTTCTCCAATTTAGGAATTTCTTTTTTTATTAAGTTAGGATAATTATTTTCTTTATCCATTATATTAAAATAGTATATTTCTTTATCTTTATTAAAGTTATAAATTAAAAAGACAATTAAAAAAATTAAACCAATAGCTAAAATTTTTTTCATAAAACACCTCATAAAAAAAGTAGATTTAATCTACTTTAATTATATTTCTTCTAATGTTATTTTAGCACCAACATTAGATAATTTTTCAATTATATTTTCGTATCCTCTTAAGACATGTTCTACTGATTCAATTACTGTTTCTCCATCAGCTATTAAACCAGCTAAAATCATACAAGCACCAGCTCTTAAATCTGTTGCGACAACTGTTTTGCCTTTAAATTTAGTTGGCCCATTAATATATAATTTTTGTTCATCTAACTCAATATTAGAACTCAATATTAGCTCCCATTTGTTCTAAATAAATAACGTTATTAAACCTATTTTCGTAGATTGTTTCTTCTAGTACTGATTCACCATTAGCCATACATAGTAAAGTGGTTATTGGTTGTTGTAAATCCGTTGGAAAACCTGGATATCCCAATGTTTTAATGTTGGCTGGACGAATATTATCAATATGTGAAATAGTAACTGAATCTTTGGTTATTTGTAAATCAAATCCCATTTCAATTAGTTTTGTCATTAAAGATTCAATATGTTGAGGAATAATATTTTTTATTGTTAAGTCTTTTCCTATTAAAGCTCCGGCTATTAAATAAGTTCCAGCTTCAATACGATCAGGTATTACTTCTGTATAACATCCATGTAATTTAGTAACCCCATATATAGTAATTCTACTTGTACCAGCACCTTGAATATTAGCGCCCATATTATTTAAAAAAGTTGCTACACTAACTATTTCTGGTTCTTTAGCAGCATTTTCAATAACTGTTTTGCCTTCGGCTTTAACAGAAACAAGTAATGTATTTATAGTTGCTCCAACGCTAGGCATATCTAAATAAATATTATTACCCACTAGTCTTTCAGCATCAATTGTATATTTGTTATTTTTTTCAATAATTTTAGCACCAAGTAAACGAAAGGCTTTTAGTGTTTGATCAATTGGCCTACTCCCTATATTACATCCACCAGGAAAATACATTTCAACATGCTTATATTTACCTAATAAAGCTGACATAAAATAATATGAAGCCCTTAGTTTTTTAGAAATATTTTCTGGTATTTCTTTGTTTACAATACTTGATGAATCAATAATCATTGTTCCATCTTCTCTTTTTACTGTTGCTCCTAACCACATTAGTATTTCATTTAAAGCATCAATATCAGATATATTTGGAACATTATCGATAGTAACAATATCATCAGATAATAGTGAAGCAGGTACTAATGCTACCGCACTGTTTTTAGCACCACTTATATTTATAACGCCTGATAATGTATTACCACCTGTTATTCTTATTTGTTTCATAAAACCTCCTAAGCTTTATTTAAACTACCCATTAATTCAATTTTATTTTTAATTTCTTTTTTCATTGCTTCTTCACCAGCTTTGATTATTTTTCTTGGATCATAAGCATTATTTGTTTTTATAAATTCACGTACTGCATTAGACCAAACTATTTGTAATTCAGTATTTATATTTATTTTACAAATACCGGAATTAATAGCTTGTTTTATTTTTTCATCATCAATTCCTGAACCACCATGTAATACTAATGGAATATTAGTTAGTTCAGCGATTTGTTTCATTTTATTAAAATCTAAACGTGGTTCGCCTTTATAGATCCCATGAACGCTTCCTAAAGCTGGCGCAATAAAGTCAATATTTGTTTCTTTATATAAACGTACTGCATCCTCTACTTTAGCATATGCAAGTTCAGCAGATATGCCATCTTCTGTTCCACCAATATGTCCTACTTCTGCTTCTACTGTTACATTAAATTTTTTAGCATATTCAACTACTTCTTTTGTCATATTAATATTAGTGTCTAAGTCATAAGTAGAAGCGTCTATCATTACTGAAGTAAAGTCATTATCAATGGCTTTTTTAGCGTTTTCTACGCTACTACCATGATCTAAATGTAAAACAACTGGAACATGAATATTTAAAGATTTATCTAATTCTTTTACCATAGCTGAAACAACATTAAAGCCACCCATATATTTAGCTGCTCCTTCACTAACACCTAAAATAACAGGACTATTATTATTTTCACATTCTTCTAAAATAAAACGAGTCCATTCTAAATTGTTAATATTAAAATGTGGGATAGCATATTTACCTTCTTTTGCTTTATTTAAAATTTCTTTTGCGTTTACTAACATATTATCACCTATTATAATTATATTATTTTCCGAATTAAAAAGCAATTTACTTTTGTCTACTTTACACTAAATAAAAAAGACCTATAATTATTAATGTAATACCTCCTATCAAAGTTGATATAGGTCCAACTCTTTGATTTATGTATTTACCTAATTTTAATCCTATATAAGTAAATAATGCACTTAAAACAGAAAAAATTAAAGCTGATATAAGATAATTTTCGTATATTGTTTTTAAACTTAAACCTAGTGAAAAACTATCAATTGATACAGCAAAACCAAATATTAACATTTCCCATAAGTTGATTTTATTTATTACAGCATCTTCTTTAAATGACTCAATAATCATTTCAATACCAATTAAAAATAGAACAATAAATACTAGGACATTAGTTTTAATTGATAATAAATTAATTATTTTTTTTCCAACTAATAATCCTAAAAGAGGCATTATAAGATGATATATTCCAACAATTATTGATAAAATAGATATTTGTTTATTACTAAGTTTTTGTGTTCCATAAGCTAAAGCTAAACTAAAGGCATCCATACTAAGACTAATTCCAATGAGAAAAACTATAAATAAGGACATAAAAAAACCTCCTATATTAGTTTATTAAGAGGTTTTAATTTTATGATTATCTTACAAAAGTTATTTTAGCAAATCCGTCGCCTTCATTACCTGTCATAACTGTAGTACCATCATGAGTTGGCATTTGGGTTAAACCACCACGTTCTGTAGTCCATTTATATCCTTCACCATCTATCATTTTTGTACTTGTAAATTTATATCCAGTATATGAATATGAATCTGATACAGATGAAGCTGTTGTTGCGACTGGAGTTCCTGATGAATTTACAGCTATACAACCATTATGACCTGAGATATATGATGATCCACCGGATGTTGTAGCACCAACATATGAAGCACCAGCTGCTCCATACCAGCCAGAACCTCCACCGTTACATGACCAGTTTTGATATCCGTTACCACCTTTACCAAAGCTTCCAGATTGACCAGGATAACTTGTATAAGGTGTACCACCAACAGTTTGATTTGGTAATCTGGATACCTTATATGACATTGCTGAAGCACCACCGTTTCCTAGAATACCTTCAAGTCCGCCGCCTGCACCATCCCAAGCAGTCCAATCAGCGCCATTATAACTACTAGCGCCAGCTCCTCCAGCGGCTACCATAATTCTAGAATATAAACTAGTAGCATTATTCCATTCAAGTCCATCACCTATAACCCGAATGTCAGTGGCTCCACCGCCTGCATAACCAAAACCACCGCCAGCACCATAACCAGCTCCGCCGCCATTATATCCAGCATTTGTTCCGTGTCCTCCTTGGCCACCAACAAATAAATATAATTTTGTTCCTTTTTCTAATCGGATTTCACCTTTAGTGTATCCTCCAAGACCACCTTTAATTGTACTGTTTAATGATCCACCTGATGCTCCCCATAATTCAATTTTATAAGTTCCCGTTATTGGAGCAATAAATGGTTGATAAGTTGCAGCTCCCCAATATGTCCAAGTTGATTCAGAATTTATAATATTTTCCGCATAGTTGTTTTTTGTTTCTTTTTTAACTAGCATTACTCTTGCATATCCATTTCCACTATTACCAGCAACCATTTCACTAGTTAAGTGTTGTTTCATATTTACTTTACCTTTTCGATCAATTGTCCATTCGTAACCTTCACCATCAATCATTTCCGTATCAGTAAATATGTATCCAGTATATGAATAAGCACTACCGTTATGAACACCATCTTCATTTAGTGAGTCACAACCTAAGTGACCTGAAATATATGATGATCCACCAGCTATAACTGAACTTACATAGGAACCTCCAGCTGCTCCATACCAGCCAGAACCTCCACCGTTACCTTGCCAGTTTTGATATCCATTTCCACCTTTGCCAAAATCACCATTTTGTCCGGCGTAATATGTAAATGATGTTCCTGGTAAACCTTGCCCGGCTAGTGTTCCGGATTTATTGTTGGTAGCCGATGTTCCTCCGGATCCCATTAATCCCTTCAAACCACCACCAGCGCCACCATAGGCAAAATAATCAGCACTATAATTACTAGCACCAGCTCCACTAGCAGCAACCATAATTCTACTTCTCAATGAAGTAATTTCGTCCCATGTTGTTGATGGTGATGTTCCCACAGAACGAACATCGGTAGCACCTCCACCACCAGAAGTATTAATAGCGCTAGCATAACCAGAACCTCCACCATTCCAACTACCATTTTTTGTACCTTGATGTCCTACATAAAAATACAATTTTGTTCCTTTTTCTAAATAAATATCACCTTTAGTATAAGCACCTAATCCACCTAAATAAGTATTTATTGATCCACCTTGAGCACCCCAAAGTTCAAAACGATATGTTCCATTTGCTGGAGCTGTAAATGTTTGATAATTCACTGCTGCTCCATATGACCAATAAGTATTTAATTCTGCTATTTCTTTATTTCTTGTTTCTTCTGATTTATAAATAGGCGTTACTAAAGATATTTTTGCATATCCATTTCCTTCATTACCATCTACTTCACCACTACCTGATTTATTTGGCATTTTAATGTATTCACCTTTTACTTTTGTCCATTCATATCCGGTTCCATCTATCATTTTTGTATTAGTAAAATATTTACCCGTCCATGATACAGTTTCACCATTAGCTTGACCATTCTTATCGACTGATCCACATCCTTGATGACCTGAGATATATGACGAACCACCAGAGTTGTGACCACCTACATAGGAACTACCAGCACCACCGTACCAGCCGCCACCGCCGCCGTTACCTTGCCAGTTTTGATATGAATTTCCGCCTATACCAAACCTACCATCTTGCCCAGCATAATAACCGCTTGCAATTCCACCACCACCTTGGGTAGCAGGAGTAGATTGAAGTGCTAATGCACCAGCTCCAACTGCAATAGATGTAATTCCTTCAAGTCCACCTCCAGCGGCACCATAGCCATAATAATCAGTACTATAATTACTTGCGCCACCACCTCCGGCAGCAACCATAATTCTACTGTTTAATGAAGCTAATTCATTCCATATGGTTTCTGCTGATGTCGCAACTGTTCTTACATCAGTAGCTCCACCACCACCGCGATAGGCATATCCGTTTCCGCCACCATTCCAACCACCAGTAGCGGTAGTAGTAGTACCACCTACATAAACGTATATACTTTCTCCTTCATCTAGATATAAGTATCCAGCTGTATATGCTCCTTTACCTCCATACATTGATGCATTAATGGTGTATCCTTGAGCACCCCATAATTCTACATTATATAAACCACTATATGGAGCGGTGAATGTTTGATATTGACCAGTATAATCATATTCCCAAGCATAACCACTTAAATCATCAAATTCACTAAGTAATACCCATTTATTATCATTAAATACATATGATTCTTTTGGTTGCCATTTTCCATCCTCATATTGCATTACACATGCCACACCTAATTTACTCTTATCATTTTTTATTACATTATCTGCATCACTATTTTGAACAATCCATACATTTCCTTCTTTAGGATTTTCAATTCCATCATTAGAAAAATAGTAATCAGTTATTTTTGTATTTGTAATAATTCCAATATAACCCTCTCCACTTTTTTTAGGCATTACATCTGTTGATTCATATGCTGTTACACTTAATCTAGTACCAATATAACTTGGTGTTCCAGTTGTTACAAACCCCATAAAATCTTTATCAAAATCATCTGTACATATTCCGTTATCTAATATTACATCATTAGAATTTATATCTTTTTTTGCATACCATTTTCCATTATCAATACATACTGCAATGTCAGCATATGGTGTAATTGCAACAAAACCATGATCTATTGATCCCTTATAATTTAATTTTTCATATTCGTCGGTTTGTTGATTATTATTAAATGACAAAATACGAAGATCTGAATCTTCGCTCATATAACTATTATAATAATATCCTGCTGAATCAATTATTCCGTATACAGAATTTTTTAAAGCACCTTTTTTAGCATTATCAATTACATTTTTTATTACTGGTATTGATATTACTAGCACTACTGCTAGTACCACTATTACCGCTAATAATTCTACTAGTGTAAATCCCTTTTTCTTCATATAAATATAAGCCTACTTTCTAGTAATATTATACCCCCCCCCGGTACCTAAAATCAAGACTTAACGTATTTTTCTATCAAACATTTTTTTATTTTACTTAATAATAATTCTAATACTTTTTGTTCCTTAAAAGATATGGATTATATCTTCTTTAACCGTTAATTCATTCATATAAATCCTCCTTAAGTTTTATATAGTAACAAATTAAGATTAAAAAATATGTCGTTTTATCAACATAATTAAAAAAACTTATCAAATAATTCTTCAATAAAAAACTTATATTCTACCTTTTCATTAGGTTGTGCTTCCAATAAACATAATGGTGGAAATAAAACACACCACCAATTATCACCCTCACCTTTACCTAAAGTAACTACTAATGATTCATAATATCCTTCTTTATATATCACTCCACGATATTCTTTACTAGGAAAATAATTATTGCCAAAATTAACATTAAATGATTTATCATAATTTTCACTTATTAATAATTCACTTATGTCTTTTTCAATATTACTAATATTACTTTTAATTATTTCTCTAGCTCTTTTAACACCTTTAGTATTTTTTAATAAATTATACATTTTATATTCTAATAGATTTTTTACTTTCATTTTTATATTTTGGTCATATTCACTATTACTATTAGGGATAACTCTTAATCTTATTGCATCGTTAGGAATTACAAAATTATCTGCTTTAACACTAGTAATAACCATAAATAAAATAACAAATAAAATAAACATTTTTTTCATTAAAAAAATCATCTCCTAATTTAATAGTGATGATTTTTACAATTTTTATTCATTTATGATAAGATTCATTATTTAATATTCTAAATGAACGGTATATTTGTTCAAGTAAAATAATTCTAAATAATTGATGAGGGAATGTTAATTTTGAAAAAGATAATTTATAATTACTTCTTTTTTTTATACTTTCATCGAGACCTAATGAACCACCAATAATAAAAGTAATATTAGAATTATTAAGTAAAATATTATCAATTTTATTTGCTAACTCTAGAGATGTTAATTCATTTCCTTCTATCTCTAAAGTAATTACGTAATCTTTATCATTAATATGTTTATTAATTAAAGT
Source organism: uncultured Bacilli bacterium (assembly GCA_905235045.1). GTDB lineage: Bacteria > Bacillota_I > Bacilli_A > RF39 > UBA660 > CAJOJO01. The sequence continues at coordinate 60,415 of CAJOJO010000009.1, forward strand.
AGCTTCCTTTTCTAAAACATTACTGTCATCAACTTCTAATATATCTATTTTAGTATACTTTGATAATCTTTTTAAATATTCATCTATAGCTTCTTTAAAAAATTTTTCTTTTATTTTTCCTACACAAATTATTTTTATCATATACTCACTAATTCAGTACTTTCATTTTGGGTTGAAATAATTATATTATTAAAATCTATATTGTTTTTTTTAAGAATATCTTTTAAAGTTTCTTTTGCTAATTCAGGAGTATTATTATCCTCACTTAAATGAATTAAGATTATCTTTTTTGTTTTTGGACCAATGAATTTAGCTAAATAATTAGCTGCTTCTACATTATTTAAGTGTCCACGATCACCTAAAATACGTTGTTTTATATGATATGGTCTATTTCCATTCATAAGCATTTCAACATCATGGTTACTTTCCATAACATAAATATCACGGTTTTTTAAAAGATCAAAATATTTACGATTTATATATCCTGTGTCAGTAATATAAACAATTGAATTAGAATTATTTTCAATAATATAACCATTAACATCATCAGTATCATGTGATAACTTTATAGCTTTAATATTTAAATCCTTAATTATAAAATCATCTTCAATAATTTCATAATTAGATAAATAAGAAAATAATTCTTCATACATTTTTTTACTTAAATAAACCTTGGTATGATATTTTTTTAAAAACACTTTTAAACCTGATGTATGATCAGTATGTGTATGAGTTATTAGAATACCATTTAAATCATTTGGATTAATATTTAAAGCTTCTAATTTTTTTTCAATATTACTAGAAGTTAAACCAGCATCAATTAAAATTTCAGTATTCGAAGAGGCAATGTATGAAACATTACCCTTCGATCCAGTTGCTAATGCAACTATTTTTAACGATACATTATCCATGGATTAATACGATATCCTCCCATCCATGGTTTTCCTACCCATACTTCAAAGTGAACATGTGGACCAGTAGCCCAACCTGTCATACCAACATAGCCTATTACTTGACCTTTAGCAATGGTTTGTCCTTTAGTTACTGCTTGTTTTTGCATATGACAATAGCAAGTATAGTATCCATTATTATGATCAATGCATACATAATTACCATCTTGATATCTATAAGCTACTTCAGATACAACACCATTAGTTACAGCATAAATTGGTGATCCCATACCTGTACCAGCTATATCGATGGCAGCATGTAATTCACGCCATCCAGTAATTGGATTAATACGATATACATAATCAGATGAAATAATATAACCGCTGTTTGTTGGCCATCCCCAGTTCTTAAGTGAACCAACATTAGAAACATTCTTATCACCTTTAACTACTACTTCATTGATAACTGGTTCTAATTCAGTTTTAGAAACAGGTTCAACATACGAGATTTCACCATTAACATATTTAATTCTTTGAGCAATTCGTTCAAGTCCATTTGAACCTTCTTGAATAACACGATAGTCACCCTTTATCATATTACTATCATATTGTACTTCTGTTTGATAAGTAACTTCTTGATCTTTAACAACATATTCTTCCATTACTATTGAAAGTTGTGGATCAGTAATTCCTATTTTAACAATTTGACCTGGATATAATAAGTTATTTTCGTTTTTAAAATTAGGATTTGATATTAAAAATTCCGATATTGATATTTGATTATCAAAAGCAACATCAGAAATAGTATCACCTAATTTAACCGTGTAATCTTTTTGTTCAGTATTTTCACCAAATAGTAAAAACCTTGATAAAGATTGAACATCAGTATAAATATCTTCAGCTACTGATATATTTGTTTTTTTAAATGTAATATCTTCATCAACATAAATATTTTCTACTTTTGTTCCAGTTGTTTCTATTTCTACTTGATTATTTTCATTAAAAGAAACATATGCATCTTCATTAACAAACGCTTTTATAGTATTTGTTACAGCTTCACGAAATATATCTTCACTTAATGTATAAATCGTCAAATTTTTATCATCACTCTTAATATTAAATTGGTAACCTTCAATAGTAAATGGTTCTTTTTCGGAAATAATTTTATATATTTCTGCTACACTAACTATATTACTATCATAAGTTTCAATTTTTTTAGTTATTAAATCACTTGGAGCATAAATCTTATTAACACCAAATTTCTTCTTAAATTTATTATTTTGATCATTTATATATTTATCAAGTTCCTTTTTTGATTCAATAACACCAATGACTTCGTCTTTTAAATAAACTTGATAATATGTATGCGGTGTCGTATCTTTTTTAAAGCCTAGGCTTAAAAAAGCTATTGCAAAACTTAAAATACATATACCAATTATTAAGCCTACTTTTTTCATAGCATCCTCCTTAATCCTCTTTTAAATAACCTTCAAATTTACTTATATCTCTTTTAAAGATTAAATCGATTGTCGCAGTTGGACCACTACGATGCTTAGCAATTATAAATTCACTTTTACTTGTATACTCATCTATATCTACTTTTTTTGTATAATAATCTTCACGATATAAGAAAGCAACAATATCAGCATCTTGTTCAATAGAACCAGATTCTCTTAAATCACTCAAAATTGGACGTTTGTCTTCTCTTTGTTCTACACTACGTGATAATTGCGCTAAAGCAATAACTGGAACTTCTAATTCCATAGCTAAAGTTTTTAAGGAACGAGAAATTTCGGATATTTCTTGTTGTCTATTACCTGCATATTTAGCGGAACCATTAATTAATTGCAAATAATCGATAATAATTGCTCCCAAATCATTAGTACTAGAAGCTAAACGACGACATTTTGCTCTAATCTCAGCAACTGTCATACCAGGAGTATCATCAATATAAATTTTTGTATTTCCTAATCTTTCAACTGCTTCATCCATTTTTTTCCAATCATTTTTTTGAAGAGTACCATTTCTTAAACGATTTTGTGGGATTTGTCCTTCTGATGCTATCATACGGGTAATTAATTGTTCAGCACCCATTTCCATATTAAATACAGCTACTGTTTTATTATTACGAATAGCAATATTAGTAGCTAAATTTAAAGCAAATGAAGTTTTACCCATTGCTGGACGAGCCGCAATAATAATTAATTCATTAGGATGTAAACCCGATGTTTTATTATCTATTTCATCAAAACCAGTAGATAAACCAGTTATTTCACCACCTGACATTGACAATTTTTCAATATCACTTTGTGCTTTTGTTAAAACATCTTGAATTTTACGAAATTCAGTTCCTCGTCTTGTTTTAACAACATTAAGCATTTTCTTTTCAGCATTATCTAATAATTCATTTAATGTCTCAGAAGAAGAATAACCATCTTTTTCTATTTCTAATGATGTTTCAATTAAACGACGACGAATAGCTTTTTCTAAAACTATTTTTATATATTCATCAATATTAGCAGGAGAAGCAACACTACTAATTATTTCTCCTAAATACTCCATACCACCTATTTGTTTAAGTAAGTCTCTTTTTTCTAATTCGGCTGTAACAGTAGTGATATCAATAGGTCTATTTTGATCTTTTAAATCACATAAAACTTCAAATATTTTTGCATGACTATCTAAATAGAATAAACTTTTATCTAATTCTTCCATTGCTTTTTCAATTGCGTATTTAGATAAAAACATCGATCCTAATACTGATTGCTCTGCTTCAATACTATGTGGCATCATTTTATCTTGCATACTATCACTCCTTTACAACATTAATTTTTATTATCGCTACAACCTTTTTATGAAGATGAATTTCTACATCATGTGTTCCCAAAGAAACAATATCATGATCCAATTTTATAGCTGTTCTATCAATACTATATCCTAAAGCATTGATAGCTTCTTTGATTTGTTTAGTTGATATTTTACCAAACATGGTATCATTTTGTCCGGTTTTAACTTTAAAAATAATTTTTTCGTTTTCTAATTTTTGCTTTAATTTTTCCATTTCGCTAATTAAAACATTTTCTTTTTCAGTTTCCTTTTTAATTTGTCCTTTTACATATCCTAAGTTGTTATCGGTAGCAGGTAAAGCATATCCATTTTTAATGAGGAAATTTTTTGCAAAACCATCTTTTACTTCTTTTATTTCATTCTTTTTGCCTTGCCCTTTAACATCTTTTATAAAAATTACTTTCATAAAATTCACCTCAAACCATGTAATAATATTATACTATAATTTTATGATAAAGTCTTTATATTTAAGAAAAAAAACTAATCTTTAATACGATTAGCTAACTCTTTTATTTTTTTAAAGCGATGATAAATTCCCGATTTAGTAATTTTTTTACCAGTTTCTAAGGAAATTATTTCACTTAATTCCAATAATGAAACTTCTGGATACTTTAAACGATAAACTGCTACTTCTCTAGTTTTATCATCTAATAATTCTAATCCGCCAATACTTTCTATTTTATGTATCTCTCTTATTTGTTTACTAGCTGTCTCGATTATTTTATCAACATTAGCTTGCTCACAATTATTTAAGCGGTTAGTCATATTTTTATGATCACGATATATTCTTATATCTTCATAGTAAAATAAGGCGTTTGTTGCTTGCATCAAAATAAGAAAGTCACTTATTTTTTCAGCTTCTTTTATATAAACCATATATTTATTATCTCTTTGAATAAATTTACTATTTAATCTAAATTTATTAAGTAAATTTGAAATAAATTCTGCATATTCCTTATTACTAACAATAAATTCTAGATGGTATCGTGATGTTTTAGGATCATTAATACTTCCAACGCTTAAAAATACACCACGTAAATATGAACGCGCTAAATCCTCATCATCATACAAATATTCTTTAGGAATATTATTATTTAATTCTAAATCAGATAAAATAAAATCAACTTTTGTATTTATTTCTAATAAATAAATTAAATTTTTATTAAAATTATAACCTTTACGTACAGTTACTTTAATAGGTATATGATACATATCTTTTAGTAAACTAAATATACGTCGTGATACACTAGCATTTTCACTCGTAATGGTTATTTTATCATTAATGTTACCAATATTTTTAATAATAGCTGATAATTCGGATATTTTTTCAACATCGATTATATCAAGTTTACTTATTTCGTTTTTAACTGTACTTGTGAATGACATATTATCACTACCATTCTATTTCTTTAAGGTTATTATCCTTTAAAAATTTATTTGTTTTAGAAAATGGTTTACTTCCAAAGAATCCTCTTGAAGCAGATAAAGGACTTGGATGAACATTCTCAATTATAAGATGTTTTTTATTTTTTATTAAGCTTTTTTTACTACGAGCATAACTACCCCAAAGAATAAAAACTAAAGGGTCTTCTCTTTCACCTAATAATTCTATAACACGATCAGTAAAGATTTCCCATCCTTTATCCTTATGTGATAAAGGTTTATCTTTAACAACTGTCATGATTGAGTTTAATAATAAAACTCCTTGTTTTGCCCAAGGTGTTAAATCTGTAGATGTTTTTTTTATTCCTAAATCACTTTCTAATTCTTTAAAAATATTACGTAAAGAAGGAGGCATTGGAACTCCTTCTTGAACAGAAAAAGATAATCCATGAGCTTCATTTATACCATGGTAAGGATCTTGTCCTAAAATTACAACTTTCACTTCATTATAATCAGTATAACGGAAACAATTAAAAATATCTTTATATTTTGGATAAATAGTCTTTTTTTTATATTCATCTTTAACAAATATGCCTAGTTTTTTAAAATAATCTTTTTTGAATTCACTTTCTAAAACTTGATCCCACTTTTTATTTATCATTTGTTTTACTTTCTATATAGTTAAAGAATTCATTTGATGTTTCACATTTATCAATTAATTTCATTAAATCATTAACATTATTTAAATCATATTTTTTTTCTTGATCTAAACGATCTAGTATTTTATTATATGAAAATGGTTTTTTAGTTTTTTCTTTAACTACTTCTTTTTGTTCATTTTTTTCATAATCGTTTTTATGATATACTTTAATTTTTTTTGTACATGTTTTATTTAAATTAGTTTTAGAAAATGAAGTAAAACGATTCTTAAAAACTGGTTGTTCTAAAGTTTTTTCTTCTTTCGTTTCTTCTTTAACTATAGATTCTTCATCAACATTTTCACTTTCTTCTTCAGTTGAATCCAAAGGAGTTTCTTCAATTTCCTCATTTTCATCTTCTTTTTCAACTAATTCTTCATCATCAAAAACAAGTTCATCCATATTATTAAAGTAATCATTAACAAATTCATCGTTAGCAGACTCAATATCTTCTAACATTTCACCAAATTCTTTTTCTAACATATAGTACCTCCTAGTGCATTAGCTATATCAATAAATATATCTAATGATAATTGTTCAGCGCGAACGCTTAAATCAAATCCAACCTTTTTTAATTCTTTTTCTATTATATCTAAATTATATGCTTTCAAATTATTTCTTAACGTTTTTCTTTTTTGCATAAAACTATCTTTTATTATATTAAATAGTAATTGTTCATCATTTACTTTTTTTACTTGTTTATTTTTTGTAAATTCTAAAACAATACTATCAACCCTAGGTTTTGGCATAAAAACATTTTTACTAACGTCTAAAAGCTTTCTTACCACAAAATAATAGTTTAAAAAAACAGTTAATGAACCATACTCTTTATTTCCTGGAGTAGCTTTAATACGATCACCTACTTCTTTTTGCACCATAATTACAATTTTATCCAAAGGTAATTTATCTTCAATTAATTTCATAATGATTGGTGTCGTAATATAGTATGGAAGATTTGCAACAACATATAATTTTTTATAATCATATTTTTTTATATCATTTAGTACATTTGCTTTTAAAAAATCACCATAAATAATATCAACATTATTATGATTATTTAAATTTTCTTTTAAAACATCCTTTAAAGTTTCATCCACTTCATAACATAGAACATTTTTTGCATAATCAGCTAAAACTGACGTTAGTGAACCTGCACCTGGTCCAATTTCAATAACTAAAGTATCTTTATCAATATTAGCCTTTGTAACAATACTTTTAATAATATTTTCATCAACAATGAAATTTTGACCAAATTTTTTCTTAAAAGTAAATTGTTTGTCATTTAATAATTCTTGCATCTTTTTAGGAGAATGATTCATAATATCCACCTATTTAATTATACTAAAATAATCTATATAAAACAAGTTTAAACTTACAAAAAAGATGGTTACCATCCCCATCTTTTTACGTTAAACTTAATATTTGTACCAGTTAAGCCATCAACCCCAAAAACAGTCTTATCTTTTTGGGATGCATAAGCTAAATCCATCCAAACAACCCCTTCATTCCATTTATTTGCCATTGTTGCTCCTGTATCTAAAACAACCGCCATAAAAGGATCTTTTCCAGGTTTTGTAATTTCAATTATTGTTCCACAAGGGAATTTCTTTAAAGCAGCTGCGACAATTCTAACCTTGCCATATTGACTATCTTCATAGTAAATACCGTCGTTTACTAAATTATGTTTACCACCATTAGCAGTACGACAAGCTAAACCACCTGTTCCACTACATCCAGTACAGTCTGGCCCATATCCTGATAATCTACCAGTATAAATTCCTACTGCCCCTGTACCTTTTTCAATAACTTTATCAACTTTTTCTTGAATTACTTCTTCATTACCAGCACTAACATATTTAACACCTTCTTTACCTTCAACTAAGGTATTAGTAACTCCACTTGGAAGTTTACTATTATATTGAACAGTTGTCTTATATGGTGTGATAACACTTTCAACTTTAATATCTTTTGTTATATTTTTATTATTAACACTTATTTCTCTTTCAACATATGTATTACCATTAAATAGCGACATAATCGAAATGACTGCAAAACCTAGCCATTTACCCGCTAAATCTAGTAATCCAAAATTCATAATAATTCACCTCTTATCGGTATTTACTATTTTACCAAAATCAAAGTTTTAAGTCAAATTGGATACAAGCATTTTCAGTTGTTTTCAATAAAACTTGATCTAAAGAAATCCCTTTTAATTCAGCAATAACCTTAGCAACATAATAGCAATTATAGGGTACATTTACTTGTCCCCTAAATGGTTCTGGAGACAAATATGGACTATCAGTTTCTAATAATAAATATTCTAATGGAATCGCTTTTACTACTTCTTTTAATCTTAATCCATTTTTAAAAGTAACAACTCCACCAATACCTAACCTTATTCCTTGTTTTACTAACTCTTTAGCAGTTTCAATACTACCACCATAGCAATGCATTACCGCATTAGTTATATTTTTTTCTTTTAAAATATCAATAGTATCTTGGATTGCTTCTCTTGAGTGAATAACAATTGGTTTATTATTACTAAGGGCTATATCTATTTGTTTAAGAAATAGATTCTTTTGTTTTTCTTTATTTTCATTATTATGATAATAATCTAATCCAATTTCACCAATACCAACAATTTTACTATTTTTTATATTTTCTTTTAAAAATTCAATATCTTCTTTATTTATATTATCTACTTCATCTGGATGAATGCCAATAACTCCGTAAATGTTAGAATATTCTTTAGTAAGTTCCACAACTTCTTTATTAGATATTGGGTCACAACCACTAATAATCATAATATTATCTTTCATTTGTTCTAATACTTCATTAAAATTAGAATCATTTTTACTTATATGACAATGTGTATCAATAAACATTATAATCACCCCACAAAAAAATTATACCATTTTCTTGTATAATTTTCTAATTGTTACGACATAAGTATATATATCTAGAAATTACAGAAACTGTAAATAAGACATATAAAGCGTCGCAAATATTAAAATTCACCAACATACTACATACAACCATTCCTAATAATGTGAGAATACTTAAATAAATTATTAGCTTCTCCTTGTCTGTAGACATAAACCTCTTTCCCTTCTTTTTCACAAACAAAAATATCTTATCATAGCAAATAAAAAACTACAATATAAATTTGTAGTTTTTGTACGACAATTTACAACATTTTACACATTTATCTCAGAAAGCATTTTTTCTTTATCAATACGAACAAATAATGGCTCTGGGTTATTTAATTTAATACCAGCATCTAAACCATTAAAGTTAATAGTGTCAATAAAGCGATTTTCAGTATTTAATTGATGAAAAATCTTATCTGCTGTTTCTGGTAAAAATGGAGTAAGTAAAATAGCTCCACTACGAATAGATTCTAATAAATTATATAAAACGGTTTTTAATCTTTCTTGTTTATTAGGATCTTTAGCTAAAACCCATGGTGTTGTTTCATCAATATATTTATTACATCTTCTAAATATTTCAAATACAGCATCAATTGCTTCAGCTATATGATAAGTACTCATTTTTTCTTCAACGATACTTGGTGTCTTTAAAACTAGATCTATTAAATATGAATCAATGTCTTCTTTAGCAGTCGGTTCATAAACAATACCATCAAAATATTTATGAGACATCGCAATTGTTCGATTTACTAAATTACCTAAAACATTTGCTAAATCAGAATTAATTCGGTCAATTAATAATTCATATGTAATTGTTCCATCACTAGCGAAAGGTATTTCATGTAGTAAATAATAACGAACAGCATCAACGCCAAATAAATTAACTAATTCATCGGCATACATAATATTACCTTTTGATTTACTCATTTTATCACTACCAAATAA
>CAJOJO010000010.1 GCA_905235045.1 uncultured Bacilli bacterium
AAATGCTTTTAAAAATTTAAGACAAGTGTTAGATTTATTTCTTGAAAAAACACCAAAAGATGTTGATATAGATAAACTAAAAAAACATTTATTGAAGATGGATGGAGTAGATGATATTCATCATATTCATGTTTGGAGTATTGATGGCTTTAATAATTATGCAACCATGCATATCGTTACAAAATCAAAAAATATTAAAAATGTAAAACACATGATTAGAGAAGAATTAGAAGAACATAACATTTGTCATGCTATTTTAGAAACAGAAGATGAAGTATGTGATGATAAAGATTGTCATGTTGAATTTAAAGAGAAAACACGCCATCATCACCATCATTAAATAATCGCACTATTAAGGTATTACGATTATAAAAAGTTAAAGTAAAAATATAATATGTTTGTTATACGCAGACTTACATTGAACAAATTGGTAAAAAAATATGTTCTTTGATACGCATACATGAAAAATCAATATGTTCTTTGACCGCATACTAGGCATGTTGAATCTATCGCGGTTTTAGAAAGGAAGTAATTATATGAAAAATTACAAGAAGAGTAAAGAAGAATTATATGATGTGCATAGTAACAAGAGCATTTTAATACGAAGCGCTTTACCTAGGCATAATAATCAAAATAATAAAAGTATTTTGATACAAAGTGCTCTACCTAGAAGTAGTGATAAACAGAAAGTATTAAAACTAAAATAAAAAATTTATATTTGATGTGTAAAACAGATTAATCGTCATATTAAAATATTTTAAATAATTAGAAAAAACGAAAAATATTTTCAAAAAAAGTAAAATTTAAAAAAAATTATGCTATAATAAAGAAGAGCCCGGTAAGAGTTTCTCTTACTGGTTTTTTGTTTATGTAGGAGGTAATATGACAAAATATGTATTTGTAACTGGTGGAGTAGTATCAGGTTTAGGAAAAGGAATAACTGCGAGTAGTGTTGCTTTACTTTTGAAGCGTCGAGGTTATAAAGTTTTTATGCAAAAATTTGATCCATATTTTAATGTTGACCCAGGAACAATGAATCCAATTCAACATGGAGAAGTGTTTGTAACATATGATGGCTGTGAAACAGATTTAGACTTAGGACATTATGAAAGATTTATTGATGATGAACTTAATTATTCATCAAATATAACAAGTGGTAAAATCTTTAAATCAGTTATTGATAAAGAACGACATGGAGATTATTTAGGGGTAACAGTCCAAATGATTCCTCATATAACTAATGAAATAAAAAATAAAGTATATGAGGCTGGGCACTCTAGTGGAGCAGATATTGTTATTACTGAAATAGGTGGTACAGTAGGTGATATTGAATCAGAAAGTTTTATTGAAGCATTAAGACAAATTCAATATGAAAAAGGAAGTACGGAAACATTTTTTATTCATTGTACCTTGATTCCATTTATATATGGTTCTAATGAACTTAAGACAAAACCAACGCAAAATAGTGTTAAAGATTTAAGAAATATGGGTATAAGACCTGATGCTTTAGTATGTAGAGTTCCTTTTAGCACGAGTGATCATATAAAAGAAAAATTATCGTTATTTTGTTCTGTACCAAAAGAAAATGTTATAGACTCTGTTGACGTTAATAATATATATGAAGTACCTATAAATTACTATAATCAAAAAATAGATGAGATAATTCTTAAACAATTTCAATTACCAGTTAAAAAGATAGATTTATCGAACTGGAAAAAGTTAATAGATACAGTCAATCATTTAGATAAAGAAATAGAGATAGCTTTAGTTGGTAAATACGTTGAATTACATGATGCATATATCTCTGTTGCTGAATCACTTAAACATGCGGGTTATAAATATAATACAAAGATAAATATAAATTGGGTTGATTCAGAAGAACTCGAAAGTGATAAGACAAACTTAAAAGAAGTATTTAAAAATTCGAAAGGAATATTAGTTCCTGGCGGTTTTGGATCAAGAGGTATTGATGGTAAGATAAAAGCCATTAATTATGCTAGAGAAAATAATATACCATTTCTTGGAATATGTCTTGGTATGCAACTTGCTGTGATTGAATTTGCAAGAAATGTATGTGGTATTGTTGATGCAAATTCAACAGAGTTTGAAGTAAATACGAAGGAACCAATTATTGATTTAATGTCTGATCAAAAATCTGTTGTTAATATGGGTGGAACTTTGCGATTAGGTAATTATGAATGTACAATAATGAAAAATACACTCGCATATGCGGATTATAAAAATAATAAAATTTTAGAAAGACATCGTCATCGTTATGAATTTAATAATAAATATAGAAAAATACTTGAAGAAAAGGGAATGGTTTTTTCGGGAATAAATGAAAACGCAAATTTAGTTGAAATAATTGAATTACCTAATTTAAAACATTTTATTGCCTGCCAATTTCATCCAGAATTTAAATCACGCCCATTAAGACCAGCACCATTATTTGATTCATTTGTTAAGGCAAGTATTTCAAATAAGTAGTAATAAAGAAATAAAAAAACTAGATAAATCTAGTTTTTTTCGTAGAATCTAATATATTTTTTGTTTTTAATTAAATCTTTTTCTTCATATGGAAAATACTTCGTATAAAGACGTAATTGATTTCTTAAACGTTCTTTTCCAGATTCTAAAAAATTTTCGTTGTCAATAAGATAAGCCATATGGAAAATGATTTCAATTGCCGAGTTATAATTACTTTGGTATATAACTGGGCAATTTCTATTTAGTAGATTAAAAGTATTTTCGGTTAATTCGTTTAGTGGTGTATCAAAGAAAAGAATCATTTGTAAATGGTTTTCTATATCAGTGCGAAGATATTCATCATTTAGTTTGGATAGGATAATACCACTATTGAGATATATAAAATCAGCTTTTTCTTTAATTGTTATGCTATTTGCAATTTTATCTTGCATATTATCCCTCCTTTGATATGAGAGATTATTATACAACTTTTTAATTGAAAAAGCAAGAAAAATATTATATAATTATTTAGGTGGTTTTATGTGGCAAATTGGTAATGTAAAAATCAAAAATCAAGTTGTCTTAGCGCCAATGGCTGGTATTTGTGATAATGCTTATCGAACAATTATTAAAGAGATGGGTGCTGGCCTTATTTGCGCGGAAATGGTTTCTGATAAAGCTATTTATTATAATTCAAAAAAAACCATTGATATGCTTTATATGAGTGAAGATGAAAGACCAATTAGTCAACAAATATTTGGTAGCGATAAAGAATCATTTGTTTATGCGGCTAAATATATTGAACAACATATGAAACCAGATATAATTGATATAAATATGGGTTGTCCAGTACCTAAAGTGGCTGTCCGTAGTCAAGCTGGTAGTGCTTTACTTAAGAATCCTGACAAAGTTTATGAAATTGTTAAGAGCGTTGTTGATAGTGTTAAAGTGCCAGTTACCGTTAAAATTAGAAGTGGCTGGGATAGTAATAGTATTAACGCGGTAGAAATTGCTAAACAAATAGAAAAAGCAGGAGCTAAAGCGATTACTGTTCATGCTAGAACTCGTAGTCAAGGATATAGTGGTAAAGCTGATTGGAATATTATTAAACAAGTTAAAGAAAGTGTTTCTATTCCAGTCATTGGTAATGGAGACATTAAAAGTTGTTATGATGCTAAAAGAATGATTGATGAAACTAAATGTGATGCTGTTATGATTGGTAGAGGTTGTATTGGTAATCCTTGGATTATAAAGGAAACTATTGACTATTTAGAAAAAGGAATTGAACCTAATAAAGTAACATATGAAGAAAGATTAAACATGATTTTAGAACATTTAAATCGTTTAATTAAAACAAAAAATGAACATCTAGCGCTTTTAGAAATTAGGACTCATATTGGTTATTATTTAAAAAGTATTCCAAATACTAGTGAACTTAAAAACAAAATATTTAAAACCAAAAGTATTGATGAATTAAAAGAATTAATTAATACTTTTAAGAAGGAGATAGTATGAGAAAAAGTTTAAGACGTTTTTCGGCATTTATAATTGATATTTTACTTATTAGTCTATTATTAATGATTGTTTACTATTTTGTACCTAGTAAAGATACAACTGAAATATCACAAAACATTACAAAATTAACCGAACGATTATTAAATAGTGAGATGGGTCATATGAATTTTTTAAAGGGATTTAGTGAAAATATTTATTTGTTAGATTATGATAGGGCTATTTTTAATGCTTTTAATACGTTAGTAATTATGCTTTATTTTATTATTACTCCACTTATTACTAAAGGATATACTTTAGGTATGTATATAAGTGGTATTAAATTAAGCGGTAAATTAAGTGTTAAAAATTTACTTTTACGTAATATGATTGCTACTGGATTATTATATTTATTAGCTTCAATTATTTTAGTTTATACAACTAAAGATACTTTATATTTTATATTACTAAGTATTTTTGGAATAATCCAATTTTTACTAGTAATTATAAGTACTTTTATGATAATATATAGAAAAGACCACGAAGGTATTCAAGATAAAATTAGTCACACAAGAGTGGTTTTAGCTAAAGAGGTGAAAAAGTGAGAGAATTTACAGAACAAGAATTAGTTAGAAGAAATAAATTAGGTCAATTTAAAGATTTAAATATTGATCCTTTTGGTCATCGTTTTGATCGTACTAATTATTCAGTTGATATTAAAGAAAAATATGGAATGAAAGATCATGACACTTTAGAAAATGAAGATAATATTGAAGTGGTAGCTGGAAGAATAATGTTTATTCGTAAAATGGGTAAAGCATCATTTTTCTCAATTAAGGATAAATTTGGCCCTATTCAAATCTATATTTCAATAAATGATGTCGGGGAAGAAATTTATAATTTATTTAAAACAGCTGATATTGGTGATATTGTTGGTGTTAAAGGTAAAGTTATGAAAACTGGTACTGGTGAAATTACGATTAAGTGTTTAGAATATACTCACTTAGTAAAAGCTTTAAGACCTTTACCTGAAAAATTCCATGGTTTAACTGATAAAGAAGAAAGATACAGAAGAAGATATGTTGATCTAATCATGAATGATGAATCTAGAAAAGTAGCTTTTATGCGTCCAAAAATTATTAGGTGTATTCAAAACTACTTAGATAATTTAGGATTTGTTGAAGTTGAAACACCTATTTTGACATCACTTTTAACTGGTGCTTCAGCTCGTCCATTCGTAACTCATCATAATGCGCAAGATTTAGATATGTATTTAAGAATTGCTTTAGAGTTGAATTTAAAAAGATTATTAGTTGGTGGAATGGAAAAAGTTTACGAAATTGGTAAAACTTTCCGTAATGAAGGAATGGATTTAAATCATAATCCAGAATTTACTTTAATGGAAATTTATGAAGCTTATTCTGATTTAGAAGGTATGATGGATTTAACTGAAAATATGTATCAAGAAATTGCTAATAAAGTATGTGGCAAAACTACTTTTGAATATCGTGGTCATACAATTGATTTAAGTAAAAAATTTAAAAGGATTTCAATGGTAGATGCTATTAAAGAACAAACAAATATTGACTTTAGTAAGAATATGACTGTTGATGAAGCTTTAAATTTAGCTAAAGAACATAATATAGAAGTAGAAGAACATGAAAAAACAGTAGGTCATATTATGAATTTGTTCTTTGAAAAATATGTTGAAGAAACATTAATTCAACCAACATTTTTATATGGTCATCCAATTGAAATAAGTCCACTTACTAAGAAAAATCCTGATGATCCAAGATTTGTTGACCGTTTTGAATTATTTATAGCGGGTGGCGAGTGTGCAAATGCTTATACTGAGTTAAATGATCCTATTGATCAATTAGAGCGTTTTGAAGCTCAATTAAAAGAAAAAGAATTAGGTAATGAAGAAGCAAATGATATTGATTATGACTTTATTGAAGCCTTAGAATATGGTATGCCTCCTGCTGGTGGTATAGGATTCGGTATTGACCGCTTAATTATGTTATTCACTGAACAAGATTCAATTAGGGATGTATTATTATTCCCGCTTATGAAACCGGAGGACTAATGAAGATATTTGTATTAAGGCATGGTGAAACCGAAGAAAATATTACTGGCGTTTTGCAAGGTAAAATGGAAACTTCTTTAGATAAACTTGGTGAAGAACAAGCATTAAGTAGAAGAAATGATGTTTTAAAAAATCATATTGATTTAGTTATAAGTTCACCAAGAATTAGAACTATTAGAACAGCTGAATTAGCTGCTCCTAATATTCCATTAATAACTGATGAACGTTTACGTAGTCGTGATCATGGTGAATTTCAAGGATTACGTCGTGACCAAATTAATATTGCTGATTACTGGAATTATAAAAAAAATACTCAATATAAAGCTGCTGAATCAGTTGGGGATTTATTTAATCGTGTTGATTCTTTATTAAAAGAAATTAAAGAAAAATATAGTGATAAAAATGTTTTATTAGTTACCCATAGTGGTATATGTCGTATTCTATATTACTATTTTAATGGAATACCAGAAGATGGGGAATTAACAGGTTATAAATCAGTTAATTGTTCATTTGAAGAATATGAATTATAGAAAAGAGGTAAATTATGAAAATATTAACAATAAATGCTGGATCTTCATCAATGAAGTTTTCGGTAATTGAACTCCCAGAAGAAAAAGAATTAATCAATGGCTATTTTCAAAGAATAGGACTTGATAAAAGTTTCTATGATGTAAAAATTAATGGGGAAAAACTACATCGTGATTTAGATTTGCCAAATCACTTAGTAGCCTTAGAATGTATTAAAAAAGAAATTGTTGAATTAGGTGTTGTTTCATCTTTAGATGAAATTGATGGTATAGGACATCGTTTAGTACATGGTGGTGAAAAATATAAAGAAAGTGTTTTAATTGATGATGAAGTTATTAAAACATGCGATAAATTTAAGAAATTAGCAAAGCTACATATGCCTGCTATGTTATCTTGTATTGAAGCATCAAAAGAAGCTTTTCCTAATACTCCTATGGTAGCAGTATTTGATACCGCTTTTCATCAATCAATGGAACCAGTAAATTATCTATATGCTTTACCATATGAATGGTATACAAAATATGGCGTTAGAAAATATGGCTTTCATGGTACTTCACATAGATTTATCAATAAAGAAATTAGTGAATATTTAAAAAGAGATGATTTAAAAGTTATTTCTTGTCATATTGGTAGTGGTGCTAGTATATGTGCTATTAATGGTGGTAAAGTTGTTGATACTTCAATGGGATTTTCACCTATTACGGGTATTATGATGGGTACTAGACCAGGTGATGTTGATCCTTCTGTTATTCAATTTATGATGGAAGAAGCTAATATGACTATTGATGAAGTAATGACTGATTTAAATAAGCATTCTGGTTTAGAAGGAATTTGTGGTAAATCAGATTCAAGAGATGTTGAAGAAGGTATTAACGCAGGAGATAAATTATGTGCTTTAGCTCAAGACATGTATACAAGTAGAGTAGCAGATTATGTGGCTATGTATAATAATAAATTAAATGGTGCTGATGCTATTGTTTTAACTGCTGGTTTAGGAGAAAATTCTAAGAATACAAGAGTGGATATTTTAAATAAATTAAGTTCATTAGGTATTAAAATTGATTTAGAAGCTAATGATTTTAGAGGAGAATTTAGAAAAATATCTTCTGAAGATTCAAGTATTCCAGTTTATGTTATTCCAACTAATGAAGAATTGATGATAGCTTTAGACACATATGAATTAGTAAAATAGAACTTTTAAAAAGTTCTTTTTTATGTAAAGAAATGTCTTTGTTATTTATATAACTTGATTATTTAATCTTTTATTTGGTATAATTTTAATAGAGAGTAGTGATTAAATGACAAAATTACATAAAAAAATATATAATAAAATAAAACAATATGACCGTATTGTTATTGCTCGTCATATTGGCGCTGATCCTGATGCTTTAGGTTCTACATTAGGACTAAAAGAAATTATTAAAGCAACATTTCCGGAAAAGGAAGTTTATGTTGTTGGTCATCCTGTAGCTAAATTTAAATATATTGGTGAATTAGACAAATTTAGTGAAGAATATTATAAAGACTCATTATTAATTGTAACTGATACACCAGATAAAGCTCGTATTGATGGTGTGGATCCTAAAAAATTTGCTTATTCAATTAAAATAGATCATCATCCTTTTATTGAACAAGTTTGTGATTTAGAATGGGTCGATGATACCGCTTCTAGTGCATCACAAATGATTATGGAATTAGCTTTTGAAACAAAATTAAAAATTAATGAGTTAGCTGCAAAAAAATTATATATTGGTTTAGTAGCTGATACAAATAGATTTTTATTTTACTATACAACTTCAAAAACTTTCCAATTAGTTTCAAGATTAATTGAGGAAACAAATTTAAAATTTGCTGAACTATATACAGAATTATATATGAGACCTTTAAGAGAAGTAAAATTTAAAGGTTATATTGCTGATCATTTAAAAGTAACAGAACATGGCTTTGGTTATTTAGAAATAAATGAAGATATATTAGAAAAATATGAAGTAGATGCTGCTACTGCTGGTAATATGGTTAATGATTTTAACTATATTGAAGGTGTTTATAGTTGGGGTATATTCTCATATGATAAGCAAAATAATAACATAAGAGGATCAATTAGATCAAGAGGTCCAATTATTAATAATATTGCTAGTAATTATAATGGCGGTGGCCATGTATATGCTGCTGGCGTAAGATTAAAAGATTTTGATGAAGTAAAATCAATTGTTAAGGATTTGGATATTGCTTGTGAAAAGTACCAAGATGAATCAAAATAAAAAGACTTTAAAGTCTTTTTTTAAATACATTCAATATATGTATCGTTTAAACATCTTATGCAGCAGCAGCATGATAAATTCATTGTAAAGAAGCTATTTGTTGCTTCAAATGGATAAATTGATGTTGCATCAGTATTAGGTATAAGAACTCTAAAAGTTGCACAATTATCATCTATTTTTTCTACTCTAAAGACACATGAAGTATTATCTGTTCCATCACATGCTGGATTATATTCTTTTGTTGTTGGCATTCTCCAAGGGACACCATTACCACAACATGTATATAACATTACTGGTCTTGTGTTACAACCTAATGAAGTTGTTCCGCAACCTAAGAATCCTCTATCACAAGTATCCAAGCAAGTATCACTACATTCCGCATTTTGTTGAAGGACACAAATAACTTTTAAGATTTCAGCAATGCAGCTTGATTCGCTATTATTGCACATATCATCCACCCCTTCTTTTATTTTCATTATAGCTTATGTTAGTATCCTAAAAAGGTGTTAACATTTACCTAATTAAAGGTAAAAATTAGTAAAAAAGTTGATACTTTAATAAGAATTAAGTATAATATTATTAGGTGAAAAATATGTTTGGAATTGTTTTATCTGGTGGTGGTTCAAAAGGTGCTTATGAAATTGGTGTTTGGAAAGCCATAAGAAAACTAGGTATTAAATATGATCTAGTTACTGGTACCAGCGTTGGAGCTTTAAATGCTGCTTTAATGTGTCAAAATGATTACTATAAAGCACTTCATTTTTGGAGAAAGTTAACATTTGAAGATGTTGTTGATGTTAAAATTAATAGTAAAGAAAAAAAAGAAATTTATAAAACTTATTTTAAAGGCGCTATTAAAGGTGGTATGACAATTAATAATTTAGAAAATACAGTTAATAAAGCAATTAGTACTAAAAAAATATATAAATCAAAAATAAATATTGGAATTATTACTTTTAATTTAAAAACTTTAAAACCATTGAAATTAATAAAAAGAGGAATTCCAAAAAATAAATTTAAAGACTATTTAATAGCTTCTGCATCTTGTTTCCCAGCTTTTACTAAAAAAGTTATTGATGATCGCACTTTTATTGATGGCGGCATATATGATAACTTGCCTATCAATTTAGCTATTGATATGGGAGCAACTGAAATAATCGCAGTGGATTTAAAAGAAATAGGAATTAAACAAAAAGTGAAAAACAAAAATATTCCAATAACTTATATATCGCCTAAAAATGATATTGGATCTTTTCTAATCTTTGATAGTAAGATAGCTAAAAGAGCTATTCGTTTAGGATATAATGACACCTTAAAGACCTATCATAAATTAGAAGGAAATAAATATACTTTTAAAGATTTAAAGAAAAATTATTACTCTAAGATAGAAAACAATAAAGAACTAAAAAAATACTTAAAAAAAGATTCTTATGAAACTTATTTGTCTTTAATAGATGAATTAGGCTCTATATTTGAAATAGACGATTCATATATTTATCACATAAAAAAATTTAATAAATTAATTAAAAAGAAACTAGATTTAATTCCTTTAGTAGAAAAACCAAAGCGAAATACTAAAGAAATTATTAAATATTTATGTAGTAATCTTGATGATAAAAAATATCAAAAACAATATAAAAAAGAATATTTATATGCTTTATATATAATGGGGTGATAGAATGAAACGAACCTTAATTTTACTTGCTATTTTATTTGGATTTTATTTATTAATTCAAGTAATTTTTAATTATGTTGGGCCTGGTCATAATATTGAATACACAGTTGATGGTTATAATATTCATGAAGTTTTAACCCAACATCAAAAAGAAGAAATTGATAACTATTATTTTGAAATAACTAAAGGTGATATTATTTTTAATTTTCAAATTGATAATTTAAGACAAGGAAGTAAGTTAATTAAAGATATTGAATATTTTAAAAACGTTAACTATGAATGTATGATACCAATTTTACGAATTAAAGGTGATTATCTTAATGTAGTGTGTAAAAAAGATGGTATTTATTATAATTATAGTGATATTAAAGGTAATGATCCAGAAGTAGATAATTTTGCTGTTAAATATGATCATACTTATGAGAACAATGATAAAGTTTTAAAGGATAATGCTAATTTATTTGTTTATAATAACTTAATAAAAGAACATTATATAGCTTTAGAATATTATAAAGGTATTTATATTATAAATAATAAAAATGGTTATAAACGTATTTCGTTATTTGAAAAAGAAGTTTATAATAAACCTTTGTCAGCGCTTGTTAATAACTATTATATAGTTGCTGATTATAATCAAGAATATGATTTTCATAAATTTGTTTTAGTTGATTTAGAAAATTCTAGTAAAAGTGAAATTATTTCTAATCCAGCAATATCTTTTAACTCTTATATTGAAGGTGTATTAGATAATTCGGTTTACTTATTTGATCGAGATAATAAAAAACAATATGAAATTAATGTAAAAAATAAAACAGTTACCGAAATAGGTAATGAAAATAATGGTGTTCAAATTTACCAAAATGGGAAATTTAAAAATACTAATGTATATGAAGCTACAGATAAAGAAATATTATTTAACACTAATGAAAAAACCGTTGATGGTGTTGATTATGCTAAAGTTGATTTAATAGGTGGTGATTTATCCGGCTATTATTATATGTATGAGCTAAATAATGGTGAATACACTGTTTATCGTGCTTCTGCTCGTAATTTAAATATTAAAACTTATTTATTTAAAACATCAAATATTAACCATATTGTCTATGTGGGTACAAATGTATATTATCTTAAAAATGATAAAATTTATGCTTATAGTAATTTAGGTAACCATTTAATTTTAAGTTATAAAGATATAATGTATAATGATGATTTAAAATTCTATGTCTATAATAGTTAAAAAATATTATTTAATAATTCTTTATAGCTTAATTATTATCTTAGGTATAGAAGTATTATGTTTAAATAGTTTTAAACCAAAAGAAAATTACGAAAGATCAATTATGATAAATATGGAAGATGATATTTTACATATTCTAAATAATATGTCATTAGAAGAAAAAATAGGTCAATTACTTATTATTACAAATAATAGTAACGTATTTAATGAAGAAACAAAAAACCTTCTAGAGCAAGTTAAACCAGGTGGATTTATTTTGATGGAGCCTAATTTTAGTAACTATGATAATACAAAGAAATATATTAATTCGTTAAAAAAATATAGTAAAATTCCTTTAATCATTTCCATTGATGAAGAAGGTGGAATTGTTCAAAGATTAAAATATTTAAAAGATTTGCAACCAATTAATATACCATCAATGTATAATTTAGGAAGTACTAATGATAAAAATTTAGCATATCAAGTTGGACAAGTTATTGCTGAAGAAGTTAGAACTTTAGGTATTAACGTTGTTTATGCACCTGTTGTTGATGTTTATTCTAATCCAGATAATACGGTAATAGGCGATAGAAGTTTTAGTAATAATCCTTATTTAGTTTCAAAAATGGCTAATGCTTTAGCTCAAGGATTAGAAAATAATGAAGTAATAGCTACCTATAAACATTTTCCAGGTCATGGGGATACAATTATTGACTCTCATGATGATTTACCACTAATAGATAAAGATTATCAAAGTTTATTAAATTTAGAACTAATTCCTTTTAAAGAAGCTATTAAAAATAAGGCAAAAATAATTATGATTGGTCATTTAGCTTTACCTAATATAACGGGTGATAATACACCAGCTAGTTTATCAAAAAAAATAATTGATATTTTAAAGAATAAACTAGATTATCAAGGATTAATTATTACTGATGCTTTAAATATGGGCGCTTTAACAAAATATTATGATGATAGTACAATATGCTCAATAGCTATTAACGCTGGTAATGATTTATTACTTATGCCTAATAATATAGATATTTGTATTAATGATATTAAAAATAATGTTAGTGAAGATAGAATAAATGAGTCAGTTTTAAAAATATTAAAATTTAAATATAAATATTTACGTAAAGATAATTCGTTAGAAAAAAAATATTTAAATAGCAAAAAGCATCAAAAAATAATTGAAAAAATAAAATAAGAACCTAGTTCTTATTTTTTCATATATTATACTAGAGGTGAGATATATGTATAGAGTATATCAAATAAATAATGGTGATACTTTAGAAAGTATTGCGTCTAATTTAAATACAACAATTGATGCTTTAAAACAATTAAATGGAATTAAAGATGGTATGATTTTAATGCCAGGTAGTTTTATTATTATTCCAAGTAATGATGATCGATTTATAAAATACATAGTTAAACCAGGTGATACGATATATGGTATAGCTAAAAATAATAATGTTGATCCTAACTTATTATTAAAATTAAATGGTTTAAATGAATATGATTATATTTATCCTAATCAAGAAATCTTAATTCCAAGCAGTAATTACAAATTCTATATGACAAAAAATGGTGATACAATTAAAAGTATTATGGATAATTTAAATATTGATCACGATAATTTATTAAATAATAATGAAGATATTTTTTTAGTAGAAGATCAATTACTAATTTATAAATGACATTTTAAATGTCTTTTTTTTATTAAAGCTTTTTTTTTATGTTAAATTAGTATATAATAATAAAGTAAGGAAGTGTAATAATGAAAAAAATATTAGTAAGTCTAATAATAGGTTTAATATTTATTACTGGTTGTTTTACAAATACTTCAAAATATACTAAACCTATTGAATTAACTTATAAAAAATATAATGAAAAATTAGAAAATAATGAATCATTTGCTATGTTAATATGGCGTACAGGCTGTACTCACTGTGAAGATTTTGAGCCAAAATTAAATAAAGTAATTAAAAATTATGATTTAGAAATATATTCAATTAATACTGAAGACTTAGATGATAACGAGTATGCTAAATTAGAAAATAAGACATTTATAAGTGGGACACCAACTTTAGTAATATTTGAAAATGGAAAATATAAAACAAAACTAGTTGGTGATAAAGAAGAAGCAGAAGTTATTAACTTCTTAAAACAAAATAATTTTATAAGGTGATATTATGAATAATACTGGTAGCACAGGATTTAGTGCTTTAAAAGAATATGGTGAAGATTTAACTAAGAAAACTTATGTAACTAATCCAGCAATTGCTCGTGAAGAAGAAATCAAAAGATTAATTATGATTTTATTAACACCTGAAAAATCAGGATTATTAGTTGGTAAAGCTGGTATCGGTAAAACTGCTATTGTAGAAGGATTAGCTTACTTAATTCAACGTAATGAAGTACCAGATGCTTTAAAAGGTTATCGTATTTTAAAAATTAATTCGAATTCACTATTAGGTAAAATTACTTTAGATGGTCATGAGGAATTAATAATTCAAATCTTAGTTGATGAATTAAAAGCAACAACTAAAACAATTTTATTTATCGATGAAGTTCATACCTTAATAGGTGGTAAACAAGATGGTCCAATGGATTTAGCAAACATTTTAAAACCAGCTTTGGATAGAGGTGATGTTAAAGCTATTGGCGCAACAACTACTCAAGAATATGACACATATATTATTCGTGACCGTGCTTTTTTAAGACGTTTTGATAAAATTGAAGTACTAGAACCAGATGAGCCAACAACAGTAAGAATCCTAATGGAATCATTACCAAAGATTGAGCATCAAACTGGTTGTAAATTTAAATATAATGACTACGTTAACAAAATGCTTGTTGAAGCAATTGTTTCAGCTACTTCAGAATACAAAAGAGTATATGGTTTAGCAGCTATGTACCCTGACGTTGCTTTCTCAGTTTTAACAGGAGCTTTTTCACAAGCATTATTTAATAATCGTCATGAAGTAGATGTATTAGATGTTTATAATGCAATTAAAACATCAAAACGTATTTATCCTGATAGTATTGTTAAGGAATTAGCTGCATTTAGAGAAAAATTTGGTGACTTTTGTAAAGAACAAAATATTGAGTTACCAGTTGTTACTTTAGACGAAGTAAAAAGTGAAAATGATGTATTTTAGTGGGGTGATATTATGCGAAAAATACCAATGAAAAATTATATAGTATATGGTTTGGTTTGTCTTTTAACGATTGTTTTATTAATTAGTTGGGTTAATATATATGCTGGTAATAAAACGTATAAAGATAATACAAATGAGAGAATGAATTTCCTAAAAGAAATAAAAGTATCAGAACTTAAAAGTTTCTTGGACGAAAATATTGATATTGCTATTTACCTTTCCAATAGTGAAGATACTAATATTCAAGAATTTGAAACTAAATTACGTAAAAAACTAATAAGAAAAGACTATATAAGTGATATTGTATATATAAATACCTTGAATTTATCAAATGATGTTTTAAAACTTATCAATGATAAATATATGGTAAATTATGAAAATTTACCTAATTTAATTATTATTAGTGACGGAAATATAGTTGATACATATTATATAAGTGACTATGCTAAAGAAACAGACATAATAACTATTTTAGAGGCATATTATGATTAATATTGTTCTATATGAACCAGAAATTCCTGGAAATACAGGTAATATAATGCGTACTTGTGCTGGTACGGGAGTTAAACTACATTTAATAGAACCTTTAGGCTTTCGAATGGACGAAAAAAGTATTAAAAGAAGTGGTGTTAATTATATTGATCATTGTGAATATCATATCTATCACAATTTTGAGGACTTCAAAAAGCAAAATAAAGGAACATATT
This sequence comes from uncultured Bacilli bacterium, assembly GCA_905235045.1. Lineage (GTDB taxonomy): Bacteria > Bacillota_I > Bacilli_A > RF39 > UBA660 > CAJOJO01. Next base: position 15,592 of record CAJOJO010000010.1, read on the forward strand.
ATTACTTGACTCGTTATGGTAAAAAACCACATACATCTTTTGATTATAGTAATAGAGATGAAAATATTTACTTTATTTTTGGTAAAGAAAGTACTGGTATTCCAAAAGAAATTTTAGCCCAGGATTTAGAACATTGTATGCGTATACCAATGAATGATAATATAAGAGCACTTAATTTATCAAATACGGCAGCAATTATGGTATATGAAGCACTAAGACAACAAGGATATCCAAATTTACTATTTACTGAACCTTTTAAAGGTGAAGATTATTTAGAAAAATAAGTTAATATTCAAAAAAAATATCATATAATGTATAAAAAAGATTGTAAATTAGTCTTTTTAATGATATTATTATTATAAAGAATAGGAGGATTATATGTTAGAATTTTTTAGTGAAAACTATGTATGGCTAATTGTGATAGGAGTTTTCATAATCATGATTATTATTGGCTATTTTGCTGATAAAAACCAAAATAAAGAGAAAAAGCCAAAATTAAAAGATCATGTTGATGAATTAGATAACCAAGAAAATGAAACAAACGATGTAAAAATAGATGAATGGGAAGAAAATCCAGTTCCAAAGGAAGAAGATGAAGTAATCGAAGTTAAAGGATTAGATAATTCTTTTGATAGTTGGGACGAAAATATGGAAAATTTTGATGTAAATACAGAAGAAACTACTGAAAATTCAAATGAAGAATTTGAACCTTCAAGCCAAGAACCTGTAGTGGAAAATGAAGAATCCAATTCAGAAGAACCTGTAGTGGAAAATGAAGAATCTAATTTAGAAGGATTTACAGTAGAAAATGAAGAATCCAATTCAGAAGAACCTATAGTTTTTCCAGAAGTAGAGGAATCTTTAAATGAAAACAATGTAGAAACAAATGAAGAACCAGTCGAAGAAGCAACAGAAACATCGCAAAATAATGTAGAAGAATCTAATCCGATTGAAGATTTAGAAATTACACTTCCAAACATTGATACCTTAAATGAAGAAATAAAAGATGTTGTTGATGCTGAAGATGTATGGAAATTTTAAAGTAGATAATTCTACTTTTTTTCTTTTACATATTTTCAAGCAAAGAAAAATGTGTTATAATTTTAAAGAATAATAAAGGAGGCTTATATGACATTCGATACTATAACAAACTTAATTACTAAGCTAATCGATGTTCTACTCGTGTGGCTAGTATTTTATTATATTTTAAAACATCTTAGAAAAAACGTAAAAATGGTTCTTTTATTTAAAGGATTATTATTTGTTATCGCCTTAAAAATAATAAGTGATTTACTTGATTTAGTAACAATTGGTTATTTATTGGACTATGTTATTACTTGGGGTCCACTTGCTATTATTGTTATTTTTCAACCAGAAATTCGTAATGTGCTAGAGTATCTAGGACGTAGTCAATTATTAGGTCGTCATAAAGTATTAACAGTTGATGAACGTGAACGTGTTGTTTATGAAATTGTTAATGCTATGGAGGCATTAAAAAAAGACCGTATTGGTGCTTTGATGGTTATTGAAAGAGATAATAGTTTAACAGAATATATTCAAAAGTCAAAGAAAATATATGCGGATATATCAAGTGATTTATTAGTATCTATTTTCTTCCCAAATAACCCACTTCATGATGGTGGTGTAATTATTCAAGGTGATAAAATTACTAGTGCTGGAGCTGTATTCCCAACTAGCGATAATTTAAAAATTAGTAAACGTTTAGGAACTCGTCACCGTGCTGCTTTAGGTATATCTGAAACAGGTGATTCAATTTCTTTAATTGTATCTGAGGAAACAGGAAGATTATCAATTGCTATTGGTGGTGAATTAAATTATAACTTAACTTTAGATGAAGTAAAAATGATATTATTAGAAGAATTAAGACCAAAGAATTCAATTCTTTTAGAAGATGAAGAAGCTGGGGAGGAGGACGATTCAAATGAAGAAATTGCGTAAACTCCTTCAAGGAATAACTCATTTCATTGATAAGACAATAGTTGTTCCAATTACTAAATTATTAGTACATACAACGAGTCATTTTGATAAAAATGGTCGTCGTGTTGAAAATTGGTTATCTAAAACTAATACATTATTATTTATATCATTATTTTTAGCGATTGCGGTATTTATAATGATTGATCAAAAAATTTTAATATTTACTGATAATAATGCTTTAGTATTAAAAGATCAACCAGTTAATGTAACTTATAATAAAGAAAAATATGTAATTGAGGGATTACCTGAAACAGTTGATATTACTTTAATTGGTAGTAAAACCGATTTATATATTGCCAAACAATCATCGCAACATGATGTAGCAATTGATTTAACAGGTTTAAAACCTGGTACTCATAAAGTATCAATTAAATATAATCAAAACACTGGATCAATTGAATATATGGTTAATCCTAGTGTTGCTACTGTTATTATTTACGAAAAAGTATCTGAAACAAGAACATTATCAGTTGATGTTTTAAATAAAGATAAACTAGATTCTAAATTAACAATTAGTAATATAAGTTATGATTCAGATAAAGTTGTTATTAAAGGCGCTGAACATCAATTAAAAGAAGTAGCGCAAGTTAAAGCTTTAGTTGATATTAATAATTTACCTAGTCAAGAAGTTGGAACCTTTACTTTAAAAAACGTTCCTTTAAAAGCTTATAATGATAAAGGTGAAGTAGTAGATGTAGAAATCGTTCCAGAAACACTAGAAGTAAATGTTGAATTAGCGTCGCCAAGTAAAGAATTACCAATTAAGGTTATTCCAGAAGGTGAAGTAGCTAATGGTTATGCTATTAGTACAATATCATTAAATGAAACAAAACTTACTGTATATGGTGAAGCTTCAGTATTAAATAACTTAAATTATATTCCAGTTAAAATTGATGTTAATGGTTTAAAATCTAATAAAGATTATAAAGTTGAATTAGAAAAACCAGTTGGCATTAAATCATTATCAATTACTAATGTTACTGTTTCTGTAACACTAGATGAAGTTGCTAATCGTAAACTAGATAATGTAAGTATTGAATATAAAAATTTAGGTGAAAACTTTGCTGTTCAAGGTATGGATGAATCAGCTACAAAAGTAACCGTTACTTTAAAAGGTGTTGCTGATGTAATTAACGATATTGCTATAGAAGATATATCTGCTTATATTGACTTAAAAGGCCTTGAAGAAGGAGAACATGAAGTTGATGTTAAAGTAGAGGGCTCAGATAATAAAGTAACATACATTGCAATGACTAAAAAAGTAAAAATAAAAATAGTAAGAAAATAATCTTACTATTTTTTTTGTAAAAAAAATTCCATAATTGGAATTTTAATCAATGTGGTTAAATAATAAACCAATATTAACAATACCACATATACCTACGATAATATATACTATTTTGGCAATTATTTCCATATTCATCATTTCAACAAAAAGGTAATTAACAATGTTAAAATCAAATAATCCAATTAGTAACCATACTAAAGCACCAATAATAGTAAACACTAAAGCGGTTTTTTGTAATGTTTCCATAAAATTCCAACCATCCTTTCATATATATAATGGATATATATTTAAAAATTATTCATAAATCATTAAATAAAAAATATAATTAAATGAAAATATATGGAAGGTGATTTTATGAAAAAAATTTGTTTAACTATTTTAGTGTGTTTATCTTTACTATTTGCTGGGTGCGGTAATAATGAAGATATAACAAAAACTTTAACTAAAAAAATTAACCAAGCGGATGGTTATCATGTTGAAGGATTATTAGAAATTGTAAATAATGAAAATACTTATAAATATGATATTGATGTAGCATATAAGAAAAAAGATAATTTTCGTGTTAGTTTAAAAAATAAAGCAAATGATCATGAACAAATTATTCTAAAAAATGATTCAGGTGTATATGTATTAACTCCAAGTTTAAATAAAAGTTTTAAATTTCAAAGTGAATGGCCATATAATAACTCACAAAGTTATCTATTACAAAACATAGTTGAAGATATAAATAATGATAATAAAAAAACAATTACTAAAAAAGATAAATATGATATCATTTCAACAACTGTTAATTATCCAAATAATAAAGAATTAACTCATCAAAAAATTTATGTTAAAGATGGCGTAATTAAAAAAGTCGAAGTACTAAATGATAAAGATATTGTTAAAATTAAAATGATATTCAATAGTATTAGTTTTAAAGATAAATATAAAGATAACTATTTTGATTTAGCTAATAATATGGAAACCGATAAAACAACAATTGCCCCAACAACTATTGAAGATGCAGTTTATCCAATGTATATGCCAAAAAATACATATCTATCAAACGAAGAAAAAGTGTCACTTGAAAATGGTGAAAGAATCATTTTAACTTTTGCTGGTGATGAACCATTTACATTGATTGAGCAAACAACTGATACTAATCCAACTATGGAACAAGTAGATGGTGAAGTAGAATTATTAAATGATGTTTTTGGCTATATAAGCGATGATATAGCATCATGGGTTAGCAATGGCGTTGAATATTATGCTGTTAGTGGTTCGATGGAACAAGATGAATTATTAAAAGTAATTAACTCAATTAGCGTTATTCCTGTTGGCAAGTAATACATATTTGTGATATAATCTTCCTGGAGTGATATTTATGGAAGAAACAGAAACATATAATATAAAAAAAGCAATAATTTGTTTTATCATTTTAGTTGTTATAATTGGGTTGTTTTATGGAATAACGACTTTAGTAGTCAATAATAAGAAAAAAGAAGAAGAAAATACCGAAAACAATTCATACACAAATATTCAATATGAAGAAATAATTGTAAGTAATATTTTAAAACAAACAGCTATTGATTATTACGTTTTAGTAATAACTAAAAATGATGAAAACTATAAGCAATATATTTCTGATTTTACAACATATACGACTAAAAAAAATGCTTTACCAACTTATCGAATTGACTTAGATAATAGTTTTAATAAAAAATATTTACAAGAAGAAAGTAATTTTGATGATGAATTACCAATTTTTAGCGGATGTACTTTAGTTCGTGTTACAGAAGGAAATATTACCGAAATATATGAATCATCAGAAATACAATCGGCTATTAGTCATTTAGTTAACGGTTTTTAAAAAGAATAATTCTATTTATTCTTTTTTAAATTGTTAATTTGTGGTATATTATAAATAGGGAAAGTGATAATATGAAACAAAAAGCTAACAAAAAATTTAATAATTTAGAAGTTTCTTTCTTAGTTATAGTAACATGTGTAATTAGTTTATTAGTTGGCTATTTAATAGCGGGAAAGAAACAAGATAAGGTAGAAGATAAAACTTTAAATGAATTTATTAAGACATATGATGAAATAACAAGTAAGTATTATGAAGAAATAGATAAGGAAGAATTATTAAATGGAGCAGTTAGTGGTATGCTTAGTACCTTAGATCAACATTCTGTATTAGTTGATCAAGAAGAAGACGAAAACTTCTATTTATATCTAAATGGTTCCTATAGTGGTATCGGTATTGAAATATCATCAATTGATAATAATATAGTTGTTATTGGTGTTATCAATGAATCACCAGCCGAAAAAGCTGGTATCCAAGTAGGCGATATAATTAAGCAAATAGATGATTTAGATATGAACGAAGCAACAACAAAGACAGTTTCTTCTTATATTCGTAAAAATAATGAGAAACAAGAATTTGATTTAACGATTAAAAGAAATGATGAAGAATTACAATTTAAAATCAAAAAAGAAAATGTTGTTATAACTTCAGTAGCATCTAAGGTGCTTGAACGTAATGATAAAAAAATAGGCTATATTTATGTATCAATATTCTCAAGTACGACATCTTCACAATTTGCTAAAAAATTAGAAGAATTAGCTAAAGAAAACATCGATGGCTTAATAATTGATGTTAGAGAAAATACCGGTGGTCATTTATCAACTGCAGTTAGTATGTTATCAATGTTATTAAATCAAGATAAAGTAATGTATCAAATTGAAAAAGATGGTAAAAAGTCTAAATATTATTCTTTAGGACATACAACTTATGATAAACCAATTGTTATTATCCAAAATGGTAATTCAGCATCTGCAGCCGAAATGTTAGCAGCAAGCCTTAGAGATAATGTAGGAGCCGTAATAGTTGGTGAGAAAAGTTATGGTAAAGGATCGGTTCAAGAATATAATTATTTAAGTAATGGTAATATGTATAAATATACAACTAAGAAGTGGTTAACCCCAAAAGGTAAATCTATTGATGAAAAAGGTATTAAACCTGATGTTGAAGTCTCTTTAGATGAAAATTATTACCAAAATCCAATATTTGAAAATGATAATCAATTAGAAACAGCAATCCAAAAAATGCTAGAAAAAATAGGCTAAAAAAGATACGATTTATAAATCGTATTTTTTTCTTTATTTTTTTTAAAAAAAGGGTTATAATGTTTAACAGAGAAATTTTTAGGTGATAGTATGAACGAAGTAAAAGTTGGAGATAAATTAAAAATCCAATGTTATAAACATAATGGTAGTGTTCACCGCTACTGGAATGAAGCAGTTATAATTGATGTAAAAGATGATTATATTGTTTGCGCAAATAATCATACATTAGTAATTGAATCAGATGGAAGTACTCGAAAAACAAGAGAACCAGCAGTTATGTATTTTTTTAAAGACAAATGGTTTAATATAATAGCGCAATTAAAAAAAGATGGCATATCATATTATTGTAATATAGCTACACCTTATTTAATTGAGGATGGAACAATTAAATACATTGACTATGATTTAGATTTAAGGATATATGCTAGTGGTGAATATAAAATATTAGATCGTGCTGAATATAATTATCATAAAAAAATAATGGGATATTCAAGTGATTTAGATAAAGCTATTAAAAACGGATTAGACGAATTAATAAAATTATATAAAAATGGTTCTATTATTTTTAATAGTGAATATAATTTAGTATATTATAACGAATACGTGAAGTCATTTGCTTAAAAAGACGTATTTCAATAAAATTTGACTTTTTTTGAGTTGCTTTACACCAAAAAAGGTCTTATTTTGTCGTAAAAAGTCAAAAAAATGAAAAAATTTCAATTTAGGTATTGACTTATTTGAAAGTATTTGGTATATTAGTAGTGCTTTCGACGAAGAAGGCAGAAATGATCTTTGAAAACTGAGCAAAAATGTCAATTCATAAGTTAGGAAAAAACAATTTCAAAACTTAAAGGTACTGGCAGTATTTTTTTATTGCCTTTAAACTTTTTTTGGAGAGTTTGATCCTGGCTCAGGATGAACGCTGGCGGCATGCCTAAGACATGCAAGTCGAACGAAGGAGCCCATTGATAATTATTGAAGCTATGAGAGCTTGCTCGATTAGTGAATTTAGTTTGATTTGGAATTTCTCCTTAGTGGCAGACGGGTGAGTAACACGTGGGTAATCTGCCTTTGGGACTGGGACAACAGTTGGAAACGACTGCTAATACCGGATGATTCATATTTAGATAACTAGATATGCTAAAAGGGGCTTCGGCCCCACCTAAAGATGAGCCCGCGGCGTATTAGCTTGTTGGTGGGGTAATGGCCTACCAAGGCAACGATGCGTATCCGAACTGAGAGGTTGATCGGACACATTGGGACTGAGACACGGCCCAAACTCCTACGGGAGGCAGCAGTTAGGAATATTCGTCAATGGGGGAAACCCTGAACGAGCAATGCCGCGTGAGTGATGACGGTCTTATTGATTGTAAAACTCTGTTGTAAAGGAAGAAACCTCACTATAGGTAATGATAGTGAGCTGACGGTACTTTACCAGAAAGCCCCGGCTAACTACGTGCCAGCAGCCGCGGTAATACGTAGGGGGCGAGCGTTATCCGGATTTATTGGGCGTAAAGCGTGTGTAGGCGGT
>CAJOJO010000011.1 GCA_905235045.1 uncultured Bacilli bacterium
AGAAGCAGGAATTACAGATGAAAAGATATTCGATATGGCTGTTCCAAATTTTGATTATAAAGAGTATATACCATATAACAGCATTATGGTAGATGTTAACAATAAAGACAATGTAACTAGTGTAAAAAATGATATAGAAGATAAAGTAGAAGATGCTAAAGCCATTATTAAAATAGAAGATACAGCATCATATACAGCATATCAAGGAGAAATAGATGAAGGTAAAACCTATGTAGGAGTTTTCTCAGGTATATTCTTATTTATAGCAATGCTTTCAGTTATAACAACAATGACTAGAGTTGTTAAAAATCAAAGAGTACAAATTGGTACATTAAAAGCTTTAGGATTTAGTAATAATAGAATATTATTTCATTATATAGGTTATGGATTTTGGATTAGTATATTTGCTTCTATATTAGGATTAATATTAGGTTATTATTTAATTGGTAATGTATTTATTAATCTTGAGATGGAATTCTTTGAAATACCAAACGGTCTTCCAGCAATGGATCCAAGTAGTTATTTAGTAGCTTTAATAGTAATACTTATTGTAGGTGTTATAACTTATATAACTGGTAGAAGTATATTAAAAGAAAATCCTGCAGAGACACTTAGAACTAAAATACCAAGTATCAAAGGTAATGTTTTAAATATAACTAAAAAAGGATTCTTTAAGAAACTAAGTTTTTCATCAAAATGGAATATAAGAGATATACTTAGAAATAAAATGAGAACATTCATGGGACTTTGTACCTTAATAGTATGTGCATTAGGTATGTTAGATTCAATGAATTTCTTTGTAAAATTACAGTTTGAAGATTTATATAATTTTGACTATAAATTAAATTTAAAAGAAAACCTATCTGATAATGAATTAAAAGTTTTATATGATAAATATGGTGAGTATACATCTCAAAGTTTAGGAATAGAAATTAAAGATAAAGATGGTAATAGAGAATCAAATAATATCTTTGTTACTGATGCTGAAAATTATGTAAGATTTGTTAATAGAAAAAATGAATTTGTTGGAGTTTATGTTACTTATAAACTAGCTGAAACAAAAGGTTATAAACTTGGAGATAAAATAACATGGCATATTTATGGAGATAGTAAATACTATACTTCAGAAATAATTGGTTTTAATAAAGATCCTCAAAATCAAAATGTAACTATGACGAGAATTTATTTAGAAAGTCTAGGAATAGAATATAAACCTGATTCTTTATATACTAATTTTGATTTAAGTAACACTAAAGAAATAAAAAATGTTGAAACAATTCAAAATATAGATAATTTGAAAGATGGTATGCAAGGAATGTTATCTATGATGAAATCAAGTTTAGTAATGATTATTACAATAGCTATTCTTTTAGGTGGTATAATAATATATAATCTAGGAATTTTATCTTATACAGAAAAACAATATCAATTTTCAACATTAAAAGTATTAGGATTTAAAGATAAACAAATAGAAAATATCTTTATTAAACAAAATAATTGGATATCAATTATAGCAATTATATTTGGTCTTCCTATGGGATTTTATTTAACTGATTGGTTATTTAAAACAGCTATTGAAGAACATTATGATTTTGGTGCATTTATTGAGGCAAGAACTTACATTTTATCAGCTATAGGAACATTTATTGTATCGTTCCTAGTATCTAAATTCTTAGCAAGAAAGATTAAGAAAATTGATATGGTTACAAGTTTAAAAGGTAATGAATAAAGTAATAATGTGAAAACATTAATAAATCAAAACAATCGGAAGATTAAGATATTAGGAGAATAAAAATTCTCCTTTTTTGTGTTATAATTTTATTGGAGGATGATAAAATGAAAGATAAGAAAAGTCTAATAATTTATTTTAGTAGAGCTGATGAGAATTACTCTGTAGGATATATTACCAAAGGCAATACAGAATATGTTGCAGAATATGTTCAAGAATTTACTAATGCAGATTTATTTAAAGTAGAGCCATTAGTTCCATATGCTAAAGATTATCAGACATGTATTAAAGAAGCAAAGATGCGAATTGGTAATGCTCCAATTAAAGAATCAATTAATGATATATCAAAGTATGAAGTTATTTATATAATGACACCAATTTATTGGGGAACATATGCACCAGAAATAGAAACAGCTATAAAAGATTTAGATTTTAATGGAAAGACAATAAGAATAATCACGACACATGAAGGATCTGGACTTGCAAATGTAGTTAGTGATGTTAAAAAGATTTGTAAAGGTGCAAACGTATTAGATGATGCAATAACTATCGTAGGCTCACAAGCTAAAGATTCGAAAAGTAAAATAGAAAGTTGGATATAAAAAATATAGTTATATGAAAAGAATTATAATAATTATACTTGCACTTATTTGTATAATTACACTATATTCAAATCTTAAATAAGATGCTCATAATATTAAGATATTAAAAAAGCCAAGATAAAATAAATCTTGGCTTTTTATATGGTCAAAATTATGGCGAAAACAAAAAAACTTAATTATTTCTAATTAAGCTTTATCTCAACATCGCTTGGTGCGACGATTATTACAAATGGAGCGGTTAGCAGGCAGCTTACGAACCATAACGCTCTCTTTCTAAAAATATTATATATGAATTATTATTAAATTTCAATGGAGTATAGAAAAAAATGTCTAAATATAGTATAATTTTATCAGTTAAAATTACTTTAGTATTTTTAAATTAAGGATGAGATATAAAGATGAACAAAATTAAGAATGAAAATAAGATTTTAATAATGTTAGCGTTATTTAGTATATCTATTGGATTGTGGGGAAATTTTAGGCAACTTTGGTTGCAGGATAATAATTATCTTCCAACTCAAATAAGTAATATTATAAGTATAGGGACATTTGTAAGTGTAATTGGAATAATAATAGTTTCTAAGTTTATACATCTTTCTAAACTTAAAAGCTTTATCGGTATAGCAATTATATTAAAATTTATAAATTCAGTTGTACTATATTTTTTAAATGGTACAGGTTATTGTTTTTTTATAAATATATCTATAGTAATTGATATTATAATGGAATATATTGTTATAACAAGCATTTATCCACTAATAACAACTATAATAAAAAATAATACTATATATAGTAAAAGAAAATTAACTGAGTATTTATTTAGAGATGTCGGAATCTTAATTGGCGGTATTTTTATAGGTAAAACAATTTTTAATACGTACATTAACTATAATTTATGTTTGATGATTTCAAATATCTTTCTACTATTATCTATAGGTGTAATTTATAGTATAAAAACTATAAGTTGTGAAGAAAAAACAAATGAAAAATTTTCTATTTTGAAGTATATAGTCAAAAACAAAATGCTTAAAATATATCTAATATATTCGTTTATGGCAGCTACAGCATTATCAACTGGATTAGGATTAAAGATGTTAACACTAACAAATTATTATAATTTTTCAGATAGTCTTGCTACTAATTATTTTCTTGTATTTGGACTTATATCTGATATATTAGGAATTATTATTCTTAAATGGCTAACTCCAAAAAATGATTATATTACAATTACAATAAAATTTGGCATTAGATTTTTATTTTACACAATAGCATTTTTATCTAGTAATATGATTATTACTTTAGTTGCGATAACATGGTCAATACTAATTGGGCCTGCATATGAAAATGTTTGTGATGGTCCTTATATAAATTCTATCGAAAATAAATATCAGTTACAATTTACTAACATTAGATATATAGTTAGGTTTTTAGGTGAAGCAGTTGGGGTTTTCTTTTGCGGTTTAATGTTTGAACTTGGATTAAAATATATGTTTGGATTATCTGCTATATTTATGATTTTTCAACTTGCATTAGCATATTGGCTAATATATATTAGAAATAATTAAATTACAAGAATTATATGTGATAAAAAATCTAATATAGATTATAAAGAAAGAAAATGTGCTTATGCAATTATAGAGGGTGACGATGGAAATATTGCAATAACAAATGATGGAAAATATTTTTTCTTTGGCGGTGGTACTGAAAAGAATGAAACCGCTCTAGAAACATTAGAAAGAGAAATGCTAGAAGAAATAGGATATACCATCAAAGATATCAAGTTATTTCAAAACATTTTCCAAATTTTAAAAAAGAAAATATTATATTTATTAGTTCTACAATGCTTAAACCAGAAGTAATGCTAGAATATAGTAAAAAATATAAATTGAATTTAAATGATATTGTTTTTGTAGATGATAGATTAGATGTTTTAAGAAAGGCAGAAGAATTAGGAATTACAGCATATCATCCAAGTTCATTTATAGAATAATCATTTATAAAGGGTATGGGAATTCCCATAGTAGAATTTATGCGGGAGTATAAATTCAGTGCTGGCTAGACAAGACTTTTATTCCCATATTAAAAAATATATAAAAAGAGGATTAAATTATTTCGATAATTTTTTCCTCTTTTTTAGTTAGCAAAATAAAAACTTACGAACTTTATAGGTTCGTAAGTTGTCTTCAAATGGAGCGGATGAGGAGAATCGAACTCCCGTATTAACCTTGGCAAGGTCATATTCTACCATTAAATCACATCCGCATATATAAAGTATACCATAAATTTATCATAATACAACATTTATTTTATCTTTTTGTTTATTTTTATATAAAAAAGTGAAAGTAAATGGGTATTTTATAGCAAATAAGTTGTAAATATAAATCTTCTTTTTGTTCATAATAAAATTGGTGATATTATGAATAAAAGTATATGGGATGAAACAAAAATAGATAAAGATTATCCTAGTTTAAAGGAAGATAAAGAAGTAGATATATTAATAATAGGCGGTGGAATAACTGGTATAAATAGTTTATATCAATTGAAAGATAAAGATATAATACTTGTAGAAAGAAATAAAATAGGACAAGGTGTTACATTAAATACCACTGGTAAATTAACTTATTTACAAAGTAATATTTATAATAAAATAAAAGATAAAAATAAAAAAGAATTATATTTAAAATCACAAATAAAAGCTATAAATACTATTAAGAATATAATAAAAGATAATAATATAGAATGCAATTTAGAAAAGACTAAATCTTATGTATTTACAAAATTAGATAAAGAAATAAAAGAAATAAAGAAATTAAAAGATTTCTTAATTAGTAATAATATAAAAGTATATGAAAATGATATGCCTATACTTAAATATAAATATAGTATTAGTGTTGATGATACATATATATTTAACGTTATTGAATATATTAATGGATTACTAGATAATATAGATGATAATAAAATATATGAAAATACTAATATAGAAAAAATAGAAAAAAATCATGATAAATATATTTGTTATACTAAAAATAATAAAATAATTTGCAATAAAATTATACTTGCTACGCATTATCCGTATTTTATAATACCTTATTTTTTTCCGGCAAAATGTTATTTAGAAAAATCATATATTATATCATTTAAAGAAAAAATGAATCCTATATCTTTAATTAGTTATAATAAACCTACAATATCTATGAGAACATATAAAGATAATGTTTTATATTTATCAGAATCACATAACATATGTAATAAAACAAATGATAAAAAGCATTTTGAAAAATTACTAAATAATAAAATAGAACATATATGGAGTAATATAGATATCATTACTAATGATTATTTACCATATATAGGATATATAAAAGATAATATAATTATATCTACTGGATATAATACCTGGGGTATGACTAATAGTGTAATAGCAAGTATAATAGTAAAAGATATAATTGATAATAAAGAAAATGTTTATGCAAAACTATTCGATCCTAAAAGAAATAAATTAATAACAAGAATAATTAGTGATTCATGTTCTACTTTAAAAGGATATTATGAAGGTTTTAAATATTCTAATATCAAATGTAAATGTCCTCATGCTAAAAGCAAATTAATTTATAATGAAATAGAAAATACCTATGATTGTCCATGTCATGGTTCTAGATTTGATATAAATGGTAAAGTTATACAAGGACCAAGTAATAAAGATATTAAAATAAAAAAAGAAAAAGTTTCATATAATAAAAAAATATCAACTTCATTTAGAAGTTGATATTTTATATTAAGCTCAAACATAAAAGTTCGAACAAATTTCTCAATGGAGGGCCTAGTCGGATTTGAACCAACGATCAGGGAGTTGCAGTCCCACGCCTTACCACTTGGCTATAGACCCATCAAACACAAATAATTATAACAAAAATTTTTTCTTTTATCAATATTTTATATGCAAAAAAAAGAAAAATATGAAAAATTCATTTTAATATTGTTTAAAACTTTAAAAAAGGGTATAATGTTAAAAGATATGTGGTGATGTTATGAAGAGAAAAAAACTTAAAACAAAAATAATATTTTTTTTACTTATATTTATATTTATAACACTTAGTACAGGCTATATTTTATATTCAATTTCACTTTTAAATGGAATTGAAAATAGAATGCGTTTGTTACTTGCTATAACATTAATAATGATTTGGTTTTGTATTATTATTAGTTCAGCAAAATCAAAGAAAAAAACAAAAATTAAAATAGCCTTTTGGATTGTTTTTATATACTCCATAGGTTTATGCTTTGGAGCATATTATATTAATAAAATGTATTCATCTTTAGCTGGTATGACAACAAGTTCAACTAGTTATTCAACAAGTATTGTTACTTTAGAAGCAAATAAAGTAGATGATATTAAAAAATTATCTAAAGGCAAAATGGGAATGATTTCGGATTCTACAAGTATTGTTGGTAATACTTTACCTCTAGAAATTATTCAAAAAGAAAACATAAAAAATGAAGTTATAGAATACGATAATTTTGTTGAAGTAATAAATGCATTACTAGATGAAGAAATTGAATATGCTTTTTTACCTACTAATTATTTAATTATGTTTAATAATATGGAAGGCGCTAATTTTGATAATCTAGATACTAAGACTAAGATTATTTATACTGAAACAAAAAAAGTAACTAGTAAAGAAAATAAGAATAAAAAATTAGATAAACCTTTTACAATCCTTTTAATGGGCGTTGATTCAGAATTAGAGAATTTAGCTAATGCTTCATTTAATGGAGACTCGTTAATGCTTATTACTTTTAATCCAACTACTTTATCATCAACTATTTTAAGTATTCCTAGGGATTCTTATGTTCCAATCGCTTGTTTTCCAAATCAACGTAAAAATAAAATTACTCATGCTGCTTGGTATGGTGAACAATGTATGATTGAAACAATTCAAAATTTTACTGATATTACAATAGATTATTATGTAAAAATTAATTTTAAAGGTGTTGTTAAATTAGTTGATACTTTAGGCGGTATTGAGATGGATATACCATATTCTTTCTGTGAAAGTAATAGTAATCGTGAATTTGGTAATGGCACTATCTATGTAGATGCAGGTTTGCAAGTATTAGATGGTGAAAAAGCTTTAGCATTTGCTCGTAATAGACATTCATGGCCAGAATATTGTGGCGCTAAATATTCTAATTATTATAGTAATGACTTTGTTAGAGGGCAACATCAACAAGAAGTAGTTAGAGCTTTAATGAATAAATTAACGGAAGTAAAAAGTTTAAATAAAGTATCTGAAGTATTGGATACAATTAGTAATAGTATGGAAACAAATATGTCAACAAGTGAAATATTATCATTATATAATATCGGAAAAGATATTTTAGCTAAAAGTAGTGGTGGTAGTGTTGATGAATTAGTAAGTATGCAAAGATTATATTTAAATGGTCATGATGCTACTATATATGATCCAGCAATGCGTTTAAATTTATATAACTATGTTTTATATGAAAATAGTGTGAAAGCTGTATCAGATGCTATGAAAATTAATTTAGGTTTACTAGAGCCAGAATTAGAAAAAGAATTTAGCTTTAGTATTGATAATGAATATGAAGAAAATGTAATAGGTAAAAATGTTACTGGTGGTTCTTCAGTGAAAAAATTACCTGATTTTACAGGTGATTCAGAAGCCCAAGCAAGATCAACGTGTAATAGTTTAGGTATTAGCTGTACATTTAAAACAGTAACAACTGGTAATGGTACAAATAATACAGTTATTGGACAAAGTCTAAATGCTGGTTACGACGTGAGCTATGTTAATTCTTTAACTTTAACTTTACTTAAGAAAACAGAGACAAAAGAAGTAAAAAAAGAAGAACCTAAAAAAGTAGAAACAAAAGAAGAAGTAAAACCAGAAGAACCCGATGATGTAGATTTACCAGATGTTTTATTACCAAGCGATGATAGTGATGATGATTCATCTGATGATAATACAATTGATGATTAATATTTATTATATTTTTGACAAAAAGAACTTTATAAAGTTCTTTTTATTTACAATAAATGATAAATTTGATAAAATTATATTGGTGATAATATGAAGCGTAAAGGTTTTACATTAGTCGAATTATTAGCTATTATTATTTTACTTGCTGGCATATTTATGCTAGTATATCCAAAACTTACAGAAATATTTGAAAAAGAAAGTCAAAAAATAGATGAATATGAATTAGATACAATCTATGATGCTGTAGATAGATATTTAGCAAGTAATGATGATTATTCACTAGTATCAGGAACCGAATATTGTATTAGAATTAGAACATTAGATTATGAAGGACTTATCCCAGATTTTGATAATAAAGATTATCTTAGTAAGTCAATTCGCGTTAAAATAGGTAAAAATAGTAATTATCATCAAATAATTGATTCATGTTTAGAAGATGAAACAAAACCTAATTTGCTAGTACAAAAATTAACTCAAACTGCTAAGAGTGTTACAATAAGAGTAAATGCTAGTGATATGGAATCAGGAATTAAAACTATAAAATATGAAATAGATGGTAAAACGTATGAAGATGAGTATAATATTCCAACAGTTAATGCAAAAAAGACAATAAAAGATTTAAGTGCTGGAAATACATACGATTTAAAAATAGAAGTAACAAATGGCGATGGATTAGTAGAAGAAAAAACAATCCAAGTTTCAACAAACACTTTACAATTAGCTATTAAATTTAATTCAACACCAAATGAAGCAATTAATGGTTATTATAAGAAATTGGAAGCATATTTAGATTATGGAAGCGAAAATCTAACGACTTATTATATTCAAAGTACAATAAGCACAAAAAGTAATGTAGATGCACTAAAAAGTTGTGGAAGTGGTACAGTACCAAGTAATTGTACAAATATTACAAAAACTAAATCTTTAAGTCCTAATACATGGTATTATTTTACTTCAAATCCAAGAATAATATATGATACAACTTCTACTATAACAGGTACATTATATGTTTATGCAACCAATGGAATAAGTACTATAACTGATCAGACTACAATAGCAAAAATTGATAATACAGATCCAGATTTAAAATTAGGTATAGGTATTGTAACAAGTCAAAGTATAAGTATACCAATAACGTTACAAGAAAATGAATCTGGAATAGATAGTATAACATGTAAATACGGAACAAGTAATGGCAATTATACGCAAACAGAAGGAGTTACAGTAACAACTGGTAACTGTACAATAAGTAATATTAATCAAGATACAACATACTATTATCAAGTATGTGCAAAAGATAAAATGGGAAATGAAACATGTAAAACAGGAAATAATAAGACAACTGCGCTTACAGTAGCTCTTAAAGCAACAAATACACCAAGTGAATCTATTGATGGATATTATCAAAAACAAGAATGGAATTTAGATATAACTGGAACACCAACTGGATATTATATAAAAAGTACAAGAAACACAAGAAGTACTACAAATTTAATAAAGAGTTGTGGAGATGGTACAGTACCAGGTGATTGTATAGATATCACACCAACTACGGATATGACAGAAAATATATGGTATTATACGGAAACTAAACCAACTATTATATTTGATACAACATCACAAGATCCTGCTGTATTATATGTTAGAATAACTGATGGAACGAATACAACGGCAAATGCTACTGCAACTATATCAAAAATAGATAATACAGTTCCAACCCTAATATTAGGTAATGAATATTTAACAAGTAGAAGTATAAGTATACCATTAATAATTTATGATGATCAAACAGGATTAGATACAGTAACATGTAAGTACTCAACAACAAGTGGATCATATACAACAAATGCATCAAGTGTATCAACAAATAACTGTACAATAAGTAATATTAATCAAAATACTACATACTATTATCAAGTATGTGTAAAAGATAAAATTGGAAATCAAAATTGTAAAACAGGAGATGCTAAAACAGATCAACTTACAGTAACTCTTAGAGCAACAAATACTCCAACTAACGCAATTAATGGTTACTATCAAGAACAAGTATGGGATTTAGATATAACAGGAACACCAATTGGAGTTTATATAAAGAGTACAAGAAAAGGAATAAGTAGCGTAGGTTTAACTATAAGTTGTGGAAGTGATACAAATCCAGGAACATGCAGTAGTATTACAAGTACAACAACAATGACAGAAAATACATGGTATTATACGGAAACTAAACCAACAATTACATATAATGAAAAATCGACAAGTACTGGCACACTATATGTTAGAATAACCGATGGAATGAATACAGCATCTGCTAATGCAACTATATCAAAAATAGGTTAACCAGTAACTATAACTTTTAATGCTAATGGTTAAACAGTTTCACCTAGTTCAATGACTGCTATGGTTGGTCAAGCATACGGAACTTTGCCAACACCAACAAATGGTTCAAATCATTTTGGTGGCTCTAGATATGATGATTATCCATATGTTACTGTTTATGGAAACGGCTCAGCTGTATTAGCATCTTGGAATTTTGGAACCGTAGGTACTGGGTCACACACATATACATTAAATGTTGCTCCATATTCAACAATAACAATTGATGTTACTACTTGCCATTTTAGTAAGGAATATAGTCAGTATTACAATATTACTTTAAATTTAAGTTAATCTAAAAATTAATTAAAATATTAAATAACTTTTATAAGAATCATTATAACAAAAGGAGTTGGAATTTATGAAAAAGATAATATATTTGAGTTTAGCTACAATTATGATTTTATGCTTAACAGTTGGATGCGGATGCAATAAAAAAGAAACAAAAGAAGAAATAAATAATATCGAAGAAAAAGATAACATAAAAGTTAACACTAATAAAGATGTTACAAAAGAACAACAACTAGAAGTATTTACTTTTACAAATACATCTTTAATATATGAAGATAATACATCAATATTAAAGATTAAAGTAACAAATACATCAAGCGAAACTCAGTATTTAGAAGAATTTAAAATACATGTAAAAGATGAATTAGGTAATGAAATAGTTGAACTTAAAGGATTTGTTGGGAATAATATTCCTGGTAATAGTTCTACTGTAATAACTAGTTCATATGCTGAAGATTTAACTAAAGCAGCTGCAATTGAATATGAAATAACGCGATAGGACTTTTAATAAAGTCCTTTTTTATAAAGATTTGCTTTTTTTAAAAAAATATGATATAGTGATTGTACTAGAAAAGCAAATAAAGAAAAACCTACATTTTAAACGATTGGGAATTTAAATTCATATGTTGTGTTGAATACTCAGAATTTGTATTTTGAGGATCCTAATGCATATGATGTAATGCCCACCTGGGAGCTCAGGTTTGTCGTTTAAATGCTTTTCTGGTCTTTTTTTTTGCGATTTATTATGATATAATTTATATAGGGTAGGTGCTTAATAATGGCAAAAAGAAAAAAGAAAAACGCAAAAAATAATACGAATAATTATGGTGTTGAACTAATAGGTATATTACTTATCATTATCGCGATTATTGGAATTATTCCTAATACTGGTATAGTAGGTAATTTTATATCTAATTTTTCGGTTTTCTTAGTAGGAACTTGGTATAATGTTTTATTAGTTCTAGTTATGATTATTGGTTTATATATGATTATAAAGAGAGAAAAGCCAAATTTTTTTACATCTAAGTTAATTGGTTTATATATTTTTATGATTGGAATTTTAATTTTATCACATTTAAGTTATATTGAAAAAGGTAATTTAAAAGGATTTGAAATAATTGAAGAGACAGTAAATCGTTTTATGACTTCAGCTGGTAGTAGAGCTAATCTAGGTGGTGGATTAATCGGTTCTAGTTTTTCTGCTTTATTTGTTTATCTATTTGAAATGAATGGTACTAAAATAGTAACATGGGCTTTAATTATATGTGGTCTTATTATGTTTACCGGCATATCAATATATGATTGTATGCAAAAAATTAAAAACAAAATAAAGAAACCACATGAAGAAAAAATAAAAGCAAAAGAGAAAAAACAAATCAAAGAAGCAGAACAAGAATATGAAAAAGATAATAAATTAGTTTACACATCAATCGAAGAATTAATTCATAAAGATGAGCCAACAAAAGAAGAAGTGAAAGAAGAAATAGAAGAAGTAGAAACAGATTATGTTGGGTATCGTTTACCAGATTTAAAAATGTTAAAAGAAGATAAAAATAAAAATATGGAATCTACAGAAACGATTAATAATAATGTTTCTACCTTACATCGTGTTTTAAGAGATTTTGATATTCAAGGTAAAGTAGTTGCGATTAATCCAGGACCAACAGTTACTCAATATGAAATAGAAGTTAAATCAGGTACAAGATTAAATAAAGTATCTAGTATTCATAATGAAATAGCTTTAGCTTTAGCTGCTAAAGATGTTCGTATTGAAGCACCAATTCCTGGTAAATCAACAATTGGAATTGAAATACCAAATAAAGTGACTTCATCAGTTACCTTAAGAGAAATATTAGAAGCAATTCCTAAATCTGAAAAAGATTCTAAATTAATGGTAGCTTTAGGAAAAGATATAATGGGTAAACCAATGTTTACGGAAATAAATAAAACACCTCATTTATTAGTGGCTGGAGCTACTGGTAGTGGTAAATCAGTATGTATTAACAGTATAATTGTATCCATCTTAATGAGAGCTAAACCTAATGAAGTAAAATTAGTATTAATTGATCCAAAAAAAGTAGAATTATCAATGTATGAAGATATTCCTCATCTTCTAACACCAGTTGTTACAAATCCAAAACAAGCTAACGAAATACTTAAAAAAATCGTTGTTGAAATGGAAGAAAGATATGAACGCTTTAGAGAAACTGGTACTAAAAATATAGCTGGTTATAACGCTTATATTGATAAGAGAAATTTAAAATCAGAGGATAAAAAGCAAAAGATGCCATTTATTGTTGTTATCATTGATGAATTAGCAGATTTAATGTTAGTTGCTGCTAAAGAAGTAGAAGATTCAATTATGCGAATTACCCAAATGGCAAGAGCTGCTGGAATTCATTTAATTGTTGCTACTCAAAGACCATCAACAGATGTTATTACAGGTGTTGTTAAAGCAAACATTCCAACCCGTATATCGTTTGCTGTAGCTTCAAGTATCGATTCAAGAACAATCTTAGGTACAAGTGGGGCAGAAAAATTACTTGGAAAAGGGGATATGTTATTTTTACCAACTGGTGAAAATACATCCATAAGAATTCAAGGTACTTATGTTTCTGACAGTGATATAGCGAAAGTAGTTGATTATGTTAAAAGAGAACAACCAGTTATCTATGATAAAAGAATGAGTCTAGATGAAGAAACACAAGGCGCAACAACAATGGTTGAACATGATGCAAAAGAAGAACCTTTATATAATCAAATTGTTGAATATGTAACTCATCAAGAAAATATCAGTACCTCAAAATTACAAAGACAATTTAATATTGGTTATAATAGAGCAGCAAAAGTAATCGATTTATTGGAAGAACGAGGCATTATCGGACCTTCAACAGGCTCAAGTAAACCAAGACAAGTATTAGTAAGTATTAAAAACGAAGAAGAATAATTCTTTGTTTTTTTAAAAAAATCAAGAAATTTTTAAAAAAATGTATGTTTTTTGAAAATAATATGGTATACTAAATGTAAAGTAAAGAATAAGAATAAAAAGGGAGATGTTTTACTATGGACAATAATTTAGAACAAATTGAAAATATGATTGCTGGAGTAGAAGAAATGCTACCAAAAGTTGATGTGCCAATGGCAGAAGAAACTACTGAAGCACCAGTTGCTGAAGCTACGCCAGATGAACCAATTGTAAAACCTGTTTCAAATGATTTAAACAGTATTTTTGATAGTATCTCAAGTGATATTGCTGGCGCTAATAACTTTATGTCAACTTTAATGGAACAAAAGAAAACAGCAAATTTAAATGATGCTTATTTAGCTGAGCAAAAAGAAAAATTTGAAAAAGAAAAAGCTGATTTTGAAAAATATAAAGAAGAACAAAATGAGATAATTAGATTATCTAAAGAAAAATTAGATGAATATGAAAAAAATCAAAAAATTAGATTAAACTCTGAAGAAGTTCAATTTTCACAAGAAGTAGAAGCAACAAGAAAAGAATTAGCTTTACAACAACAAAGTTTAAATGAAGAAAGAGAAAATTTAAATTCCGATAAAGAACAATTTGAAAAATATAAACAAGCAGAACAAGCAATTATTGATAGTGGCTACGAAAATATTAAAACAGCTAAAGAAGAATTTGAAAAAAGTAAACAAGCACAAGAAGATATTTTTAAAGTTGCTAATGAAAAATTGGATACAGATAAAGCAAATTTTGAAAAATATAAAGATGCTGAAGAAAATAAAATTAGAATAGAAAAAGAAAATAATGAAACAGTAAAAGCTGGCTATGCTAAAGATCAAGAAAAAGCAATGAATTTAATTAGAACAAAAGAAAGTGAATTAGAGGAACAAAAATTACAATTTGAAAAATATAAAGAAGTTGAAAAGAAAAAACTTGAACTTGAAAGTAAAAACCTATCACAAAGTTGTGCTAGATTTAAAGAATTGGTTTCTCAATTTAATTCAGGATTTAAACAATTTCCAGGAGCATAATAGATGGACGAAAGAGAATTATTGGATGAATTAGATAATAGTTCTAAACAAGTTAAAGATATTAAAAAGTTTTTCGATTTAGCTAATGATAACGTTAAATCAGCTACTGAAATATTTAATAAATGTGTTGATATGCGTAAAAAAGTAGAAAAAGAAAAACAAGAATTAGAGAAACTAAGAAAAGACCATGAAGATAAATCTAATAAGGAAATTGAAAAAATTAAAACCTTAAAAGAAAACATGTTCCAAAAATTAAAAGAAAAGAAACAAGAAATTGATGATGAAGTAGCTAATTATAAAGCTGATAAAACTGCTTTTGAAAAAGAAAAACAAGAATTTGAAACACAAAAAGAAAAAGATTTACAAAATTTAGAAGAAGTAAAGAAAAAATATGAAGAAGAAGCAGTTAATGAAAATAAACGTCTTTTAGAAGAAAAGAAAAAACTTGAAAGAGAACGTGCACAATTAGAAGAAGATAAACAAAAAGAACAACAAAAAGCCGAAGAATTAGCAGTTAACTTAAATCGATTTAATGATTTGGTAAAGGAATTTACTAATGGAATGCAAGAATAATCAATTGATTATTCTTTTTAATTATTATATAATTATTAAGGTGATTTTATGATTAAGAATAAATATTATAAAATAGGTAATATAAAAAAAAGAATTTGTTTATTAGCTGATATTCATTACAATAAAAGTTATGACTTAACTTTATTTACTAAAATAATAACCAATATAAAAGAAAATAAACCAGATTTTATTTGTATACCTGGTGATATAGCTGATGACTCAGATATTTTAAGAACTAATTATAAAGAAAACCTAACTAAATTTATTAAGGATTTAGCTGAAATTTGTCCAGTATTATTAGTAAGAGGTAACCATGATGAAGAATCATATTTAACTAATAGAACACCTTTCTTATCAAGCAATGAATACTATTCTGAATTAGATAAAAATAGTAATATTTATTGGTTAAATAATCATTCAGTAATAATGAATGATATATCATTTACTGGCTTAGAATTAAGTTATGATTATTATCACTTAAAAAAACATGAAGATAAAGAAAAATTTATAAAAGAAATTGATGCTTTAACTAATATTGATACAGCTAAATATAATATTTTACTAACACATTCACCAGTAAATACAATAACTGATTTAACAATTAATAATTCTAATAATATTAAAAAATTTGAACTTGTATTATCTGGTCATATGCATAATGGTTTAGTATTTAGTATCTTTGATGGTAAAGGTAATCGAGGATGGATTGGACCTTATCGTAATTTTTTGCCTAAATACGCAAAAGGAAAAACGGTAAAAAAAATCAATAATAAAGAAATAACTCTAATAGTAAATGGTGGGGTGATTAAATTTAGTGAGCACGCTCCTAAAATTTTATATCATCTAAATAATATATTGTATCCATGTAGTATTGACTATATCGACATATAAAGTGTAAAAACTTGTCAAATAACGACAAGTTTTTTATTTTCGTATATACACTATTTATTTTCTTTGTTATAATGAATTTAGATAATGGAAGGGTGTGGTATGATGAAAAAATTAGCTAAAATAAGTTTTCTTTTACTATGCCTTTTTGTTGTACCTAAAGTAAAGGCAATAAGTAATAATGATAAAGGTACGATAAATGCTCAAGGAGTCTTATATTATTCAGAACCTAATTATAATGGTTATAAAGTTTTAGATACGTTAGATACAGGTGATAAAATAACAATTCTTGATGCAAATTTAGTACCATCAAATGATACAACTAGATGTGCGGGAGGATTTTATAAAGTAAGCTTTTACTGGGAAAGTGGAACTAGAAAAACATACACAGGTTATGTATGCTCTGATAAAATAACATTTAATATTGATACATCAAAATATGCTAGTGAATTTGCTAACGCACATATTCCAGAAATTTATTGGGAAAAATTAGCTTTATTAAAAGAAGCACATCCTAATTGGAAATTCACCGGTTATTTAACAAACTTAGATTGGAATAATGTTATAACACAAGAAAGTGTAGTTGGTATTAGTTATATTCAATCAACTAACCCTGTTTATTTATCTTTAGACGCTGGTAGTTATAATCCAAGTACAAATACATACTACCAAAAAGAAGCAGGTGGATGGTATGCGGCTAACAAAGCAACAGTTGCTTATTATATGGACCCACGTAATTTCTTAGATGAAATAAATATTTTTATGTTCGAAAACTTAGGATATAATGAATCTTATCAAACAAAAGAAGTAGTTGATAGTATCTTTAATGGTACTGATTTATTACAATACTCTGATTACTTTATGCAAGCAGCAACTTATGATGGTAATAAGATTTCTCCAATATCTTTAGCTGCTAGATCAAGACAAGAAGTAGTATTATCAGGTGGTAAATTAAGTGATTCAGCTAATGGTAATGGTAAAATTAATGATGTTACATATTATAATTTTTATAATATTGGCGCTTTCTCAACATGCTCAAATCCAATTCTTTGTGCTTTAGACTTTGCTAAAGGATATGATGAAAATTATACAAATTATAATCGTCCTTGGACAACACCAGAAAAAGCTATCTTAAATGGTGCTAAATATATTGCCGATGGTTATATTAATGAAGGACAAAATACCCTTTATTTACAAAGATTTAATGTAACAAGTAGAAATACTTATTCCCATCAATATATGACTAATATTGCTGCCCCTTTAAGTGAAGCAGTATATAGTTATAATGCTTATAATAATATTGGTAAATTAAATAGTCAAATTGAATTTTTAATCCCTGTTTATAACAATATGCCAAGCAGTGCTGCATCATTACCTACTGAAGTAAATAAAAATCAAATTGAAGAACTTAAAAAAGATACAACATTCAGTGAAGTAATGGATAAAACAAATTATGAATTAAATTCAGGTTATATAAGTAACATTGATATAGGAACAACGGCTGGTAAAATGATATCATCAATTAAAGCAGCTGGTGGTAATGCATCTATTACTACAGATGGTAGAAGTATTAGTGGTAGTGAAGTATTAGGTACTGGTGATATTGTTAAAATAAGCGCTAATGGTAAAGAAAAAAGTTATCGTGTAGTTATAAATGGTGATGCTAATGGAGATGGTAAAGTAAGCGCTGTAGATTATGTTAAAATTAAAAACGTAATTATGGGTAATGGTGACTTAATTGGCTCATACTCTTTAGCTGCTGACGTTAATAACGATGGTAAAATAACAGCTGTAGATTATGTTAACGTTAAAAACTATATAATGGGTAATAATAGTTTATTAAGATAGGATGTGTAATATGAAAAAAATAATTAGTTATTTTATATGTACACTAGCTATCTTTTTGCTTTATAGTCAAAAAGTATCAGCTGGTAGTGTTGGATTATATGCTAGTAGTACAAGTGTAACAGTAGGTAATACAGTTATTATGACTGTTAAAGCTAGTGCGGTTGAAGGTAGATTTTCTATAACTTCTGATAATCCAAATGTTTTATCAGGAGGATCTTCTAGTGAATGGATTGATGGTACTGTAACATTTAGTTTTTATGCTAATAATACTGGTAGTGCTACAATTCGTTTGACACCAGTGGACGCTGCTGATTATAATGGCCAAGTATATACAGATAGTCATTCCGTAACAGTATATGTAAATCCAAAAAGAATTGTTAAATTATCAAGTGATAATACTTTAGAAAGTCTAAGTATTAAAGATGCTAGTTTAGATAAAGAATTTGATAAAGATACATTAGAATACACAGCTATGTTAGAAGCGGGAACTGATAAAATAACATTAGAAGCATCTCCTAGTAATGGTGGTGCAACTATAACTGGTACTGGTGAACATGAAGTAGAAGAAGGAGACAATGACTTTGAAATAATTGTTACTGCCGAAGATGGTTCAACTAGAACTTATAAAATAAAAGTAACTGTTAAAGAATATAATCCAGTTACTGTTAAAATAGATGGTAAAAACTATATCGTTGTTAGAAACAAGAAAAATTTAACTCCACCTGATAACTATGAAGAAAGTACTTTAAAAATAGGTAAAGAAGAAGTACCAGTATATATTGGTAAAATTACTAAATATACTTTAATAGCTTTAAAAAATGATAAAGGTAAACAAAACTGGTATGTAAAAGATAAAGATAACTATACTTTATATAATGAATATAAATTTGGAAGTACTATTCTTTATATTCAAGAATTAAAAGATATTCCTACTAACTTTAAAAAAACAACAATAACTTATCAAAAAAAAGATATTCCGGCTTATAAAGAAGATGAAAAATCAGATTATGCATTATTATATGGTATGAATGTTGAAACTGGTAAAGCTAATATTTATATGTATGATGCTAAAGAAGGTACTGTTCAAATATATAATGAGGCTTATTTTAATAAAGTAAATAAAGAAAATAGTTTATACTTAAAAATAACTTTAGCCGTATCAGTATGTTTATTAATAAGTATTGGAACAATTATTTATTTATTAATTAAGAAAAAAGGTAAATAATTTTTAAGTTTCAAAAAATAGCTTAGAATTCTAAGTTATTTTTTTATAACAATTTTTTTACTTGTTTTAATTGATATAAAGAAACAAAAATAATATTTGCGCTGATTGCTAATATTAATCCCCATACATTAAAAAAATAAGTTCCAATAATTAAAGTTATAATCCGAATAATCATTCCATATAGAGTTCCTTTCATAGCTAGAGAGGCTTTTCCCATTGCTTGTAAACTACTCACTAAAGGTGTTTCAATATAATAAAGTAAGCAAATAGGAGCTAAAAATCTAACATAGGAAACACCTAAATCAGTTTTATAAATTAGCTTTAATAATATATTAGGATAAATTATAAAAATTAACGTGGCTGGAATACCAACTATTAAAGATAAAATAAGAGCTTGTTTTATCTTTTTTTTTGTATAATTATAATTTTTATTAGAATAAGATTTACTAATAATAGGAATCAGTATTTGGGATATAGCCGTTGTAAAAAATGATGGAAGTAAAAGAAGAGGCATAACATATCCATTAATAATGCCATATTCTTTAACGATAATTTCATTGTTAAAACCAATTCTAAGTAAAATAAAATTAAAAATAATGGGCTCTAAAAAATAACCAATACTACCAATTATTCTACTACCTGTTGTTGGTAAACTAATGCTTAAAATATTATTAACATTTTTCTTTACTGGTTTAAACTCTTTTAATTGAACCTTTTTTGGTAAACAACTAATAAAAATAATAATCGAAGATAACTCACTAAATATTGAAATTAAAATAACAAATGAAACAGTATATTCAATTCCAAATGGTAAAATTAAAGGTACAATTAAAATAATCATTACTAATCTAATAACATCTTCTAGTATATTTGATATAACATGTGGTAAAATTCTTTGTTTACCAAAAAAATACCCTCTTAAAATAGAAGATAGAGATATAAAAGGCAAAACAAAACCAATTGATATGAGCCCTAAATAAGTTCTTTCCTCATGCAATAAATTATTAGAAATAAAACCACTAGATATAAACATAAATAAAATTAGAAAAAAATTAATTAAAAGAGATATCGGAATAATTCCTAAAACTAGTTTTTTATTATTGTATTTATCTTCTGCAACTAACTTAGATATAGCCGTTGGAAACCCTAAGGTTGCTAAAGAAACTAAAAGGGTATAAGTAGGCATAATCATCATATAAATACCAATTCCTTCAGTACCAATTTTTCTTGTTAAAATAATTCGAATAAATAAACCTAAGGCTTTAGTAATAAAACCACCAATAATTAATAAAGCTGCTCCTTTAATAAAACTATTTTTTTTCATAAAATATCTCCTTAAACCTTTAAAAAAATTATATTTTCCTATATAATATATATGTAAGAGTTTAAAAGTTATTATAGGAGGGTATATGGACGATATTACATTTACTTCATTGGAAGAATTATATACAAGATTAAAACCAGCTCTTAGAACTAAAAAAGAAGAAATGAAAAGAAATGGTTATGTGTATATTAAAGAACAAGATATATGGAATTATTTAAAACAAGTTAAATGGATAAATGCCAAAAATTTATCTTTATATGATATGACCAGTGATATCTTAAATACAGATGATGTTATAATTGATGCTTATTTAAGAGAAAAACTAAATTTAAAAAATCGTAAGGTTTATTTTGAGGAGGAAGAAAAATGAAACAACATGGAATGCTTAAATATTCAATAATAATGGTTGTAATTACAGCTTTAGCTTTATTTATGATCCCAGGAATATTTGGTAGTTTAAAATATGGGTTAGATCTACAAGGTGGATTTGAAGTTTTATATGAAGTAAGTAGTTTAAACGAAGATGAAGAATTAGACGAATCAATGCTTAATAATACTCGAAAGAATTTATTAAGAAGAATTGATACATTAGGTGTATCTGAACCAGTAATCGAAATAGAAGGAGATAATCGTATTCGTGTTCAATTAGCTGGAGTTACAGATCAAGACACAGCTCGTGAAGTATTAGCAAAACCAGCCGTATTATCTTTCCGTGATTCTAGTAATAACTTGCTTATGACAAGTGATGTTTTGACAAGTAAAGGGGCATCTGAAGATAGTGATAATAAAGGATTACCTGCTGTTAAATTATCAATTTCTAAAAAAGATGAATTTTATCGTGTAACAAAAAGAATTAGTGAAACCGAAGATAGATTAATTGTTATATGGTTAGACTATGAAGAAGGTTTATCTTATAATAAGCAAACTGGTGGTTATGAAGAAAATGGTAAATTTGTTAAATGTGGTAGTTCAAACTCAAGATGTTTATCAGCTGCTACTGTTAGTGAAGGATTCTCAAGTGATGTTATAATTCAAGGATCATTCACTAAAGATGATGTTAAACAATTAGTTGATTATATTAATTCAGGTAATTTACCAACTAAATTAGAAGAAATCTCTTCTAAGACAGTTACTGCTAGCTTTGGTGAAAAATCATTAGATAAAACTTATACTGCTGGTATTATTGGTATTGCTGCAGTTGCTATATTTATGATTATTTTATACCATTTTGCCGGATTAATATCAGCAATTGGTTTATTAATTTATACAATTGTTACATTTGGTATTTTCTGGTTAGTAGGTGGTGTATTAACTTTACAAGGTATTGCTGCTATGTTACTTGGTATTGGTATGGCAGTTGATGCTAATGTATTAAGTTTTTCTAGAATTAAAGATGAACTTAAAAAAGGCTCTAGTTTAGCAGGAGCTTTCAAAAAAGGTAATACAAATTCAATTAAAACAATTATTGACGCTAACATTACAACTTTATTAGTTGCAATTATCTTATTTATTTTTGGTGAAAGTAGTACTAAAGGATTTGCAACAATGTTAATTATTAGTATCTTTGTAACAATGATTGTTATGGTTGTTATTGTAAGATTAATTTTAAGAAGATTTGTTGAAACTGGTTTCTTTGATAATAAAGTAACAGCTTTTATTGGAAAACCAAAGAAAACCAAAAGAAAAGTTGATTATGTTAAAAATGGTACAAAATTTTTAATTATATTATTTATTTGTATTATTGCAGGTGTTGTATCATTATTCATCAACAAATTAAATTTAGGTGTTGCCTTTAAAGGTGGTACATCAATTACAATAAATGCTGATATGACTAAAAAAGAAATAAAAGAAGAATTAAAAGATTATACAATTGATAGTATTGATATGAATGAACCAATTTCTGTTAGAATTGAAGAAAAATTAACTAAAGAACAAATAACTGAAATGAAAAACTATTTTGAAAAAGAGAAAAAAGCAAGTACTGATATAAATGTTGTTTCTAATATTGTTCAAATTGAATTAATTAAAAATGCTCTTTACTCTATATTATTAGCAATAATTGGTATGATTATTTATATATCAATTCGTTTCAAATTTAATTTTGGTATAAGTTCTATATTATGTTTAGGACATGATGTATTTATAATCATCGCATTATTTAGCTTATTAAAATTAGAAGTATCGACTATCTTTATAACTGCTTTACTTTCAATAATAGGATACTCAATAAACAATACAATAGTTGTATTTGATCGTATTCGTGAAAAATCAAAAGGAAAAGAGTTTAAAACAAAGGATGAACTAAAAGAAGTAGTTAATGATAGTATTTCGGAAACAATGACTCGTAGTATTATTACAAGTATTACAACAATGTTACCAGTAATAAGCTTAATAATATTTGGTTCAAAAGAAATATTAAACTTTAATATTGCTTTACTAATTGGTTTAGTAGCTGGTACATATTCATCTATCTTATTAGCTGGTGTTATTTGGTATAAACTAGCTAATAAGAATGTAGGAAAAAAACCAACTAAAAAATGGTATGAGGTAGATACAAAAAGTGAAAAACTAATTAAAGGTATTAACTCTTAAAACTTGAAAGAAGTGGTTTAATGACTTTAAAAAAAGCAATTGAAATAGATGACTTATTAGAACAAGTAAGCACATATATGCCAAAAAAAGATATTGATGAAATAAGAAAATGTTATGAATATGTTAAACATATCCACATTGGTGAAAAACGTTTAACTGGTGAAGACTTAGTTTATCATTTGCTTAATGTCGCATATATCTTAACTGATGTAAAAGCAGATAAAGATACAATATGTGCTGCTTTGTTACATGAGGCAATTGATAAAGATAAAGTAACTTATGATGAGATTAAAGAAAAATTTGGTGATGCAATTGTTGAATTAGTAGAAGGTGTTACTAAAATTAATCGTCTTAGTTTTAATGTGACTTCTCCTTCTAGTATTGCTGCTCAAAGAAAAATCTTTGTTGGTCTTTGTGAAGATGTTCGTGTAATTATTATTAAATTAGCTGATCGAATTCATAATATGCGAACTTTATGGGTACATCCAATTGATGTTCAAAAAGAAAAAGCAAAAGAAAATTTGGAAATTTTAATTCCTATTGCTCATCGTTTAGGAATAAATTCATATAAAAGCGAATTGGAAGATTTATCCCTTCGTTATTTAAAACCAGAAGTTTATTTTGATATCGTTGATCGTTTAAATCAAACAAAAGCTGAACGTGATTTAGCAGTTGAAAAAATGAAAAAAGAAGTTAGTGACTTGTTAAATGAATATGGAATTAAGCATGAAATAAAAGGTCGTGCCAAAAGTATTTATAGTATTTATCGTAAACTTGATAAAGGTAGGTCATTTAATGATATATACGATTTATTAGCTTTAAGAGTTTTTGTTGATACAAAAGAAGACTGCTATAAAGCTTTAGGTATTATTCATTCTAAATATAAGCCAGTTCCAAAAAGATTAAAAGATTTTATTGCTATGCCAAAAGCAAATCTTTATCAGTCACTACATACGACTGTATTTGGTTTAGATGACATGTTTTTTGAAATTCAAATCAGAACATATGAAATGGACGAAATAGCTGAACGTGGTGGCGCATCACATTGGTCTTATAAAGAAGGAACAAATGGTAATAATAAAAGCTTTATGGATCAAAAACTACAATTTTTTAGATCAATAATTGAACTTAACCAAGAAACGATTACTGATGAAGAATTTTTAAATACAATAAAAGAAGATTTTCAAGATACCATTTATGTATATACACCAAAAGGTGATGTCATTGAGCTTCCTCAAGGGGCAACTCCAATTGACTTTGCTTATAAGGTTCATAGTGGTGTTGGAGATAAAATGGTAGGTGCGATTGTTAATAATAATATTGTGCCACTAGATTATGAACTAAAAAATGAAGATATTATTAAAATAAATACTAATAAAAATTCTAATCCTAGTCGTGAATGGATTAGTATGGCTAAAACAACGCAAGCTAAGAATAAAATTAAAAGTTATTTTAAAAAACTTGATAAAGTTGAATATTTACAAACTGGGGAAGAATTATTAAATCATGAATTAAGAAAAAATAAAATAGCCTTTAATGATTTCTTAACTGATGAAAATGTAAAGAAAATCCTAAATTCACTTAAATTATCAAGTATGGATGAAGTATATATTGGACTTGGTAATGGTAAAATAACATTCCCGCATCTTCAAGATATTTTAAATGAAGAGGATAATTTAGACGAAAAGGTTCTTAAAAAAGTTCATACAAAAGAAGTTAGTCTTAAAAATGATATCATTATTGATGGTATAGATGATATTAAAATTAATCTAGCTGCTTGTTGTAAACCAATTCCTGGTGATCGTATTGTTGGATACATTACTAAGGGATATGGTATTACTATTCATCGAATGATGTGTCCTAATGTATCTAGAGGACAAGACCGAACAATAAATGTTAAATGGAATTATCTTAAAGATAAAAAATATGAAACAAATATTGTCGTAAGAGCCTTAAAATCTAATAATATATTATTAGATATAGTTACCAAAATATCTAATGCTAATATTTCATCAATTAATACTTATAATCATGAAAACGATGTATTGTTTGATATAACTGTTATGGTTGAAAACAAAGAAACCTTAAACAAGTTTGTTAATGATATTAAAATGATTCCTAATGTCATAGAAGTTAATCGTAGTATTAAATGAGAATTGTTGTACAAAGAAGCTTAGAATCATCAGTTAGTGTTAAACAAAAAATCGTTGGTAAAATTGATAAAGGATTAGTTCTTTTGGTTAGTTTTACTCATACAGATACATTAGATGATATTGATTATATGGTAAAAAAAGTCCTTAATTTAAGAATTTTTGATGATGAAAATGGTGTTATGAATAAATCAGTAATAGATACTAATGGAAGCATTTTAAGTATCTCACAATTTACTTTATATGGTAACTCAGAAAAAGGTAATAGACCAAGTTACATAAATGCTTTAGGTGGTAATGAGGCTATTAAACTTTATGATATTTTTAATAATAAATTAAAAGAACATATACAAGTTGAAACTGGTATCTTTGGTGAAGATATGCAAGTAAATATTACTAATGATGGACCAGTGACGATTTTATTAGAAAGTAGGGTAAAAAATGTTAAATAAGAAGTTAAATTATAAATTAGTTAATTGTGCTTTAATAATGGTAATAATTTTCTTAATTTACAAAACTGGTAGTTTATGGTTTGGAATTGTAAATAAACTAGGTAATTTAATTCTACCATTTGCTTTAGCGTTTGCGATTGCTTATGTTTTATATCCATTATTAAAATTTTTAGAAAATAAAAAGTTATCAAAAGGTTTGGCTCTTGCTGTTGTGATATCTACTATAGTAGGATTAATAGTCGTTGTATGTATTTTAGTTGGACCTTCACTATTTAATCAATTACGTAATTTATTTAATTCAATTATTACTTTTTTGAAGAATATTTCATCTGATAATAGTGTTAATTTGGATGGCGTGGAAGCAACTTTATCAAATGTGTTTAATAATATAATTGTTAACTTAGGTAAAGTAGTAAGCGATGGATTATTTAATGTAATTGGTAGTTCAATAAGTATTTTATCAACATTATTTATTTCTTTTGCAAGTAGTATTTATTTCTTAGTTGATATGGAAAATATACGTCATAAAGTTTCTAAATTATTTAATAAGAAAAAGACTCGTAAATTCTATAAGTATTTAAAAAAATTAGATGAAGAAATGATGAAATACTTAAGTGGCTTTATTAAAATAATGTTTATTTCATTTATCGAATATAGTATTGTATTTACATTAATTGGTCATCCAGATGCCTTATTATTAGCGTTTATTGCTATGCTAGCGCCACTTATTCCATATTTTGGAGGTATTATTAATAACTTAATCGCAATTATTGTTGCTTCAACAGTAAGTCCTGCTTTACTTATTAGAACAATTATTGCTTCATTCTTATTAACAACATTTGATGGTAACGTAACTGGTCCAATTGTATATGGAAAAACAAACCAAATTAAACCAATTTTAGTTATTATGAGTGTATTTATTTTTGGTGCGTTATTTGGTATACCTGGTATCGTAGTATCAATGCCAGCTACAATATTTATAGTTACAACTTTTAGATTCTTTGAAGAAGATTTAAAAGAAAAACTAGAAGATATAAGAGAAGACTTAATTAAATAAGTCTTTTTTTTTTGGTTTAAAAATGATATAATGAATATACAATAGGGAAGTGTATAAAATGAAGAATAAGGGATTCACATTAGTAGAATTATTAGCAGTAGTAGTGGTATTAGCGATAGTATCAATAATCGCTATTCCAATAACTTTAAATATAATAGAGAATGCAAGAAAAGGTGCTTTAGAAAATAGTGCTCGTGGATTAATGGATGCCGCTAATAATTACTATGCAATTCATTCAAAAGAAATCGAAGATTATGTGGATTTTTCTATAGTTAATGGTAAACAAACATCTTCAGAAAAACTAAGCTATAAGGGTAGTGTCGAAAATGCTTACTTAAGATTAGTAGATGCTAATACAATGGCATTATGTATTGATGATAATAAATATTATGTTGTAAAAAACTTAGATAGTAAAGAGTTAGAATTAGATGAA
>CAJOJO010000012.1 GCA_905235045.1 uncultured Bacilli bacterium
ATGTTAGTAATTATATTTAGTATTGTTGATTTCTTAAAAGTATTATTTATTTCTGATGAAAAAAATTATAAAGAAGCTTATACAAGATTAATAACAAGAATTGCTATAGGTATAATTTTATTCCTTTTACCTGCAATATTAAGTCTATTATTAGATCTTGCCGGATTACAAGATGTAGGTATATTTGAAATATTTTCTTAAATAAAACATTAAAGTAAAAGAGGTGACGTATGGAAGAATCAATATTCATGGATGGTGTCAGAGCCTTCTTTGCGATGCTAGATCGTATGGTATATTTTTTAATAACTATATTTTATAATACAATATCCGATTTAGCTGCTGCACAATTGGTTCAATCAAGCGTAATTAATGAGATAACTAGTCGTATTTATGCTTTATTAAGTGTATTTATGATATTTAGAATATCATTTTCACTTATTAATTATATAGTTGATCCTAATCAAATATCAGATAAAACCAAAGGTGGCGGAGCATTAATTAAAAACATTGTTATAACATTTGCTCTTATCGTCTCAGTTCCTTTTGGATTTGATTTATTATATGAAGCACAAAGTGCGATTTTAGCAGATCAATTGATACCTCGCTTTTTACTAGGAGTTGAAATAAACCAATCACCAACCGGAGATTCTGATGGAACTGGTGGGGGATATAAATTAAAAATGACAGGTTGTGACGAAGAATTAACTATACCTAATATGGGTAACTATATTGGTTTAGCTATTTTTAAACCTTTCTTTGTTCCACAAGATAAAGAAGCAGCTGGTGATAATAAAGTTGGCGATATTTCCCCAGAAGCTTGGAATTTATATTGTGATGCAGGTAAACAATTAGGTGAATCATCAGTTAAAAATATGTTGAGTGATGATGACTTATATAATTCACCAAAAGGCTGGAGTGTTGATAATTATTATACAATGGATTATTCCTTTGGTCTATCAACTGCAATAGGTATCGTAGTTGCATTAATTCTACTAGGGTATTGTTTTGATATTGCAACACGTGCATTTAAATTATTATTCTTAGAGATAATTGCGCCTATTCCAATAATATCTTATATTGATCCAAACTCATCAAAAAGTGGTATGTTTATCAAATGGCTAAAAGAAGTAGGTGGAACTTGGGTTAGTTTATTTACTCGTTTAGCATCATTATTTTTAGCTATATTTGTTATTCAACAAATAACAGCAGAAGATGGAATGTTATATTTTGTTGATGGATATCAATTTAATGGATATATTGCATGGATTAAGATATTAATTATAATTGGTGCTTTAATGTTTGCTAAACAATTGCCAAAGATACTTGAAAATATTTTAGGATTCCAATTAGGTGGCAATATGACATTAAATCCATTTAAGAAACTTGAAGGTGAAGCTTTAGGATTTAATCAAATTAAAACCGGTGCTAGTATGGCAGCAGGAGCTGCAGTAGGCGCTGCTGGTGGTATGGCAGCTAACGCTTGGGCTTCTCATGTAAATAATAAAAATGCTATGAAAGAAATTGGTATGGAAGGAAAAA
Organism: uncultured Bacilli bacterium; assembly: GCA_905235045.1. Lineage (GTDB taxonomy): Bacteria > Bacillota_I > Bacilli_A > RF39 > UBA660 > CAJOJO01. Next base: position 1,540 of record CAJOJO010000012.1, read on the forward strand.
AATTTCGACAATTATCTAAAGATCAACAGGCGGTTTATCGACAAGCCTATACTAAAGCTGGCGGACGTACTGGTTTTGGTAATGTAGGAAGTATTATGGCTGGTGCTGGTAGTGCTGGTGTAAGATCAGCAGCAGCTGGTGCCAAAGGTGGTAAATTCACACCATTTAAGAATGCACAAGCTGGTATAACAGGAAGTAGTACAGCGCGTGCAAGGAGAGCTGCAGGATATGGCATAGGTAGTCAAATTATGGATAAAGCTACTGATATGGCTCATATACCGCAATCATATGGAACAACTAGTGTGATGAAAAGAAAGCACAAGAACAAAAAATGAATGAATTGATTGCTCGTAATGAAGCATTACGTGATCAGGCAGCTTATTTAAAAGCCCAAAGTCCAAATTCATCACTTGCTTATAATGAAGCTGGTAAAGTTGATTGGATAGATGATGGTACTGGAAAAACTAAACGTGAATACCATTATAAAACATATGAAGCATATGAAACAGATTTCTTAAATAAATTAGAAAAAGCAAAAGGTGATGATCTAGAAAGATTAAATGCAATTGGTGTTTTATCTAGAGATGAATTTGAACGTGCTAGAGCATTTGATGATGAAATTCAAGCTAATAAAGAAGCGATTGATGCTGCTAAAAAAGAAATCAGTAAGATTGATGAAAATATGAAACCTAATGGTAGTTAATAAAAAGGGGATGACTAAATGGGAAATTATTTAATACCTGCAAATAGTAAAAAATCATTAATGATATTTGGTTTGTTTTATCCGTTTGATTTGATACTATTTGGCTCAGCTTTAGGAGCAACATTACTATTATTAGTAATTCTTCCTATAGCTGAAGTTACTTTTGCTATTATAGCTATTATTCCGGTTTGTGTAGGAGCACTTTTAGTGTTTCCTATACCAAACTATCATAATGTATTAACTGTTATCATTAATACAATAACATTTTATACTGTAAGGCAAAGGTTTATATGGAAAGGTTGGTGTGTACTAGATGAGCTCGAAAAAATCACGAAGTAAATATGTTGATGAATCATTTGTACCTGTAAAAAGTATTACAAATGGTATGATAATTTTAGATAACAATGAAAAAGTATGTGGTATTAAAATAATGCCAAGAAATATTTTTATTGCTGACTATGATACCCAAAATGCAATAATTAATAACTTAAAAAATGTTTATAATATGATTGATTATGAATTTTGGATTATCGCAGCTGATAGACCTGTTGATATTAATGTTTTCTTATCACAATTGCAACTTCAATATAACTCAACAAGTGATCAAACAAAAAGAAAACTTATTCTAGAAGATATCAACAAAGCTAATATGTTTATGAATAATAATATTGTAGATACAGAATATTATTTATTATTTAAAGAAAGAAATAACGATGTTATAGCAAAAAGAATTAGGAATTTAATAAATATGTTTGCGAATGCTGGTTTAAATACTCATCAAGCAACAAATGCCGACTTAAGAATTATCTTAGATAACTTCTTAAATGGTGGACAAACTACTACTTTTGGGACGGTGATTGGATAATGGATATAAAAGCACAAATTGCCCCTAAAGGTCTAGAATTTAAACCAGGTCACTTTATTATAAGTGATAAATATGCATGTATTTTAACTGTAGTATCGTATCCTAAGTATGTACCAGTAGGTTTCTTATCAAACTTAACTAGTATGTCGGGAATTAAGGTTGTTATTAAACATTTGCCTGTTCCTTTTAGTGTTATAACAAAAATGTTAAATAAAGAAATAGCTGATTTAAAAACAAGATATGCTGATGAACATGATAAAACAATGCTTGAAAGAATCCGTCAAGATTACGAATCATTAGAAAACTTTATTCAACAATTAGCTGCTACCCAAGCAAAAATATGGGATTTTCAAATGCATATTATGATTACAGCTAATTCAGAAGAAGAATTAACAAATAAAAAATTTCAAGTTAAAAACTACTTAGAAGCAATGCAATTAAAAGCGGTTCCTCTAAGATTTGAACAAGAAAAAGTATTAAAATCAATTATACCAATATATGAAAAACAAGATATTGAAGATAGAATAGGTACCCCAATACCAGCTCCAACAATAGCTGCTATGTATCCATTTATCTTTGATAGTATTAAGGACCCAGGGTTATCAACTTTACTTGGTGTTGATTTCTCTGGAGGTGTTATATTATTTAACCAATTCTTATACCAAATTAAAAAAGAACATAATCGTAATAATGCTAATATGATTTTACTAGGTACATCTGGTTCTGGTAAATCAACAGCAGCTAAAATTATGCTTAGAACACATATAAGAAATAATTGCCAAATTGTTATTATTGACCCTGAAGGTGAATTAGAAGAAATGACTTCCCGTTATGGTGGAGATTTTATCGATTTAGGTAAGGGTGGAGAATATGGTATGGTAAACCCACTTGAAGTTATTCTTGATGCTGATGAGGAAGAATTATCTCAAGGTTTAGGTTATACTATGTTAACCAGAACTCTTCAAACAATTAAAGCTTTTATGAAATATTATGATCCATCAATTGAAGAAGATGTTCTTAATATGTTTAGTGAAGTTGTTCAAGAAACATACCAAAGATTTGGTGTTAATTTTGATACAGATTTCTCAAAATTTACAGCAGAAGACTATCCGACTTTTAAAGATGTTTATGCAACAATTAGAGGTCGTTTAGCTTCAATGACAGAAAAAACCCAAGAAAAAGACACAATGGAAAAACTAGAATTAAAAATTAGACCAATTGTTAAAGAATTAAAATACTATTTTGATGGACATACAACAATTCGTTCTAATAGTAATTTCATTGTTTTCAATATTAAAGAATTAATGAATGCTGATGAAAACATTAGAAATGCTTTGTTCTTTAATATTTTAAAATATGCATGGGGATTAACACTAGATAAAAGTGTTAATACAGTATTAATGGTTGATGAAGCCCATGTATTAATTTCTGGTAAAAACACTTTAGGAGCTGATTTCTTAGCGCAAATTCAAAGACGTGCTCGTAAGTATAATACTGGAACAATTATAATAACTCAACAACCAAGTGATTTCTCAGATCCAGCTGTTATTACTCAAGGTAAAGCAATATTTGATAATGCTTCTTACTATTTAGTAATGGGTCTAAAAAGACAAGCAGTTGATGATTTAGGAAAACTAATAGATTTAAATGATAATGAAAAAGAAAGTATAAAAGGCTATAGCCAAGGTGAAGCATTATTTGTATGCGGTTCAAGAAGAATGCGTATAAATGTTGTTGCTACTGAACAAGAATTAGATTCATTCGGTAGTGGTGGTGGTCTATAATAGATAGGTGGTGATACTATGGATGATAATGAATTAAATGGTATAGATGAAAATACTATTTCTGAAGATATAGATGTAGTATCACCAAAAGATTACTTTGCAAAACAGACTCCAGAGAATGAGCCACAAATAAACGAAGTTAACCCTGAGCAAAACTCAGGGGTAAATAGTAATATTCCAAATACTCCTCAAACAGGAGCAAACAGCCAACCTCTTAACACTATTTCTAATAGTGTTAATTCGTTCAAAAATGGATATCAAAAAAGTAAGGAATTATCTAAAAAAGTACAAGGATTAAAGAATAAACAAAACCAATTACCTACAAACAGTACAAACAATAATACGCAAAAAGGTAATCAAACATCAAATAATGTAAAGGATAAATCAACCGAAACAAAAGAAAAGGTTAAAGAAGCCAAAGATAAGGTTGAAAATAAAGTCGCAGGTAAAGCTATTCAAGCAGCAACTGGTGGTGCCATTAGTTCTAAAAATGCTGAAAAATTAGCAATGAAAGCTAAAGTTTTATTAAACAAGAAAAAGAAGATGTACGCCTATATTGCTATTGGTGTGTCTATAGGTTTAGTTTTAATAGTTATTGTAACGAGTATTCTTATGAATAGTGATGATAAATCACTAACGTCACAAAGAACAAATAATTATGTTATTGATTCTTCTACTGATGAAGAACTAATTGATTATATGGGATTTATTTCAATATGTCCTAGTGTTAAAGAGGCAAAAGAAAAGGCAGAAGAGTATGGTATAGAATTAGAAGATGATAAAGTTACATTTAAAACTATGCGAAAACTTGCTGAAATTGAAGAAGTTGAAGTGTCACAAACATGTTTAAATGCAATGGATTATTATGAAGCTTTTCAAAAAGAATATGTTGAAAATAAAAAAGCTTGCTATAAAAATCGTGATGAAAACAGCGAAATGTTACCTAACTATTGGCGACATAAAGATGGTGAATCTCCTCATGATGCATTCTTAAAAAATGATAAATCAAAAGCATATTTTCTTGAACCTACAGGTGGTAAGGATAAGTATGACTGTCAAATTAAATTACCTACTGAGTTAATTTCTGAGACAATGTCTTATGATTTAACAGATCAAGATTTATTTAATAAAGAGTATTTAGATAGGTATGATCCTTATGAAGAGGATTTAAGAAAACTTTCTAATGCATTGTCTGAATACGTTCAAGAAACATGCTATAAATGGATGTATTTTAATTATGATATAGGTGAATGGCAGTATTCACCATGTGAACACTGTGGGCCAAAAACGAAAAAAGAGCATGATGGTTTCTATTTTCAAATTAGTTTTGATAAATTTGTGTGTTATTTAAAATATGGTGACAGTTGTGGTCATCCAAATTATAGTGGTGAAGCAAGACAAAAATTCCCAGATTTACAATATTTAGAACATTTATGTACTTCACCAGAAAATGATAAATTAGAGAAATTGCAAACAGAAGAAAATGAAGCAGAAAATAAAATATCATACGCTGAGCCAAGTTCAAATCCAGAGCCAAATGAAACTTTACAATCTGGTAATGGTGAAGAAGTAGCTGAGTATGCTCAACAATTTGTCGGTAATCCATATGTATGGGGTGGCACTAGTTTAACGGACGGCGCTGACTGCTCTGGATTTATAAAATCTGTTTATGAGCACTTTGGTATAAGCCTTCCACATAGTTCTGAAGCTTTACGCTCTAAAGGACAAGCTGTTTCTTCACTTAGTCAAGCAAAAGCTGGTGATATCATTTGTTACAGTGGTCATGTTGCTTTATATATAGGTGGAGGAAAAATTGTACATGCCGCAAACTCAGAAAGTGGTATTAAAATTAGTAATAAAGCTGATTATCGACAAATAGTCGCAATAAGAAGAATAGTGGAGTGATAATATGAAATTACAAAAAGGACAAAAAATAGTATTGAGTATTATGTTAAGCTTCTTTGGAATTCTTATAATCTTTGCTGTATTTGTTAAATGTAATCATAAAAAAAATGAACTTGATGTTCCTGGCGGATCAGCAAATTCCCAAGCATTGGAAAATAAAATTAATGAATATTATGAGACAAATAAAGAAAATGATGAAAACACTTCTGCAAAATCAAATACCTTAAATGGTGTTTATACTGCTCTTATTACGACATATAAGAAAAGTTCGGTTGGTGATTATAATATACCCATTTACAAAGCTTATTATTATAGTACTAATGATAGTAAAGAATTAGCTCGTAGTGAGGTCTTGGAACAATTTGGTTATACTGATGATTATGTGAAAAATAAAATTTCTAATCATTTTAAAAACTTATATAATCAAGAAATTGAAAAAGGTTATGTTGAAGGACACGAGTGCGATTTTGAGGAATGTTATTTATCTTTCTATCGTGATCTTAATACATTAGATAATTATGCTTTATATGTTGAAAATAATAAATTGTATGCATATATAAGTTTTGATATTGATTCTTTAGTTGGTGATAAAAAATTCTTTGATAGTTTAAATTATGATTATTATAAAATAGAAATTAATTAAGTTATAGGTGGTGATAGTATGTTAAAATGGTTAATAATGTTATTATTAGTTTTTTGCGTGCTATCACTTTATAATAAAAATATAAAAAAGTATTTTCGCTATATAAAAAAAGCAATATATATAAATATTGTTGTAAGTATTACTGTGATAATGAATATAATTAGTGGATATAGTAATGTATTAATTAATAATGTTTATTTAGCATGTAAATATGATAGCCAATTAGAACAATATGCATCGTATGCGCAAGATGCAATGCGCGATTATGGTGTTTATGCATCGCTAATATTAGCCCAAATCATAATAGAATCAGGCTTTGGTGCTCATCAAAGTTCATTTGGTGTTAAAATTCCTGGAGTAAGATGCCCTGATGAAGCTAGTGTATGTGCTTCTAAAGGTGGAAAATGTATGTCTACAAAGGAAGAAGTTGGCGGTAAGATGGTAAGTACGCAAGCTTGCTTTGAGATAAGTTCATCAGGTATTGGCGAGACAATATATGACCATGGTAAATTTTTAACCGAAAAATTTGGAAATAGAAATGAACTAAAAAACGCCTCATCATTGGAAGGCCAATTGAAATCACTGAAAAGTAATCCAAATGCTCAATATGCGACTTCATCAAACTATTTGTGTTCACTTGTTGATCAAATAAATGCATGTGATTTAACAAAATATGATGCAGGTGTTTCTGGCGGTAACATATCTGGTTCACATACAAGTTTAGTATCAAGAGAAAATTGTGGTGTTATAGAACAAGGTATAACTGATCCTGATAATCCTTATGCTGAATTAGTTGAGCCAGAATATTCAGTTACATCATATGAGGGTGAGCTAACAGAAGGATGGTTATATCTTAGATCAAGAGCTTATGAGGATCCTGAGGATAAGTTATATGAAGGCCCTGATATGCTAGATGATGCAATAGATGAGATATTTTATCGTGCTAGAATAACATATACGCAAAATATAGAGTTTGGTCAAAAAAAATATGCTAATTATGCAAGTTTAGCCGAAATGTTGATGGAAACGATTCCACAAGATTTATCTGAGTTAATGGATAATTATTGGTATACTTTTGATATTGATAGTTACTTAGGTAATACACTTTTTGGTCAATGCGTATGGTATGCAAAACATCGTGCTTTAGAGATAATCGATAATTCAGGATTAGATGATTCTACAAAACAAATACTAATTGAAAGTATTAAAAAGACTTCTGGTAATGGACAAGATTGGTATAATAATCCTGACGGTTCATTATTTCAAAAATCATCTAATGTTAATGAACCAAGACCAGGTGCTATTGTATCATGGTCACATGGAGAATATGGGCATGTTGCAATTGTTGAATCGGTTTATGAAAAAAATGGAGAAACAATGTTAACTATTTCAGAAGGAAGTAGGATTAAACATGACACTGATGGTGATGGAAAAGTAGATGGATGGATTTCTTCATCAACGTTAGAACATGCTTTATCGCAAACAAAAATTGAAACAAAAGAAGTACCATTGTCACAAATGCAAAATAGATGGGGTTATTCTTTTAACGGTTATGTTTATTTACTAGATGAAGGGTGATTAGATGAAAAATAAATTAATTTTGATATTATTTCTTCTTTTGTTTTCGGGTTGTGAAATTCAATATAATATTGAAATAGATGATGAAAATATTAAAAATCATATTGAACTTGACTCTATGAAATTTGATGAAGGATTTAGTACTGATTCAATTTATGATGTGTATTCTATTTTAGATGGTACAAGAAGTGAATTTTATGATAAGAAAATTGATGGTAATATAATAAAGCTTAAATATGATTATGATATAAAAAACTTTGATAAGGCATATTTCTTTAAGATGTGCTTTGAAGATTATGATTTTCAAGTTGAAGGTGGAAATTATATAATAGATGCTAAAGGAGTGTTTAAGTGCTTGCCATATCAGGTTAATGATTATCTTATGTATGATTATGACAAACTAACATTGCATATATCAACTAAGGAAAAGGTCCTTAAACATAATGCAGATTATAACAAGAATAATGATTATTATTGGTATATTGATGTAAATAATACCAATAATACAAGGATTTATTTTGAATATCAAATAATTAAAGATGCTGATTATAATTGGATTATACTAGTAGGTGGAATTACTGGTATAGCACTTTTAATAATTGGATTTGTATATCTAAGAAGCAAAAAAAACAATCAAATATAGGAGGTTTTATGAAACTAAAGTTTAAAGCAGAAAAAAGAGATATTGTAATTTTTGTTATATTTGCAATTGTCTTATTTTATATCGTATCAATTGATGTTGTATCATTTGTAGGTGATAATGGTTTTCATGGCTTAAATCCAGTACCAGTTTTTAATATTCGTTATTTTGCCCCTACAATGGTATTTTATCTAGCAGCCTTAATCGCTGTATTTACTAGTGTATCTGATAAATTTTTTACTAGAGAAAAAGGTGTTGGTATATCAACCGCACCTAAAAAATCAGATGGTTATTCAAGATGGTTAACCGATAAGGAAATGAAAAAAGAATTGGAAAAAGTTGATCCAACAGCTGATTCATCTGATATAGCTGGTATACCTTTAATGAATAATGGTAAAGAAATATGGGTTGATTCAGGTGAATGGCACAACCTAGTTATTGGTTCTACTGCTTCTGGTAAAACAGAAACTATTGTTCAACCAATGGTTAAAACATTAGCTAAAGCTGGAGAATCCATGATTATTACTGACCCTAAAGGTGAAATATATGAGAGAAACGCTGAAGAACTAAAAGAAAAAGGATATAATATTATTCTTTTAAACTTCCGTAATCCTCAAAATGGTAATTGCTGGAATCCAATTACTTTACCTTATAGTTTATATAAAGAAGGTAATATTGATAAAGCAACTGAATTATTAGATGACTTAGCAAAAAACATTCTTTATGATGAGTCAAGTAAAGGACAAGATCCATTCTGGGAAAATACATCAGCTGATTATTTTGTTGGTTTATGTTTAGCTTTATTTGAAGATACTAAAGAAGAAGAAATTAACTTAAATACAATAAATGTAATGACAACAGTAGGTGAAGAAAAACTTGGTGGAACAACATATATGAAAGAGTATTTTGCTGATAAAGATCAAGCTTCACCAGCATACATAAATGTTGCTTCAACAATTATGGCACCGCAAGATACTAAAATGAGTATTTTGTCAGTATTTAAACAAAAAATAAAATTATTTTCATCAAAAGAAAACTTATCTGAAATGCTAGCGCATAGTGATTTTGATATGAAAGATATTGGTAAACAAAAAACAGCAGTTTTCATTATTATTCATGATGAAAAAAAGACTTACCACCCACTTGCTACAATATTTGTAAAACAATGCTACGAAACATTAATTGATGTAGCTTATCAAAATGGTGGTAAATTACCATATAAAACAAACTTTATTTTGGATGAGTTTGCTAATATGCCACCATTAAAAGATGCCGATGCAATGGTAACAGCTGCTCGTTCAAGATTAATAAGATTTACCTTTATTATTCAAAACTTTGCCCAATTAACAGAAGTTTATGGTAAAGAAAAAGGAGATACAATTAAAGGTAACTGTGGTAACTGGATATATTTAATTAGTTCGGAATTATCTGCTTTGGAAGAAGTAAGTAAAATGTGTGGTGAAGTTAAATCTAAAAAAGATGATAAAACAGCTTCAGTACCACTTATTACAGTATCCGATTTACAAAGACTTCCAATGTATACAATGATTATCTTACGTACAAGATCAATGCCGTTTAAAACAAAAATGACACCTGCTTGGAAGATGGATAAAGAAAACATGTGGGGAAAATCTTATCCTAAAGCAGGATATCCTGAACGAGAGAAACAACCAGTTCCAACATTTGATTTAAGATCATTTGTTGATCAAAAAAGGGAAGAAAAAATTAATGAAATGTTAGGCAGTGTGCCTAATAATGGGGCAACGCCACCATTTCCAGGAATGGCTTCAAATAATGCACCATTTCCAAATATGCCACCAGGTGGTTTAAATGTTGATGAAATCGTTAAGCGTATTGATGCTAAAATAGCAGAACTTGAAGAAGAAGAAAGATTAGAAAAAGAAAAACAAGTTACTTCTAGTCCAGTGGTTACTGAAAAATCAGTTGAAGAAAATCTTGATACTCAACCTGAGGTAGAAGAACAAGAACCACTTAATTTAAATGAAGTGACAGATGATCAATTCTTTGATGATTTCTTTAATGATGAAGAATAAAATCATAAATTAATATTTATGATTTTTTTGTACAAAGTATTTTAAAATATATTCATTATTTTTTCTCTAATGGTGTTTTAGGTATCATTTTTTGCTTCTTGTTGCATATTATTTAATGATACTGGTGCAATTTGACTTTTTTGGTCTTTTGTGGTAGTATCATTTATAGAAAAAGCCGCAGATGTGTCGTCTAGGACGTCAATATCAGAGGATACTTTATCATCTGATTCCACATCCCAGGCTTTTTTTAATTTATTATTTTTTATAAAATCTGCATATTCTTTTGAATTGCTTTTAAATACATAATAAGTTTCTGGATACATTTGTTTTGAAGAGCTTAAAACTTCAACGGCAACTGAGTATCCATTTATTTTTTTTGTAAAAAATAGAGTTGGAGTATTTCCTCTAGATAATTTGTTGCTTACACCAATATAATCAGGGTTAGATACAACTTCATCATATTTTGACAAATTATCAGGAGTCACATCAATTTGACCAATTATTTTTTCATCACCATGATGGTTATATATATGTTCAATATTGTTTGAACTTATAACAAAGTTTGTGTTTTTCACATCATATTTTTTGCCTAATTTTTCTTGAATAATTTTTGAATTATTCAACATTGTATTTATTTGTTTAGCTAAACCATCACTTATTCTTCCTAAAAACATTTTTTGTGTTTTGATAGGAGCAAGTTTTGATTTAGCTTTTTTTGTGTTTGGATCGTAAAATTTTTTAACAAATTCACTTAATTTACCATTAACATTATTTATTAAATTACTTTTATTAGTTGAAAATCTAGCAATATCTTCAGAATTATATTGTTTAAGATGATTACTTAATACATTTTCTTGAGATTTTTCTACAGTCTTATTATCTTGTGCAAACGTATCACTTGTATCTGATAATTTACTAACTTTATTATCAATTTCATTTACCTTATTAGTTAATTGTTTTTGAGCTTTATTTTGTTGTTTACTTAATCTCGTTTGAGTAATTTGTTCATTTAGAGTAGTATTATCTGTCATAATTTGTTTTTTTATACTGTTTTCACGAGTTTTTGTATTAACTGGTAAATTAATTTTACTGTTTTTAGTTTTAAATTTATCCATTTTATCTCTTCTTTCTAACAAAAAAAAGAGTATACTTAAAAAAAGTATACTCCGCATCATGCATATTTACTTCTTGCCATAAATAAATATACGTTATCGACCCAAATTGTCATACTAATATTTGGCAAGTTGATTAGTATATGTTAATTATACTATATATATTTTTCTCTCGCAATTATATTTATGATTTTTTTTCATACAATGTAGTATGAAAAAAATAAAACTAAAAAAGCCACATAATATGCTAGCATTTATATTAATAATAATTATATTAGGAATAATTTTCTCCTTAAATTATATTGGTAATCACATTACGCCAATTATTGAAAATTATGCAGAAAAACAAGCTAAAAAAGTAGCAATAAATATTATTATCCAAGCAGCAGATCCAAATCTTCTAAAAATTGATAACTTAGAATTATTTAAAGAAACAAAAGATGGAATTGAATATAATACAGTTATTTTATCAAAATTATTAGAGCGGATTAGTAAGAATGTTAGATTATATTTAAAAAAAATCGAAGAAGGTAAAATAGATGGATTAGATATAACAAATTTAGATACAAATGTTAATAAAAGCAAATTAAAAAACGGAATAGTTTATGAGGTTCCAATGGGAGTTATTTTTAATAATGGTTTACTTGCTAATTTAGGACCAAAGATACCCGTTAAACTAAATCTTGTTGGTGATATAACAACCGATATTAAAACAAGCGTTAAGGAATATGGAATAAATAATGCAGTTATACAAATAAGTGTTAAAGTGAGTGTTACTGAACAAGTAGTAATACCATTTAGTAAAAAGGAAATTACAATTGAAACTGATATACCAATTGCCTTACGTCTAATAAAAGGTGAAGTACCAAGTTATTACATGAGTCCCTATACTTTATCTACTAAATAAAATGTGCTATAATAATATTGGTGATACAAATGAAAATGATAATTTTAGATAATATAAAATATAACGTAATAGTAGATTATAAAGAAGGCTTTGATAAAGAAGAAATAGAAAATAAATATACTGATTATTTTAAAGATTATGACTATATAATTGGTGATTGGGCTTATGGGAAACTACGTTTAAAAGGTTTTTGTAAAAAAGAAAATCCTTTATTTAAAGAAATAAATGATTATGAAAAAAAAGATGATTATTTAAGAAATAATTGTGCTTTTAATTGTAAATATTTTATTTTAGAAAAAGAATGATATTATTTATCATTTTTTTGTTTGTAAAGTAGCCTTTTATTATAAAAAATGGTATAATATTAAAGATAGGAGGAATGTAGATGGAATTAAATGAAATATATAGTAAGTACCTTGATTTCTCTAATCGTATTAATGAATTATGGAGGTTACTTTGACACCGAACAAAAATTGAAAAAAATATCTGATTTAGAACAAGAAATGAATAAATCTAATTTTTGGGATGATAAAAGAAATAGTGAAAAAGTAATTAATGAATTAAATAGTTTAAAAACAAGTATTGAAAAAACAAAAAGATTAAAAGAGCAAATCGATAATAATTGTAGTATAGTAGATGAATTAAAAAGTAGCTATGATGAAGAACTAAAAGAATTAATTGAAATTGACATAAATAATATTGAAAATGATTTAGATAAATTAGAAGTAGAATTATTACTAAATAATAAATTTGATCATTTGGATGCACTACTTGAAATACATCCTGGCGCGGGAGGAACTGAATCTTGTGATTGGGCTTCTATGTTATATCGTATGTATGATAGATGGTGTATGAAACATAATTATAAGGCTGAAGTTATAAATGAAGAACTAGGCGATACTGCTGGTATAAAAAGCTTAACAATGTTAATTCATGGTAATAATGCTTATGGATATTTGAAATGTGAAAAAGGTGTTCATCGTTTAGTTAGAATATCACCATTTGATTCAAATTCACGACGTCATACATCATTTGCTTCTATTGAAGTTACACCAATATTTGAAAATGAAGAAATTGATGTTGAAATAAAAGACGAAGATATTCGTATTGATGTATATAGAAGTAGTGGTAAAGGTGGACAAGGAGTAAATACAACTGACTCTGCTGTTAGAATAACCCATTTACCTACGAAAATAGTTGTTACTTGTCAAAATGAACGTAGTCAAATACAAAATAAAGCTAAAGCTATGGAAGTATTAAAAAATAAATTATACAATTTAGAATTAGAAAAACGAAATAAAGAATTAGAAGGTATTAAGGGTAATCAAGAAGCAATTAATTTTGGCTCACAAATAAGAAGTTATGTAATGTGTCCCTATACTTTAGTTAAAGATCACCGAACTAATACAGAAGAAGTTAATGTTGATAAAGTATTAGATGGTGACATTGATAAATTTGTTAATAGTTGTTTGAAAGGAAGTAAGTATGGTATTTAAACATAAAGATAAGCTTGATGAAATAATGAAAAAAGTATATTCAACAAAAAGAATAACTCGTTATACTGGTTTAATAGTTGGTTGTTTCTTAATGGCTATTGGATTTAATTTATTCTTTTTACCACTTAATATTGTTCATGGTGGTGTATCGGGTATATCAATTGTAACTGATAGAATGTTAAATTGGGATCCGTCAATATTTATTTTAATTCTTAATATTATTTTACTTATTATGAGCTTTATAACACTAGGATGGGAAAAAACTAAAGGCTCAATTGCAGGTTCAATATTATTTCCAATATTTGTTAGTTTAACAGCTCATTTAGGACAATATATTGATTTTCAAATTGATAATATTATTTTAATGGTTGTCTTTGGTTCTGTTATAACAGGTGTTGGATCGGGTATTAATTTTAAATTAGGTTTTTCAACTGGTGGAACAGATATTATTAACCAAATAATAGCTAAATATGCTAAAGTATCAATTGGTAAAGCGATGATTATGTCAGATGGTATAATTGTTGCGGTTGCTGGATTTTTCCTAAGTGATAATTTTTATGCTTGGGAAAATACAATGTATGCAATTGTTTCTTTATATATAATTAGTTTAATATCTGATAAAGTTATATTAGGTATTTCAAATTGTAAAGCCTTCTATATTGTTACCGAACATGAAACCGATGTTAAAAATTTTATTATGCGTCATTTAAGCCATGGTGTAACAGTATTAGATGGTCGTGGTGGTTATACTGGTAATCATCAAAAAGTAATCATGTGTGTTATTCCAACTAAAGAATATTTTATTGCTAAGGAAGGAATATTAGAAATAGACCCAAATGCTTTCTTCTTAGTAACGGATGCATATGAATCAGCTGGAGGAAGTTTAAGGAGGTAATTATGGATTTAATACGTTTGAAAAATGTTCGTAAACAATATAAAACAGGTGTTACTGCTATCCATGATATGAGTTTAAGTATTGAAAAAGGTGATTTTGTCTTTGTTATTGGTTCAACCGGATGTGGTAAATCAACTTTAGTAAAAATGCTTTATCGTGAAGAAAAACCATCTAGTGGTAAAATCATTGTTGGTGGTATTGATGTAGCTAAATTACGTAATAGTAAAGTTTATAAAATTAGAAGAAAAATAGGCGTTGTTTTTCAAGATTATAAATTATTATCTAAATCAACAGTATATGAAAATGTAGCATTTGCTTTAGAAGTTTTAGGACAACCAAAAAGTGAAATATATAGTAAAGTTATTAAAGCATTAGAACTTGTTGGATTAAAAAATAAAGCTAATAATTATCCACATCAATTAAGTGGTGGTGAGCAACAACGTGTCGCAATTGCTAGAGCTATTGTTAATGGACCTAAATTGCTAATATGTGATGAACCTACTGGTAACCTAGATCCTAAAACAAGTATGGAAATTATGGATGTATTAGAAAGTGTTAATGAAATGGGAACAACAATTATTATGGTTACTCATGATATTGATATTGTTTCGCAAATGAATAAAAGAACAATTTTGTTAGATAGTGGAAGAATATTAAAAGATTACGCGAAAGGAACATATAAAAATGAAAGCATTAAGAATACTAAGTAGAAATATAAGAGACTCATTTAAAGGTGTGTTTCGTAACTTTTCATTATCATTAGCTTCCATATCTTGTATAACAATAACATTAATTGTTGTCGCAATTTCCATTATTTTAACATTTAATGTTAAAAACTTTACTACTTTAGTAGAAAAAGATGTTACAATTGTCGCTTTCTTAGATGTTGATGTTAAAGAAAAAGATCGTCAAAATATATTAAAAGAAATTAAAAAATTAGATAATGTTGATAAAATTGAGTTTAATTCTAAAGTCTCAATCGCAAATGATATGATGGAATCATCAGAAACATTTAAAGGAATTATGAAAGATTGGACAGAAGATGAAAATCCATTGCAAGATACTTATTTAGTTAAAGTAAAAGATATTGAGCATATTGGTGATACCGCTAAAGCTATTGGCAAAATAGATAAAGTTGATATTGTTAAATATGGTGAAGGAATGGTTGAGCAATTAGTATCAATATTTGATGTTATTAAAAATGTTTGTATTGGTATGGTTGTAGCCTTAATTATTGTTACTGCCTTCTTAATTGGTAACACAATTAAAATAACTATTCATTCTCGTAAACGAGAAATTGAGATTATGAGATTAGTCGGAGCATCTAATATAAATATTAATATACCATTTATTTTTGAAGGATTATTTTTAGGAATATTAGGATCGATTATTCCCGTATGCGCTACTATATATGGTTATACTTATCTTTATGATAAAATGGGTGGTAAAGTATTTTCATCAATTATTCAATTAATTGATCCAACGCCATTTGTTTATTATACATCAGGGGTATTATTACTAATTGGTATTGTTGTAGGTATGTTTGGTTCATTAAGAGCCGTTCATAAATATTTAAAAGTATAAGGAGGGAAATATGTTTGAACAAGTAAGAGATATTTTAATCGCTAATTATAATCAAAAAATAGCTGAATTTGAAGCAATTAAAAAAGACGTTGAAGCAGTTGAAAAAGTTATTATGGATGATGATTCTGAAGATAGGTATAAAGCTGCCTTAAAAGAATTAAAATTACGTAAATTAAAAAAGAATTCTGATGAATATAAACAAGAATTAGAAAAAATAGAAAGTGCGTATAATAAAAGTTTGCTTGTTTTTGAAGCTAATCATAATAAATATATCGAATTACGTAAAAAAATTGCTAAAATAGATATTTATGGTTATAATCGTAAAATAACACGTGTTGAAAATGCTAAAAATTTAGAAGAATTAAAAATAGATGAAGAAAAGGCTGCAAAAATTATATCAGGTGAATTAGAAGACTTTTAATAAGTCTTTTTTTTATGCATAAATTTAATTATTTTTTATATAATTAAATGGTGATATTATGTTTAAAATAGGCGATTTAGTAACGCGTAAATCATATAATAATGATTTAGTATTTAGAATTAATGATATTGTTGATGATTTATATATCCTATCAGGAATAAATATAAGATTATGTGCGGATAGTTATGAAGATGATTTAGAAAAATACGAAAAAGACATTGATCGTGAAGAAGATTATATTGATGATTCATTTAAATTAGAAAGAGATGATTATTTTTATTTACCTGGTAAAATACTTCATATTGATAGTGATGATGATTATTTAGAACGTTGTTTAAACTATTACAAAAAAGTTAATATATGGGCTAAAGGAATTTTAAAAAAAGAATATGAAGTAGCAGATATTATTTATGATTTATTAGATAAATATAAACCAGATATTGTCGTTATTACTGGTCATGATGCTTATTATCATAAGAATAATATTAATGATATAAAAGCTTATAAAAATAGTTCCTTTTATGTTGATGCCGTAAAAGAAGCTAGAAAATATGAAAAAAGTCATCAAAAACTAGTTATTATTGCTGGTGGCTGTCAGTCGGATTATGAAGAGTTAATTAAAGCTGGCGCTAATTTTGCATCAAGTCCAAAAAGAATAAATATTCATGCTTTAGATCCCGCTATAATAGCGGCTCATATTAGTTTATCTAGTGCAAACGATGATATAGATTTAAAAGGCATTTTAGAAACAACAAAATATGGAATAAGTGGCATGGGTGGTATTATTACCAAGGGTACAATGTATAAAGGATACCCTAGATAGGAGAAAAATGAAAGTTGAAGAAATAAAAAAAACGTTACAACCAAAAATAGGTAAAACAATAACTATCAAATATAATTTAGGACGTAATAAATTTGAAAGTTATGAAGTTATTTTAAAAAAATTATATAAACATATTTTTTTAGTTGAATTAGGAAATACTTATGTTAAATCATTCTCATATTCTGATATAATTACGAAGACAATAAAAATTGATTATTAGTTATTGCATTTTTTGAAATTATATTATACAATTAAATTGACAGAATACTATGGAAGGAGAGATACATATGATGAAAATAACATCTGTAAATGTTTATTTGAAAGAAAACTCAAGAATGAAAGGATTAGCTTCAGTTTTATTAGATGATTGCTTTGTAATTAGAGATATTCGTATTATTGAAGGTGAAAAGGGATTATTTATTGCTATGCCAAGCAAGAAAAAAGCTGACGGTGAATATAAAGATATAGCTCATCCAATCACTCCAGAATGTCGTCAAATGTTTGAAGATGCAGTTATTAAAGCATATAAAGAAGAATTAGAAAAAGCTGAATAAGCTTTTTTTTCATATTTTTTTAGTTTGTTCATATATTTAATTAGGAGGCAAATTATGGACAAGGATACAATATATAATCATAGTATTACGCTTAATGAAAGAAAAAATTTAGTTATTTCAGGTGTTAAAAAAATTGATAGTTTTGATAATGAAGAGTTTCTATTAGAAACAAATATGGGTTATATTATTATTAAAGGTAAAGAATTAGAAATTGTTAAATTAGATACTTATCAAGGAAATGTTTCAATTAAGGGAATAGTTAATAGTTTAAATTATATGGAAGATACTAAGCAAAAATCCAAAGAAGAATCATTACTTAGTAAATTATTTAAATGAGTTTAGATTTACAAATAAAGACAATAATTAGCTCTTTTTTCTTTGGTATTTATTTTGCTTTTATTATTTTGTTAAACTATAAATTAACATATAAACTAAAAAAAATATATAATATTATTATTACTTTTTTAGTTATCTTTTTTAATACTTTATTATATTTTTTAATTTTACTATATATAAATAATGGAATTATTCATATATATGGATTATTAGCGATGTTAAGTGGATGCCTACTCGAACAATATTTTGAGCATTTAATTGAAAAGTTATATAAAAAATGATATACTTTTATTATAAAGTAGGTGATAAAGTGGCAAAAAAAGTTTCTAAATCAAAGAAAAAACGTTTACTTGTTTTTGGCACGTTATCGCTTCTTATAATTGGTTATTTTATTTTTAATTTAGGATATAATGCATATAAATTATATAGCCTAAAAAAAGAAGAAAAAGAATTAAATACTACATTAGTTGAACTAAAAAGACAAGCAAAAATTTTAAATGCAGAAATAGAAAAATTAAAAGATCCAGAATATATTGCTGCTTATGCAAGAGAAAATTTTTCATATTCTAAAGATGGTGAAAAAATTATTAAATTAAATAATCAAACAAAGCAAAAAGAAGAAGAAAAATTTGAATTAAATATTGATTATAATTATATAATTTATGGTGGTATAGGTTTATTATTCATTATATTTATTTATATTCTAAAAAAAAAGTAATCATAATAGATTACTTTTTATAGTTTAAAGTCTTTTGTATCTTTATCATACATATCTTTACCATCGAAATATGGTCTAACTTTGTAACCACTTATTTTAGCAACTATATTAGATGGAAAAGTTCTTGTCATTTTATTATAATCAGTAATAATATCATTATAGTATTTTCTGGCAGCGACTATTTCTGATTCTGATTCAAATAAACCAAGTTCAATTTTAATAAATGCTTCATTAGTTGCTAGTGCTTCAATAGTTTCTTTATAACTATCAAATTCGTTAATTGCCTCATATAATTTACGATCTAATTCAAAATTACTAAGTTTCATAGTTTTTAATTCTTCTATTACTGTTAAAACTTCTTTTTCTTTTGAATTAGCTTTAATTATTTCAATTGATTTATTTAATAAATCAAATCTTTTTCTTAAAGTTGTATCGATAAATGCTTCGGCTTCATTTATTCTAATTATAAAATTTTGGTAATTATTATAAATAGTTATATACCATATTAGTATTAAGCCAACAATAATAATTATAATTAATCCTATTTCAAATGACATATAATCACCCTAAAGTCATTATAGCAAATTCCGACATATTTTTCAATTTTTTTATAAATTATAGTTTATTTTTTCATCAAAAGTAATAAAGTCAACATAAATCATAAGAAGTAAAAACCATTTACCGGTACTTGGATCACTTAGAATTATATGATCTCTACCTGATTGCTCAACAATTCCACTAAATTCACGATCTTTAAATTGTTCGGAATCAGGAAATGTCATATGAACATTTACTTTTTTACCTTTATTCATTCTTAAGATGTTTTCAATATATGATTGTTCAAATGGCATATCAATAGTAGGTGCGGTTTGTTGATTAGGGGTTACGGTCCCATTATTATAGATTGGTTGACCGGGAAAAACATTTTCATTAAACATAAAATCATCCTTTCTTATAAATAATATTAAAAAGAAAGAAAAATATACCTTGTTATTTAGTTATTTTTATAGTATGATTAAATAGAGAATAGGGTGATTATATGAACTTACTATTATATTTAGATAAAAATGCTTTTGGTATTGCCTTACCTGATTTGCTAGATAAAATAAAAAAAAGTAGTTGGGTTAAAGGATTTGAAGTTAATATTGATTTTTCAAATAAAGAAGAACAAAAGTATTTGAAAGATTTAGCTTTGATGTGTAATAAAAATAACTTGATATTACAAGTTCATGCTCATATAGTAGATGAAATGATTGAACAATTAGCTTTTTATCATGAAGTATCTTCTATTTATGGAAAAACATTAAATATGGTAAATCATCCAATCGCTTCTGAGAATATTTATTTAGCGCAAGAAAAAACTAATATTTTATTTTCAAAAATATTAAATTATATATATGACAATAAATTTAATTTAACGATAAGTATTGAAAATTTAAGTTCAAGAGCTAATACAGTTCGTTTATCAAAAAAATTATTATTACCTGTTTTAAGTAATAATGAGGATCTAAATTTTACTTATAATATTGGTAATGAATTAAGAGATTATGGCAAAATTACTGATGTTGATAAATTATTTATGGATAGACTAAATAATGTTCATATTTATTCTTTTGACTATAAAAAAATTCATAAATCAATTATAAAAAGTGATGTTCATATGACTGATTTTATTAAGGCGTTATCATTTTTAAAACAAAATAACTACAAAGGTAATTTAGTATTAGACTATGATTTTAGTTTATTAGGATTTAGTAATGAAGAAAGATTAGATAAATTATTAGAAAACGCTAAATTTATAAGTGAATATATTTAAAAAGAGCTTTGCTCTTTTTAATTTTCTACTGATAATTCAATAATTAAATCCATGTTATCATCATCGTGCATAATGTTTTTATGTAGTTCACCACATTTTTCACATTTATAGATAATTTTGTAAGTGCTTTTGAATTTTTCAATACCAATCGGTTTTAATAATCCTTGACAGTTATTTAATCTATCACCAGGTAAAATATCAACATGTTTTGAATATAAACAAAAAGGGCAATGATCTCTAGCTGTGTAAGTTGATTTAGTAACTTTTTTGCCACAATTTAAACAAGTAAAATCTTCATTTTTCATTGTAAATTTTTTCAAGTTAATCACCATCTAAATTATATCATATTTCCTTATTTTATGGTATAATTATTAAGGTGGTTAAAATGGACTATAAAATAATGATTAATGAGTTTGAAGGTCCAATGGATTTATTACTTCATTTAATAAAAAAGTCAGAATTAAATATTTATGATATAAGTATTGAAGAAATAACTAAACAATATTTAGATTATATAAGTGCGATGGAAAGGCTTGATTTAGATGTTGCTAGTGAGTATTTAATTATGGCCGCAGAATTAATTGAAATTAAATCTGCAATGCTACTTCCTAAACCAGTGGTAGAGGACGAAGATGAATATGAAGAAGACCCTAAAGAAAAATTGATTGCTCGTTTATTAGAATATAAAAAGTATAAAGAAATGACACAAGAATTTAAAAAATTAGAAGAAGAACGTAAAGAAATTTATACTAAAGAAATAAGTGATTTAAATGAGTATAAACAAAGTGGGGTTGTTGATTTAGGAGATATTGATTTAGATAGTTTATTAGATGCTTTTAATAAATTTTTAGAACGTAAAAAATTAGACGAGCCACTAAATACAAAGGTTACTAAAAAAGAATATTCTATTAATGAAAGAAGTAACGAAATTAAAAATATCTTAAAGAAAAAAAAGAAAGTTAATTTTGAAGAATTATTTGATCAATTTAATAAAGATTATGTTGTTGTAACATTCTTATCTATTTTAACAATGGCAAAAAAACAAGAATTAGTTATAATGCAAGAAAATAACTTTAGCGAAATTATTATTTCTTTAAAAGGAAGTGAATAAATGGAAGCAGTATTAGAAGGATTGCTATTCCTAGTTGGTGATGAAGGAATTACTTTATCGAGATTAAAAGAAATCTTAGAAATAGAAGATGACGAATTAAATAAGGTAATTGAAACATTAGAAAATGAGTATGATAAAAGTAATCGTGGTATAAAGTTAGAATTATTAGGTAATAAATTAAAATTAACAACTAAAAAAGAACATAAAGAATATTATGAACGATTAGTTGAAACTGATGATTCAATACTTAGTCAAGCATCATTAGAAACTTTAGCAATTATAGCTTATAATGAACCAATAACTAGAGCTAGTATTGATGAAATAAGAGGAATTGATAGTAGTTATGTCATTAGGAAATTATTACTTAAGAACTTAATTAAAGATATGGGTAGATCTGATGCTCCAGGGCGTCCAATCTTATATGGCGTTACTGATGAGTTTTTGGATTATTTTGGTTTATCTAGTATTGATGAATTACCAAAATTAGAAGAAGTAGAAATTGATGAAGAAGAAACTGATTTATTTACTTCTAAATATAATGAATTGAATTAATTATAGCTATGTGCTATAATTAAAACACACTGGCCTGGCGGAATGGTAGACGCGATGGACTCAAAATCCATTGGTAGCAATATCGTGAGGGTTCAAGTCCCTTGGCCAGTACCAATTAATAATATAAGACTGATTAGTCTTTTTTAGTAGGTGATGTTATGGAGAGACTACAAAAAGTTATTGCTAATTTTGGTTATACTTCAAGAAGAAAAGCAGAAGAACTTATTTTAGCTGGTAAGGTTAAAGTAAATGGTGAAGTAGTAAAAGAATTAGGAACTAAAGTTGATTCTAGTGATACAATTGAAGTAGAAGGCCATGTTTTAGAAAATAAAGAAAAAGTTTATTTTTTACTTAATAAACCTAGAGGAGTTATAACATCAGTAACAGATGATAAAGATAGAAAAACGGTTGTTGATTTAATTAATACTGATAAAAGAATATATCCAGTAGGACGATTAGATTATGACACAACTGGAGCATTACTTTTAACTAATGATGGAGAACTTGCTAATTTACTTATGCATCCTAAAAACGAAATTGATAAAGTATATGTTGCTAAAGTAAAAGGTTTAATTGGTAAAAAAGAATTAACTACTTTAGCTAATGGAGTTATTATTGATGGTATTAAAACAAGTAAAGGAAAAGCAAGAATTTTAAAATATGATAAAAAATCTGATACATCAATTGTTGAATTAACAATTCATGAAGGAAAAAATCATCAAGTAAAAAATATGTTTAAGGCTATTGGTTATGATGTTTTAAAACTTAAAAGAGAAAGAATTGCTTTCTTAGATGTTAAGGGATTAAATTCAGGTGAATATACCATCCTTAATCCAAAGGAAGTAAAAAAGTTATATAATGAGGTAAAAAAATAAAGAAAACTATTTAGTTTTCTTTTTTGTTAATAATTTATCAATATTTTTTTCAAAATCAATTTTTAAATTAGCTTTTTTTCTTATTTCTTTGTAATTTTCTTCTAATTCTTGAATTCTTTTTTTAAAAGCTTTTTTATCAATTCCTTTTACATTGTTCATAAATCTATATAATCCTAATGTACTATTTGATTTTATTGCTCCTTGCTCAAGAACTTTTACATCAGCACCTTTAACATTTTTAAAAAAGGTGGTACATAAATCAGCATCATTACTTTGGGCAACAACTTGTTCAAGGAACTTAATATCAGCATCTTTAATATTACTTGCAAACAAATAACTATAATAAGGATCTTGGGCAACAATTTTTTCATGAGCTTTAATATTAGCTCCATTAATATCTCGTGCAAATTTATAACTAGTACTAGGATCATTAAATTTTATTATTGCAGTCTCAATTTTTTTAATATCTGCCCCATTTACTTCAGCAAATTTTAGTATACTATTTTTATTATTATTTTCTAACACTATTTTTTCACAGGAATTAATATCTGCCCCATTTATATGTAATGCCCATTCAACAATAAGTTGTACGTTTTTATATTTAAATAATACTTTTTCATGTTCTTTTATATTAGCTCCTTCTATATATCTACTAAACATATAAGAAATATAAGGACTACCTAATTCTAAAATATCACTTTCTAATAGTGATACTATTTCTTTATCGGTCATTTCACTTTTTAATTTTATCACTTTTTCAAATATTTCTCTATCGTAAAAAAATTCATCTTCTATCATGATTTTCCTCCAATTATTTTAAATGATGGCTTTTATTTAAATAATTAGTAATAAAGTAACACCAAAAATTTATAATAGTTTTTTAATAAATTTATTATATATAAAAATATTAAAAAACGCAAGAAATTAAAAAGAAAACTATTTAGTTTTCTTTTTTACTTTCTCATTAACTTTAGTAAATATTCCTTCTTCTACTAAAGCATCCATTCTTCTGTTATAATCTCTTTTAACTTTTATAGCAAATTCAATATTAGTATTTTCATTATAGAATGGGAAGTATGCTTGACCAAATGTATCATCTAAAACGAAGATGTTTTCATTTTCGTCAAAGTCTAAAGTATCAGTATTAATTTCAATATATAGTTCAATTTCATCAATAAGTGGTTGTCGGTAAGATACTTTAGGTTCTTGAATATTTCTCATCCAGCCACTATCTTTAAAACCTACTTCTTTTAATTTTTCAACTGTTATACCATCATTTAACTCATAATGATTTCGTTCCATTATTCTTCCTCCACTTTAATTGCTCCAACAGGGCAACCTTCTTTAATATCTAAAACAGTTTCTTTTTCTTCTTCACTCATATTATTTAAATCATTGTCTTTAGCAGTTGCCAAACCATCATCTTCAATTGTAAAGATTTCTTCACAGTTGGCAGCGCAAAAGCCACAACCAATACATACATTTTTATCAACAATAATTTTTTCCATAATATCCTCCTTTAATAATTATATTATAGAAAAATGTGTAAAGAAATGCAAGTAAATATTTAAAAATTAATTTATTTATGATATGATAATAATAGGTGATGTTTATGAGTAGGATGGATAGATATAATAAAGAAACAACATCAAACTTACGTAGTAATAAAAATCAAGAATTATATAAAAACATCTATGAATTAGGTGAATATAGTAATATTGAAGGAATTGCTACAATCGATAAATCAAATGAAGTAGACATTACTAAAGTAAAAAACATGCTTAAAAATCGTGAGAGTTACCAACAACAAAAAGAATTAAGAGAAATTAGTAAAAAAGAACCAGAAGTACCTAAATATGATTTTTATGATATTGATGAAAATGATAAAGTATATGATATAAGAGATATCTTAACTAAAGCAAAAGTTAATAAACCAACAGAAGAAAATAAATCGTTAGATAATGTTAACTTTGAAATATTAAAAGAGTTAAAAGAAAAACATGATCATGAAGAGGAAAAAGAAAATGTTCATGAGGTGTTAGATGAAATATCAAATACAAGTAAATTAAATAAATTAAGTGATTCAGAATTAGGCATTAATATGTTTTCTGATTTACAATCAGACACTATAGTTGAAAATAAAGAAGCAATTAAAGCTTTGCTAGATGAAGTAAAACAAAAAGAAGAAGAAAAAAATGTTAATACGGCTACTAATATAGATAAATCATTTTTTTCAACAAGTCTTAACTTTGCAACTGATGATTTTGAAGAGCTAAAAGATTTAAAGAAAAGTGTTAAAAAGAATAACTATTTAGTAAGAGTTTTGGTATACGTTATTTTACTTTCTGTCGCAGGTGCAATAATTTATTTTGTATTTAATTGGATAAAATAAAAGCTAATTACTTAGCTTTTTTTTGATGCAAATTAAAATACTTAAGACAATAAAAGAAGACATAATAATTGGAAATAGTGTCTCATTCCAATAAGTAATAAGAGTAATATTAGTTAGTAAAAAATAATTGCTTATTATAATTAAAGTAATAATAAAATAATTTTTTTTAAGTTTATTTAAAATAATATTAGCCCAGAACATAATTGGTATAAGCATTGATATAATCCAATATATAGCTAATATTTTTTCTAAACGCTCAACAAATGCTCCAGCAAAAGCTCTTTTTAGGATATGATATCCAGGGTATTGATAGAGACTAGCTAAATTAACGCCAAACACTAAAATTAAAGTAAAAATAATAAGAAAAATACTTAAATGAGCTAAAAAGTAAGTAATAGTAATTTTTTTATTACTAATATTTTCCATTGTGCTTTTTTTGTAATATAAAATAGATAATAAAGGAATAGTTGTATATATAACATAATGAAAAACAGCTATAATAAAGTTAGTCATTTTAAAATTAAAAATAGGCATAATATTTAAAAAATTTACTTGTCTTATTAGACCAATCGTTACAATAAAATAAGTAATTAAAAAGAGATAAAAGAAAATTAAGGCAGTTCTAAATAAACTATTTGTATTATTTTTTAAAACATAAAGAATTGTTAAAGTTATTAGAACAATAATAAATAAAGGTGGTGTATCATATAAATATCCTGTACTAATAAAACTAATTAAAGAAAGAAAAATGGTATCCATTAAAAGAATAATTAAAATAATATAAATAGTATTTACAATTTTAGTTTTAAATAGTTGACTAATATTTACATTATTATTAAAAATATATAAATATAGTTTTAATATTGCAAAACCAATTATACTACCTACAATTGGTATAATCCAGGCATCGTTCTTTACTAGTTTTATAGTATCATCAATAATAAATCCTCCTAAACATGATTGAATCATAAAAAATAAAGATGAATAAAATTCCATATCTTTAATTTTCATCCTTTACCTCCTTAATATTTTTTTTAGCAGATCCTTTAAAACGAATATTTACTTGAACATTTATATTAACATCAACATTATCCAAACCATCTTTATCCCAGTCTTTATATTTTTTAAATTCTTTCGGATGATTTTTATATAATAAATTACCAAAGCCATAAATATCAGTCTGGTATTTTTTAGCTACATCAATTCCTTTTTTTATCATGTTTTTAATTTTTAACTCGGCTTTTTCTTGTAATTTAACCATGTTTTTTTTATTTGATAAATTATGATTACATGTGTCTTCGATTACTGTTCCTTCTGCTTTAAGGTTAATTTTATACTTTAATTTTTTATAGTCAGTTAATTTTATATTAGAATTTAAATCTACTATTTTAATAGTAGTTATATTTTCATCACATTTAAGATAAATATTCATTTGATCTATTTTATTATTAATAATGTTAATTGCTTTTGATTCTGTTTTATTAGCTAAGCCAACTAGTTTATCATCTTTAAAAATAGCCATATTATCTAATTTAGTAATTGCATATGGTGTTGTTTGTTCTAGTGATTTATTTTGACTTCCACGTTTAACATTACCAACAATGGTAATGGATGGTATTACTGGATTAAGACCTTTTTCCATATATTTATATAAGAATTCACTATAAAGAGTTAAAGCTGATTTAGCTTGTGATTCCTTAGAAAGTTTAAAGTTTTTAGAAATACTACTAGCCGGATATGCTTCTAGTGGTTTTAATACTTTAATAACATCTTTAGCATTATCAGCTAAAGCAATTTGAAAACGTTTTGTTGATTCAGCATTTCTTAAAAAATAGTCTAAAACATTAGCTAGACCTTCTTTTGCTACATCTTTAGAAATAACTAAAATTGATAAATGTTCGATATATATTTTTTTGGGACTAAGTAAGTCGATTTCATTTAGTGCTTCGGCAATGCTTTTACCAGTACCACTATATACAATCGTTTCTGATTCACTACTGCCTAAAGAAGTATCATTATTTTTTTTTGTATTGGCGACTAATATACTAACCTCATAATCGTCTTCTTTTTTATCAATGGCGATAGCTGTTGTAATAGCTAAATTGTTTAGTTCGCGGTAGTTCCAACATCCCGTAAATAGAATAACAAAAGAAATAATTAATAATTTTTTCATTTTTCGCCTATTTTTTTAGTATTATGAGTAAGGTATGTTGGACGTTCTTTAGTTTTATTAGTTGGTTCTTTTGTTATACTATTTTTTAGTTCTTTAAAATATAAAGGACTTATCGGAGTTAAAAAAGGCTCATCTAAAGTAGTAATAGTAGCTAGTTTATTGATAAAGATAATACTAGCTATAACGATACCAATTATTCCAGCTAAAGCGCCAAAAATTAAAAAAATAAGTCGCCACCATCTGATTGCATTAACAAAATCAATATCAGTAAATACTAGTCCACAAATACTAGTTATCGCTACAACGATAATAACAATTGGCGCAACAATTCCTGCCGCTACAGCAGCTTCCCCTAAAACTAAGGCTCCAACAATACTTATTGCGGCTCCCATTTTACTAGGTAAACGAATATCACTTTCTCTTAATATTTCAAAAGTTATCATCATTATAAATGCTTCAATAGCGGTAGGAAAAGGAACACCTTCTCTTTGCGAAGCTAAAGAAATTAAAAGTTCATCAGGAATAATTTCCTGGTTAAATGTTGTTACGGCAATATAAAATCCAGGAGTAATTATTGTTAATATAAATGCTAAGAATCTTAGTATTCTAGTAAAATTAACATTGCCAGACTTTTGGTATAAATCTTCAGTATTCATAATATAATCAGTTAAAAAAGCAGGAATAATTAGAACAAACGGACTATTATCCATCATAACAATTATTTTTCCATTTAGTAATTCATAGGATGCTAAATCTGGTCTTTCTGTGCTTTTAATTTTTGGAAAAAAAGTATTGTTTTTGGGATTTAGAAAATCTCTAATATAACCACTATCTAAAATACCATCAATATCAATTTTAGCTAATTTTTTTTTAATTCTTAAAATATTTTTCTTTTCTGCAACTCCACCTATATAACTAACAATAACTTTTGTTTTACTTCTTCTGCCAATAATTATTTCATCAAAAAATAAATTATGATCTTTAATCCTTTTTCTAATTAAACCAATATTAGTAACAATATTCTCGGTAAAACTATCTTTAGGACCTCTAATGATTGCTTCACTAGTTGATTCAGTAATTCCTCGGTCTAAAATACTTTTTGTTTCAATTTGAATATATTCTTTTTCTTTATCAATAAAAAGACAAGTAAAACCACTAGCTAATTTAGTAAAACAATCATTTAAGTCATTGGAAATTAAAATGTGACTATTAGGTAATGAGTTTTTTAAATGATTAAAAAGATTGCGCGAATTAGTGATTTTACTAATTTTTTTCATCATAAAATCACTTATTTTATCATCACTAGAGACACTTTCTAAAAAAACATATAAAATATTTTTATTTTTAATTTTAATTTTTCTGGTTATTAAATCACTACTATTATGATAAGTGTCTTTAATATATTTCTCTATTAAATCGATGTCCATAATATCACCATTATAGTTATGTCCAAATATAGGAAATTTATGATATAATTGTAATGGTGATTTCGATGAATTATAAAGTAAAAATTGATAAACTGGATAATTATGGAAGAGGTATTTGCTATATAGAGAATAAGATAACTTTTGTTGAAAATACTTTACCAGAAGAAATTATCGAAATAATTTTAACAAAAGAAACTTCTAAATATAATGAAGGAAAAGTTATTAATTATTTAAATAAGAGTAATTTGAGAGAAACACCAATATGTCCTAAGTATGATGTATGTGGGGGATGCCATTTAATGCATATGTCATATTTTGATGAATTAAATTTTAAAGAGAAAAAGGTAAAGGATATCTTATATAAATATGGACATATAGATATAAATAAGGTAAATAAAATAATTGGTAATGATAAACTAAATTATCGTAATAAAGCTATTTTTAAAGTAAAAAAAGAAGTAGGTTATTATAAAGAAAAGACAAATATATTAGTTCCTATCGATAACTGCTTTTTAGTTGATGATAAAATAAATAATATTTTAACCGAAATTAAAAAAATTGATTTAAGTTATATTAATGAAGTGGAAATAAGAGTATCAGAAATAGAAGAAATGGTTATTTTTAGAGGTGATAAAATAGATATAAGTAAATTACCTTTTAAAAATATTTTACTTAATGATCAAGTTTTAAGAGGAAATAATTATATTATTTATCCGTTAAAGAATTATCAATTTTATATATCACCTAATTCATTTTTTCAAGTTAATAAATATTCATTAATAAACTTATATGATAAGATAAAAGAGTATGTAAATCATAGTAATAATTTATTAGATTTATATTGTGGTACTGGTAGTATTGGTATTTACTTAAGTGATATAGCTGAAAAAATAACTGGTGTTGAAATAAATGAAAGTGCGATTATTGATGCTAATAAAAATAAAGAATTAAATCACTTAGATAATATTAATTTTATATGTTTAGATGCCAGTAAATATAAATTGCAAGATAATTTTGATACAATAGTAGTTGACCCACCACGTAGTGGTTTAACTAAAGAAGTAATATCTTATTTACTAAATAGTAATAGTGAAAAGATTGTTTATGTTTCTTGTAATCCAATTACTTTAGCTCGTGATTTGGATTCATTAAAAGAAAAATATGATATTATTGAAATAACTCCTGTTGATATGTTTAAATATACATATCATGTGGAAAGTGTAACTTTGCTATGTCGTAAGCCCCTTTAAATATAAGGATTTGCGAAAAATAAAATTTGATATAATGAAAGAGGTGATAAAATGAAAAAAACAGAACAAAATATTTTAATAGCTTTTATTTTAAATATATCTTTTTCAATTTTTGAATTTTTTGGAGGAATACTCACTAATTCAGTAGCTATATTATCTGATTCAATTCATGATTTAGGAGATGCTTTATCTATTGGAATATCTTATTTT
>CAJOJO010000013.1 GCA_905235045.1 uncultured Bacilli bacterium
AGTATTACAATTACCGCTAATAATTCTATTAATGTAAATCCTTTTTTCTTCATACTATCACCTATTATTAATTATACCCCCCCCCGGCACTAAAAATCAACACGAAAATTATTTCGTTTTTATATTGACTAATAGATGTATAACCATTATAATAAATTTAGGAACATTTAATAGTTGGGTGTCTACCTTCATCGCAAGATTGGAGGTGATGCATATGAGTAAAAAAGATTTTTTAATCTTTATTTTACTTTCTATCATCCTTTTACTTATAGCATTACTATTTGTAAAGCTAAAATAAAAGAACACCTAACTAAGCTTAGTTAGGTGCAAAACCATACAGGTAGCACTCAACATGCGCATTAAGTGTTCCCTTTTTAGTTTATGAGTATTAACTCATCTATATACATACTAGCACAAAAAAGAACTTTTTTCAAGTTCTTTCTCTAATAAGCTTTTTTGTATGGTAAACTAATTGTTACTTTAGTACCCTTATTTTTAACTGATTCATATTTCATATGACCACCATGTTTTTCAATTATTTCATTAGATAAATAAATGCCTAATCCTGTTCCATTCTTTTTTGTTGTAAAAAAAGCATTTTTTAAGGATTCTAATTCTTGTTTATCCATTCCTATTCCATTATCAGTTACAATAATTTTTATTTTATTAGATAACAAACTATAATTTATGCTTATTTTTCCTGCTTCTTTAATAGATTCAACACTATTTTTAAGTAAATTAACTAATACTTGTTTTAATCTATTATAATCAGCAGATATATAAACTTCATCTGCTTTTTGATAATCTAATTCTATATTTTTATCATTTAAAATTAAACCAAAACTATCATATACATCATCTAAAAGAACACCTAAATCCATTTCTTCTTTAATAATTTGAATCTTTGTTATTGATAAGAAATCTTCTAATAATACTAAAACACGATTTATTTCTTCTTTAATAATTGGAATATATTTTTTAGAATGCTCAATATTATTAACATTAAACATATCTAAATATCCTTTCACAACAGCAATAGGATTTTTTATTTCATGAGTTATTTTAAATAGTGATTCTTTAGTATTTTTATCATTTTCCATATTTTGAACTGATTTATATAATGAACACATCGCAATAGCTCTTTTAAAAATAATACTTATTAATTTTGCAATAATAAATAAAGCAAACATTAAAACAATAAAATCATAATATTCAATATTTATTTTACTTCCTAAACTAAAATAATAAAAGTGATAAATAATAAATATTTTTATCAGTAAAAATATATCAACAAAAGATATTTTTTTATGTTTTTTACTATATAAATATAAACAAAAGTAAATAGCATATTCAATAATTAGTAAATAAACATTTATTCCTAAATTATAATAATAAAAAATTAATAAAAAATTTATAATTATAATACTTCTATTTTGGCGATATAAATACGCAATTAATAAAAGCATATCAATAAATAAAAGCTGCATTCCTTTATAACTATTAACACCAAATTTAACTAATAAATAAAAAGAAGTAATCAAAGCAAAATCAAAACATAAATTATTCTTTTTTTTATCTAAAGTTTTAACAAAAAGCATATAAATAATAAAATATAAAAGTGGATATATTAAAAACGTACTATCAAATAAAATAATTTCAAATAAGTTCACATTATCACCATCCGACAAAATTATACAAATTTTTTCTGTCACATTTTGTCGAAATATAAAAAAAATAGTAAATTTTACTATTTTAATTCGTCTATATATTTTTTTAATTGTTTTGCTTCTTCACCAATAATAATTTTTAATTGGTTTTCTATTTCTAATATTCCTTGAGCACCCATTTTTTGAATTGCTTCTTTATTAACTTTATCAATATCTTTTAAAGTAACGATAAATCTTGATTTAGAAGCTTCATATTCAATTATGTTTTCTTTACCACCTAAATAAGATACTAAACGATTAGCTTCCATTTTAAAATCTTTTTTCTTTGATTTAATAATTGCGAAAGCTATAAGTAACGATATAACAATTATTATTAAATATTCCATTTTATCACCATTAATAATATTACTATAAAAAAACAAAAAAAGCAAATTATTTTTGTCTATCTATGTCGGATTGATTGAAATACTATTTTTAATATTATACGATATTATAGGTGAAAAATATGATTATAAAAAAAATTAAATCTAATTATAAATTACTAATTATCTTATTTATATTAATTATTATTAGTTTATTATCTATATATAGTGCGGAAGGATTATTAATTGATAACAGTTTTTTCTTAAAACAAGTTATATGGTATTTATTAGGTTTAATATTTATTATTTTTATGCTTTATATAGGAAACAAAGTTTTATATCATTATGCCTTTTATTTATATATAATAGGTAATATATTATTACTATTATTGCTTATTTTTGGAACTCCTATAAATGATGCGAAGTGTTGGTTCGTAATCCCTTTTATTGGATCATTTCAACCAAGTGAATTTATGAAAATTGTTTTAATTATTTATTTAGCTAAAGTTATTGATAAATTTAATACTGATTATCATAATCCTAGTATTCAGGATGAATTTAAGTTTTTAATGAAGGTTATTCTAATTGTGGGAATTCCTAGTGTTTTAACTTTTTTAGAGCCTGATACTGGGGTAGTTCTAATATATTTAATTATTACTATCACAATGCTTTTTATATCTGGTATTAGAATAAGATGGTTTATTTTATTATTTAGTATTATTCTTATATTGCTAGGAATTATATTAGGAACTTATTTTTTTCATCAAAATTTATTTATTAAGATATTTGGAACTGATTTTTTCTTAAGAGTTGATCGTTTACTTGATTGGTCTAATAAGTCAGGTTTCCAATTAGAAAATGGTTTAACGGCTATTGGATCAGGTGGATTAATAGGTCATGGTTTTAATAATACGCCAATTTATTTTCCAGAACCACAAACGGATTTTATCTTTGCCGTATTTGCAAGTAACTTTGGTTTTATTGGAGGTTCTATTTTACTTATAATTCTTTTACTTTTTGATTTAGAATTGGTTAAAACGGCTTTTAAAGTTAAAGATATAGAAAAATATATTATTGCTGGTACTTTAGGAATGCTTATTTATCAACAATTTCAAAATATTGGTATGACACTAGGTATTTTACCAATTACGGGTATAACTCTTCCTTTTATTAGTTATGGAGGTTCTAGCTTACTTAGTTACATGCTTATTATCGCAATTATTCTAAATATGGATAAGAAAAAACTACATTGAATGTAGTTTTTTAAATACTTCATTTATATCTTCATTAATAACTAGAGAAGCATAGTTATCAGCTATTGTTTTTTCATTATTAATGACTACTAAATATTTACCATTAAAGTAATTTATATATGTATTTGCAGGATATACTTTTAATGATGTACCAGCTACTATTAACATATCAGCTTTAGAAATTAAATTAATACTTTTATATATTATATCTTCATTTAGTGGTTCTTCATATAAAACAACTTCTGGTTTTATAATTCCACCACAACTACATTTAGGAACATTTTTACTTTTAAAAACATCTTTGGCGCTATAATCTTTACCACATTTCATACATTTATTTTTGTATATTGTTCCATGCAATTCTAAAACATTAGTACTACCAGCTTTAGTATGTAAACTATCAATATTTTGGGTAATTATTCCTTTTAATTTGCCCCTATTTTCTAATTCAACTAAGTATTTATGACATTCATTAGGTAATTTGTCTAAAGTATTCATCTTATCTTTATAAAACTTATAAAATTCTTCGGGATTATTTAGAAAAAAAGTGTGGCTTAGTATTTCTTCTGGTGGATAAGGATACTTTATATTATATAAACCATCTTTACTTCTAAAATCTTTTATTCCACTAGCTGTTGATACTCCCGCACCACCAAAAAAGACAATATTATTTGATTCATTAATCATTTTTTGTAATTCATTAATCATTTAACATCTCTTCCATTTTATCGTATTGTTTATACAAATATTGAACACCATTTTCTAGTCTAAAATAGTGAACTACATAAAATAATAAAATAATTAATAATAAGAAAAAAATAATAAGAAAATTAGGAATAATGGTTGAAAAATATAAAGAAATAAATAAGAATAAAACATAGAATAAAGTTACTAATAGATGAATTAGTCTTTCATGTTGAAAGAACCCTATTTTAATTAAATGTTCTTCTTTAAAAGACTCTGTTACTTTTTTGCTTTCAATTCTTTCATCAACTAATTTTATATAATCATTTAAATATATTTTCATAATATCTCCTTTCAAAAAAGAATCAACTACATGATTCCCCTTTATCTAATATTTCATAATTATCGTATTCAGCATAGGCATTAACTTCTACTCTTAAGTATCTACTTGTATCAAGTAGTTTACCTGTTGTAACATCTTTTAATGGTTTCTTTAAATTTCCACTATTAACAAGCTCTTCTAATTTAATACAATAAACAGCGTTAACTTGTTTTGGATAAGTAGCTACATTATCATTTAAATATAAATCAGCAGCGGCAAAAATTACATCATATGTTGTTTCACTTATTTCGTCTTTCTTTTCACCTATTTGATTTATTATTAAAGGCATAACTAATAAACTCATTATCCCTATAATACCAACAACCGCTATCATTTCGATTAATGTAAATCCTTTTTTCATATTATCACCATAATAATTATAACTTTTAAACAAAAAAAAAGCAACTATTTGCTTTCTTCCTTTGTAATTACTTCTTTACCTTTGTATGTTCCACATTCTTTACATACTCTATGTGGTTTAGTAACTGCGCCACATTTTGGACAAGTAGTAGTTGTTTTTTCTGATATTTTATAATGTGTTCTTCTCATTCTTCCACTTGTTTTAGAAACTTTTCTAAATGGTACTGCCATTTTAACACCTCACTTTTCATTTAAATAAATCTTTTAATTTTTCTAATTCAGGATTAGTGGAAACAGATTCATGGCCTTCTTTAATAAATTTCCAGCCGTCTCCTTCCATTTTTATATCACCCTTATCTTTAGCAACTCTAATGGGGATTTCCATTAATATATTTTCCCATATTATTGGAAAAATATCAATACTAAATTCGGTTTTTTTTGAAATTAAATTAATTTCTTGTAATAATTCGTCAATATTTCCTTCAATTTCGGTAGAAAACTCATAATCAACTGGTTCTAAAGTAATAGAATCAGGTAACACCATTGTTCCTTCTACTAAAACATTTAAAATATATTCATCAATATTATCTTTTATGATATATCCTTTGACAAATGTATTTTTTAAATCAATTAAATTAGCTTTATTATTTTCATCCATTTTTACTAATTCATTGATTTCTATTTTGTTTGTCCCATTATTTTTAAGTTGTGTTATATCAATTATCATATCCACACCTCGCTTTCAAATTATAGCACATTATTCTTTTTTTTTCAACAAAAGTGCGTTATAATGGTTTTAGGTGATAGGATGAAGAGTGTTGGTATTATTTGTGAATATAATCCCTTTCATAATGGACATTTATACCACTTAAATAAGGTAAAAGAGTTATTTAAGGATCATACAATTATATTAGTTATGAGTGGAAATTTTACCGAACGTGGAGAAACAAGTATATTAGATAAATGGGATAAAACGGATATTGCTTTAACTTACGGAGTAGATTTAGTTGTCGAATTACCTTTTGTTTTTGCTAGTCAAAGTGCTGATATATTTGCGCATGGGGCTATCCAAATACTAAAAGAATTAAACGTCGAATATTTAGTTTTTGGTAGTGAAACGAATGATATTAAAAAACTAACCGAGATGGCTAGTATTCAAGTTAATAATAAGACATTTGATAAAATAGTTACTAATTATTTAGATGAAGGAATTAACTATCCAACAGCTTTATCTAAGGCAATATTTGACTTAACTCATAAAAAAGTTAGTAAACCTAATGATATATTAGGAGTTACATATATTAAAGAGATTATTAAACAAAATGCTAATATTAAGCCTATTTGCATTAAGCGTAATGATAATTATAATTGCACTGAATTAAGTGATTTTTTAAGTAGTGCGACTAGTATCAGACACGCAATTCAAAATAATGTTGATGTAAAAAATGAAGTACCGGATAGGACTTATCATTTTTTAGATAAAAAACTGTATTTTATTGATGATTATTTTCCAATTATTAAATATAATATTCTAAATAATTTTAATGATTTAAAAAAATTTCAAACTGTGGATGAAGGTATTGATGCCCGAATAAGAAAATATATTGTTAATTCACATAGTTTAAAAGAGCTTATTTTAAAAATAAAAACTAAGAGATATACCTACAATAAGTTAAATAGAATGTTTACTCACATAATGTGTAATTTTACAAAGGAAGAGGCCAATTTATTTAGTGATATAACTTATATTAGAATACTTGGATTTAACCCAACAGGACGTCTTTATTTAAATAATATTAAAAAGGAAGTTAATATTCCAATAATTACTAATTTTTCTAGTATTAAAGATAAAATGTTAGATATTGAATTTAGAACAACATGTGTTTATGCCTCAATTTTAGAAGAAACAGAAAAAACTAAGTTAATTGAAAGTGAATATAAAAATTCACCAATAATAAAATAGCATTTATAATAAATGCTATTTTTTTACGAACCAAACTTTTTCAATTTCAACGCTTTCACTAGATGGTCTTGGATCTGGTAATTCCATTTTAACTAACATTGGAATATTAAATGCTGTACCAAAGGCTATACAGTTACCTGGTTGTAAAATTTGCAATCTTTTAGCATTTTCCTTAGTTAAATTAGGCACCATTTCCTTAATATAATCTATATCTGATGGATGTAACATTTTAAAAATTAAGAAGTTGCTACATTGTGATAAAGCAGTTTCTGATAATTCTGATGGTCTTTGCGATATTAGACCAAGTAATATACCATATTTTCTACCTTCTTTTGTTATACGTTCAAAGATATTATATCCTAATAAATAGCGGTCATTATCATTTTGAACATATCTATGTGCTTCTTCTAGTAAAATATGGAAAGGTAAAGATCCTCTTTTTTCCATGTTTTTAGCATAATCAAATAATAATTTTGAATAAATCTTAGTTATTATTTTTGCTAAACGATCATCAATATAGTTAATATTAAAGTTAATTATTTGCGCTTTAGCTCCACTTGGTGTGGTTAATAATTCTTTAATATATGATGTTTTATCAATATATTCAGGATATTCAAAATACTCTTTGTCATCACTATTAACTAATGTATGTAAACGTACTCTTAATATATTTGTTTCATCGTATGTTTTTTCACTTTTTAAAGTTCCTTCACTAATTAAAGCAAAGTCAAAAGCATCTTGTAAATCTTTTAATGTGTATTTAAATGTGCCATCTGGTAAAGACATTTCATAGTCATCAGTTAAGTATTTTTCCATTGCATTCATAACTAATTCCATATCACGCATTTTACCTGATGCATCAATTAGTAAACATTGTTTTAATGGTCTACTATAACCTGGTTGATAAATAATTGTTTCTAGATTTAAATCTTTTGTTTTATATGCTGATAAAACAGAGATTATTTGGTCACGAATTTGTGCGGATGGTCTACCACTAGATAAGATATCTAAGATAGCACGAGCAATAATATCGTTTTTAATTTTTAATACTTTATCTTCATCACGAGCAAATACATTTACTAATTTTAAGGCTTTTTCAATTATAGGTAATTGAGAATGTTTTTCTACTTCTAAAAGTAAAGCTAAATCATCAACGCCTAATAACCATAATGGTATTCTTAATAATTCAGAATCATTAACGCCCAATTTAGTTGTGTATTTTTTAAAACTTATTTGTGGGACTTCATCATGTAATTTACTGAATGCATTATGGTATTCACCATATGCATCAAAGATAAAGAAGCTTGATTTATATGGAATATATTCTTTTTTTGAAAATAAGTTTTGTAATATTCTTGCTAATGCACAAGATTTACCACTACCTGTTGAACCAAATATCGCAAAATGAGAATCAAAGAAAGAGTTAATATCAATTCCTACTTGAATATCATTATAAATTGGTGATTTACCAATGTATAAATGTCTATTTTCTTTATAGTTTTCAATACCAATTATTTTTATAACATTTTTATTATCTAAGAAATCAACTTTTGAAGCAAATGAAGGTTTACGAATTACACCAAAAGAAAAATTATCTTCTTCTATTTCCCCAAGTAAATTAATATAAGCAAAACCATCTTTAACATCTACTACTTCACCAATAATCGTTGTCTCTTTACTTACCATTTGAATTAGTAAACCTATTAGATTTTGGGTTTTATCTAAATCAATATCTAGTTTAACAATAACAGTATTATCTTCAATTCCAGTAATTTTTCCTAACATAGCATCACTCCTATTTTATTCTAATATTATTATACCTTAAAAACAAAGAAAAAAAAAGATTAAATTAATAATCTTTTTACATTGTTTTAGTTTCTTCTGTTTTTGTTTCACCACCGGCGAACAATACTGCTTTAATTGCCTCAGCTCTCTTAGCAGCAGCTTCTTCAGCAGCTTGTTTTGCTTTTTGAACTTCGTCAACTTTATTATTTAAATTTGCAATTTCTTGATCACGTTTAGCAATGTCTTCTTCACGATCAGCTACATCTTTATTTCTTTCTGCTAAAGCAGCTTCTAATTCTCTAATTTTAGCATCTTTTGCATCATTTTCTTTA
Organism: uncultured Bacilli bacterium; assembly: GCA_905235045.1. Classification (GTDB taxonomy): domain Bacteria; phylum Bacillota_I; class Bacilli_A; order RF39; family UBA660; genus CAJOJO01. Next base: position 8,789 of record CAJOJO010000013.1, read on the forward strand.
TTTAAGTTTTCTTTTTCAGTTTCTAAGTTACCATTTGCTTGATTTAATTTTGCAATTTCAGCAGCTTTATCATCTAATTCAGAGTTCTTTTGATTTACTGTTGCATTTAATTCTTCAATTGTTTTATCTCTTTCACTAATTGTATTATTAGCGTTATTTAAATCATTAGTTAAACCATCATTAGTTTTTAATAATTCAACATTTTTATCTTGTTCTGATTTAATTTCTGCATCTTTTGAATCAATGATTTCTTGAGCGATACGACGATCCTCTTCTTGTACTTTAGCAATACATCCATCAATCATATCTTTAATATTTCTAACATAAACATTAAAACTACTATTTACAAGATTATTTAAATTAGCAATTGCATCATTAATAGTTGATGAATATTTTTGATATTCATTATTTAATGCCTCATTAAATTGATTTATAATTTCAGCATAGTTATCAAATTCTTCAACTGGTTGTTGCGTTGGTTCTTCTTTATTTTCTACAAAACCATCAGGTACTTCAAGAGATTCAGTAGTAGGAAATTTTACATTAAATGGATTATTAATTACTGGATCAACTGGAGCATTAATTTTTTCATTTTGCTCGATTATCTTATTATATAAGTCTTGAGTTTCGTAATCATCTTCAGGTTTAATTAATGAGGTGTCTTCTAATGACATATTATCAACTTGATTATCTATTTTTTCTTTCATTTCTTCTTCCTCCTTAATTTCTGATTCTGCTACTTCACTAGAATTTTCTTCAATTGTTGCTTTAGCAGCTTCAATTTCATCTTCTATTTCTTGTCTAGCAACTTCTCTTTCAACTTCTCTTGCTTCTAATTCATCAGTAGCTGTCGCTTTCATAAGGTTAATGGCATCTAAAGTACCATTTGCATCAGATATTTTTTTATCAATTTCTTTTTTATCTTGAATTGCTTCACTAGCAGCATTAAGAAGTTGTTTATCACCATCTAAATCTTGATAACTTTGTGAATCTAATGAACCAATACGTTCATATTTATCAGCTAAATCTTTATCTATTTCTTCTTTATTTTTTTCAAAGTCTTCAACAGTTTTCTTATATGTCATTTCTCTTGCATTTAATAGATTAATAAAATCATCCAATTGCTCATCAGTAAATGATTCAACACCAAAGTGAGCATATTTAAATCTTAAATAGAAGTATTTAATTTTTTGAACAAAACTAAATTTACCTTTACTTTTACGACTACCACTAATACGAGTTTTCTTTTCTTCTAAAACACTTAACTTAATTTCATCCATTTAAATTACTCCTTCCAATCAACAACGATTTTTTTCATTACGTCTTTAACCATTGCCCAATCTTCTTCAGATTCAATATTATTAAATACTGTTTCATCACCTGATTCATCGACTTCTGATGAATATAAAGCAATATTACCAGTTTCATCTACTTCGTTAAAAGTATAAATGACATATTTTTTACCTGTTTTTTCTGATTCGAAGCAAATAACTACTTCAGCATCTTTTTCGACACCGTCTTTATCAGTTACTTTAATTATTTCTTTATTCATTTTATCCTCCCAATTCTCCTATTTTTACTAATAATATTATAACATAATAATATTTTATTATCAATAAAAAAAGAAAAAAAGAGTGTCAAACTCTCATAAAAATTTCAATAATTAACCCACTTACTGCACCAATACCATAAATTAGACCTAAAATTTTTAAATTTTCCTTTAAATTCTTATTAATTCTAAATAGAATTAGAATACCAATTCCACTGCCAGTAAGTAGTCCAGCCATACATGATCCAAATGATATTGCACTATTTAAGTATAGTTCAGTTACTACTACACTAGCACCACAGTTTGGTATTAATCCAATTAAACTAGCAATAAATGGGCTAAATAAACTATCTTTCATAAATATTTTTTGAATATTATCTTCACCTAAGTATTCAAATCCTAAGTTTAATAAAAAAGTAATTATAAAAATAAACCCTAAAATATTAAAAGTATGTTTTATTGTTGATCCAAAAATTCCTTTTTCACAATGACAATGTTCATGTTCACACAATTCTTTAATTTCTACTTCTTCTTTTTTTCTTAGGAAAAAATCAATTATAAATCCGGCTGTCATACCAATAAATACCTTTATTAAAATAATACTCATTATTGTTGAAAATTTAACATCACTACTAAGCATAATTGGTAACATTTCATCACTGGTTGATAAATAAACTGATATTAAAGTTCCTAAAGTAACTATTCTCGTAGCATATAAATTAGTAATTGAAACACTAAAACCACATTGTGGAACTGCGCCTAATAAGCTACCAAATAAAGGTCCAACTTTTTTCGATTTGGTTACTATTTTTTTATTGTCTATTTTATGTTCTAATAATTCAATTATTAAGAAAGCAATAAATAAGAATGGTAATAGTTTTAAACTATCAATTATTGTATCTATTATTATTTCTTTCATACAACCACCTTTTCAAAGTATAGCACAACTTATTTTAATTGACAAACTTTATATAAAAAAAAGCTATTGTATAGCTTATTCTTTTTTTAAATCTTTGTAGCTTGGAGAATAATTGTCAGTAGCAGTTAAACTTAATTTATTATCTTTAATAACAAATTCATAAGTTTTAACATCTGACCATACTTCTTTAATTGTTACTTTATTGTCTTCAATTGTATAAGTACCATCATTACTAAAGTAATCATTTTTATAAGTTACTTTTCCACTTCCATCAAATGTAAATATAGAATTCAATTCATCGTCAGTAGCTTTACTCCAAGTTCCTTTTAATTTATCACCACCGCATCCAGTTATAAACACTAGTGATAAACATAATAATACACTTACTAATACTTTTTTCATTTTTATCATCCTTCCTATTTATAGGATACATTATTTTTTTTAAAAAAGCAAGAAAAAAGAAACATTATTGTTCCTTTACTTTTTTTAATGTTTTACTTATTTCTGATGATTTAATATTTTGAACTTTATACCAACCATATTTAACCATCATATCATAAGTATCAGCTTGACTTATCATTGTTTTATCTAAACCACTTTTTAATAATGCACGATTGCTTATATTAGAACTTTCTAAAGTACCATGAACATAGACTTCAACGGAACTTTTTAATACTAATAAATAATTTTCAAATAGTAATTGCTCATTCATTTACTTTATCCTCTAAATACATAATTAAGTCATTATATAATTCTTCATGATTAATTAGTTCTTCTTGCATAAATTCTTTTAATTCTTTAGTTTTTAAATTATTTATTGTATTATTACATATTTTTATCATTGCTTGTTCATGACCGATTGCATCTTCTAAATAAGCTAATTCTTTTTGTGTCATATTTATTCCTCCCAAATATATTTTGGGCAGTTTTAATGTTTTTATTCAATGACAATGACTTCCATATTTTTTAGTGTTCCTTTGAAATATCTAAATGGCGTATTATTACTTTGTAATGATGAACCAAAGGTAACTGGGGTATCAAATGTTGCGATTGTGGAATGATCAGCCATTTGTTTATATTCATCATCATTTATGCTAGCATAAATTATACCATTTTTCCTTTTAATTGTGACTTTATTAGTTGTTGATATATTATATTTGGTATTAGAACTACCACTACCACCATTCATATCAATTTCAAATTGTGAACCAGAATAAGTCCTAAATAGTATGCCTGGCCAAGGTTGAACTTCATACATAGCATTTAATAATGTTGCTTGGTTAGAATTATTATTACTAGAAACTATTTCAAAGGAAATTATATAGTTCTTGTTTTTATTTTCGCTATTATAAAGAGAGATGCCGGTATCAATGTAATTGGTTCCATCAAAGACATATTCATTTGGATATGAATAGTTTTCTCTTGACCATATTGCGTATAAAGTAATGTTTGAATTTTTAGTTAGATTTGATACTAATTGTCCTGAACTATAAGAATCACCATTTCCATCGGCTTGGGTATTCCATTCAATGAATTTACAATTGTTTTTAGTGAAAGTATTATTTTGTAAATTATTTTGTTCACCATAAATAAATTGTTGTTCATTAACGGTACCGGTTCCACCATTAGCATCATAATTTACCATATAAATACTTTTTGGCGTCCACATCGCATATAAAGTAACTACTTCACCATTTGCAGCTAAATTAGTTACTGTTTCACCATTAGCGTAAGATGTTCCTGTTCCGTCACTCTTAGTATTCCATTCTTCAAATACATAATCATCTTTTGTATAAGTATTGTCATTTAAAGCTAATGTTTCATCAATTCTAATTTCTTGATTATTCATTATTCCGTTTGCTCCATTAGCATCAAAAACTATTGTATATTTTTCAAGTTCAAATAACTTAATATAAACATTTGTCAGTTTACCTTTGAAATATCGCCATGGGTTTCCATTTGCATCAAGTGAAGCACCTATAGTAACAGGAACATCAAAAGTTGTACCTGTTTTATATTCGCCTAATTCTACTAAGTTATCATCATTAATTTTTATATAATATATATCATTAATTCGTTTAAATAATACTCTTTGTGTAGAATTTATATTATATGTTTTTGTCGTAATAGCAGGAGAATTATATTCAAATTGCGTATTATTGGGCATATGTCTAAATACAAAACCAGGATATGGAGAAATTTCACTCATAGCATTAATAAGTGTTCCTTGAGAATTAAATGGCGATATAACCTCATCAATTTCAAAATAAATTTCAAAATTTTTACGAATATTTTCTTCACTAAATAGATATATACCAGTATCAATATAATTAGTTCCATCAAAAATTAGTTCATCATAAGTTTTAGTATTATCTCCAAGATCAGTATAATCATCAAAGATAAAACTAATTTTGGTATTTAATTTAGAGTCATTAATTACTGTAATTTCATCTTTATATTTAAATGTAATTGTAAATGTTTTTGTTTGTAAAGATGGAATAACATCACCGATACTAATACCATCTATTTTATATTCCATATCATCATTACTAAAAATGTCAGATACAATAGCATCTAATTTTTTATCTACTTGTCCTAAATTTTTTATTTCAACTGTGTATGTCGCATACCCATTTAAATCATTAATATCTATTAAAGCGGTTATTGTGTCTATCATATGACTATGACTAACTTCGGTTGTACTTTCTAATTTATTTTGTTCCATTGATATAATCCGAATCATATCAACTGGTTTAAATGATGCACTTCCATTAATACTTAATGTTGTTGACATTGCACTAAAACCAACTGATATTGACAAAAGTGATATACATAAAATAATTGTCAAAACATATAAAGATTTAACCGATGTTTTTTTCATACTACCACCTATTTTAATTATATCATAATAATAAAAAAACTGCTAATGCAGTTTTTATTTTTGACCATATACAAATGTAACATCCATACCAGTTATTGTTACGGTATTAACTGGTAAAGAATTAGCTGTTGCACTATAACCAACTGTTAATTTTAAGCTGGCAGTTTCACCATGATTTAATACATCGTTTACCCCAATAGCAGAACCATCAGCATAAGTTAATGTATAAACTAAGTTATTACTAACAATTGTTTCATCACTAGCTGCTGCTGTTCCAGTACCAGTTATTGTAGGTGTTGCGAAAGTATAAGTATTTAATTCAGCATCAATTGATCCATTGTTTACAACATCGAAAGTATAAACAACTTCATCACCTGGTTTACTTAATTGTACTTCATAGTTACCAATGTGAGTATCTGATGTAATTGTTGGTGCTGTAACTACTGTAGCTGCACCAGTAATTGCTGGTGAACTTAAATTATTAAATTTAATTTTCCAAGTTGCTGGTACAACACTAGCTGATCCATTTAAATTTAATTCAGTAGACATAGCAGCGAAACCTACAGATATTCCAATAACTGATAATACTAATGATAATGCAACAAATGAGTATAAAGTCTTTTTGTTTTCTTTCATATACACTTCTCCTTTATTTTAGTATAATATACTTTAAAAAAAAAAGAAACATTTTGTTTCTTTTAGGTGTAAAGTTGTGTCAAATTAATTATCAAAATCACTTCTTTTAATAACTGTATAATAAATATCATGAACGTTTTTAATAACAAAAATACTTATATCTTCACTATTTTTATAATAAATAATTGGTTCATTAACGTTATCATGAACATCTAATAATTCCATAAAACTTTTAACTTCAATATAGTTTTCATCATTATTCATAACAAAAGTTCCTTTAGCTTCTGTTATTACTCTATCAAATTCTCTTAATATCTTATTTACTTTTATTTCGTATTTTGATTTGTTTTTACCATTAAAAATATTCATAAATAAGTTTATTACAGTAATAACAAATAATATTAAAGTTATCAGAATTAATATTATATACCATAGAGGTAGTTTAGCTTTATTTTTAATTGTTCCACTTTCACTTATATTTTCTGGACTTTTAATGTCAATTGTTTTTTGGGATACAGGAATAACAAATGTAGTTGTGTTTTCATCTGATATGTCTTTATTTAATGTATTTGAATAACCATTCCAGTTAACATTAAAATATATTTTTAAATCCGCATTTGGAGAAATTTCTTTTTTCCATTCCTGAACTATTTTATTATATGTTTCATAAATTATTTTTTGGTTAAAAATATCAACTTTTATTGTTTGACTATTTCCTTTTAATTTTGTTTCTTTTAAAATTTCAAATTGTCTTTTTTCTATTGGTTTAGCATCATTTTCACTATCATAAACTTCTAATTCTGCTTTTATATCATAGGTAAGTTCATATTTGATTTTTTCTGATAGAGTATAACTATAGTTATAGTCAAGACTAAAATAATCAACTAAGCTAGCAACTAAGTTAAAGTCATCTTTTAAATATCTTGCATCATAATGACTATTGTTTTTAAGATATGTTACGTAATTTAAATTACTTTCTTTAGTATATGTAAGGCTTTTGTTTTTGGCAACACTTTTACTAAAGTTAATTTCTAGTAAAAATCCTAAAAAAATAATAATAGCTAAGATTACTAAAAGAGCAATTTTAACGCGCAATTTTAATTTTCGCTTCATACAAACACTCCTACCTAATAAAATTATAGCATTAAATTGTCAAAATAACAATTATTTAGATATTGATTCACCTAAAAAGACCGATGGAATACCAATATATTTTATTCTAAATTTTACTACTCCAACCATATCTTTATAAAGAATTGGATAACCATCTGGTGATTCATTAGCATCACCCTTAGTATAGTATACTTTTTCACTACCAGTATCGACTATTTCAATGATACGATGAACAACTGTTTTATCATCTTTTTTAAATACCAAAACTTTTCCAATTTCTGGCATTTTTTCTTTATCTATTTTTTCGTAAATTACTACATCACCTTTTTCTATTTTGGGTGACATAGATCCTGAACCAATAGAAACTATACTATATTTAAAGTATCCACTTCCTAGTAAGTTAACACCAAATACTAATATAACAAGAATAATTATAAATAAATACCTAAATAGAAAATTTTTTCTTACATCGACAGTTTCATTATTTTTCTTTTCATCTTTTCTAATATGAAATTGAATTAAAGCAAAGAATAAAACTGGCATAATACAATTTATAGTTGAGTCAAAGTATAAACCAAAGTTAGGAAAAATAGGTAATATTACTAGTTTTAAATCAAACATAATACGATAAATTAATGATGGAATAGGACCGCCTAATTTAGTAAAGTATAACAATATTATATTTTTAAAGATACTTGGTAAAATTATGTAGCAAATATATTTTATTTGAGCATCACCATTGCTTAAATCAAATGTTGTTAAAAATAGTGACATATCAATCATAATTAAGACTAGTGTTATTAAAATATAAGATGTTGATGAACCATCACCTTTTCTAACTATTTCATAACGAAATACTTCACTTACTATAATTAAAAATAAATAAGGTAAAATATTTTGTATTAAGTTAGTAAAACCAAATTTATAGATACTAGTAGTAAAGCCAATAAATATTCCTAATAGATACGTAAATAATAATACTAATAAGCCATAAGCAAAGATATAAAATATAAGTTCGTACATATATCTTCGTTTTTTATGTTCATATCCATATATTAGAATAATAATCGTTAAAGGTAATAATAAAGTTAAAATACAAAATAGATAACTAGTTTGTTTATAAAAGAATAAATTAGTTACTAAAAATACTGATAATACTAATAATATCATATTTATAACTAAATAACTTTTTTTATATTCTTTAAGCATAAGACCACTACCTTATTATTAATTTTATTATATCATACAATAAAATTATTTGACAATTTATTTAATTATTTATATAATAATAAGCAATTATTTTTGGGGGGTATTATATGAGAGAACAAATTCATTTCTATGAAATAAAAATTGATGATAAAAAATTATATTTTTATACTGATAAAGAAAACAACAACACTTCAGTTTTATTTGAATATTTTACTAATACTCAAGCTTTTTTTAAAGTTATTGGTAAAGAAATACATGATATATATAATGATGATGGTGAAATAAGTGAAAGTGTTAAAAATGTGTATGGATTAATTTTTCCTAAAGAAAAATTAATTTATGCATCAAGTGATATTAATAAAAATTATGTTAAAGACTATTTTGATAAAAATCAACCAAGTGTAACTAGACAATTTAAGTTTAAAAATTTAAATATGAATGAGTTTTATCATGCGATAAAGTTTAAATTACAATTTAGTAAAATAAATAAAAATTTAGTTAATATGTTTTTAAAAGAACAAGTTTATATTAAAAACAGAGATATTAAGAAAGATCTTTTAGAGGAAGAAAAAGAAAAATTATTATCTATTAAAAAAGAAACAGAAAATGAAAAAGTTTTTAAAAAATTATTTCCAAATAAAACAAAAAAGTACTAATTAGTACTTTTTTTCTTTTTCTTGGGTTTTTTCTTTTTATTTTTTTTAGTAACTAGTTCATCTATTTCACCAGTTACTACTAAATATTCTAATATTTTATCTTTCATATTTTTAACTTATTACTCTATTTCTTCCTTCATTTTTAGCTTTATACAAATTTTCATCGGCTTTACTAACCGCTACTTCTAAATTTGAATAATCTTCTATTTTAGCTGCGCCAGCCGAGATGGTTAGATTTATTTCTTGGTTATCTTCAATTTTAAATTTACGATTCTCAACTGATTTTCTTAGTCTTTCTAAAACACCAACGAATCGATCATATTCAATATCATATGGTGAAATCATAATGAATTCTTCACCACCCCAGCGACCTGCTATAATACCACGCATTGAGTATGCTCTTAAAATTCTTGATAATGATTCTAGTACCATATCACCAGATAAATGTCCATATGTATCATTAACATTTTTAAAGAAATCAATATCAATTATAGCAACACCATATGGTTTTTTTGTTTCTTTTGCTTCGTTTATTATGTGTTCGCTTATTTGCATTAAAGCATATCTATTATAAAGGTTAGTTAATTCATCATATGATGCTTTCCTTGATAGTTCTCTTTTTTCTCTTCGATTATTTGATGTATAAAACATAGAGAACATAATAATAGTAAAGAAAGTTATTAAATTATTAAAGGTAAATAATACTCGATTCATTATATCATCAAGTGGTTTCATTATAGGTATATCAACGACATATATAGCAACAGCTATAACAAAGTATGTTAATACAACTATACTCGTATAAAAAATAGTACTTTTATATGATGCTTTTTGTTGGTCTTGTCCGAAGGCTGGTAAGAAATAAGCGGCTATTATAGCAAATGACCAATTTTGGAAACATGGGGTCCAGCCAAATGATGCAATAGCTAATAACATATGTACCCAAATTTCAAAAAATACTATTCCGGCATATTGGGATTGTTTTTTAGAACACGTAAAAACAAAGTAGCTATATACAATTAATGAAACGATATTAGCGCCTATCATAAAATGATGATCAGCAATAATATAAATAATCATTAAAATAATATGACATATAAGTAAAAATATATTAACAAAAAATACTGTTATATCTATACGCCCCTTTGACGTATTTTTATTTTTCCATAGTTCTTTTATTGAATTCATATTATTCACCTCTATATAATATGTATTTTATTTGATATGTATAATCATTATACCACTATGTTAAAAAATAAGCTAATTTAAATAAAAAAGCTATTTAATAGCTTTTTAGATTATGAAAAATAAATGGGTATGTATGAAACTATAATTGTTTCTTATATGTACAATCAGGAAAATTAGAACATCCTAAAAATATATTATAACCCTTTCTTTCAACTAATTCACCACCACAATCAGGACACTTAGTATCTAAACCCAGACTTTTTTCATAGTTCTCATTAATTGGACTGTGAGCTCTTAAAAAACGTTCAGCATATTCTTTCATTTCTTTATTAGTATCTCTATCTATATTTTTTGTATTACGAATATCTTTTTTAATATAATTTACCAGTTCATCAACTCTTATTACATTGTCTTTATATTCTTTTGGAGCATATTTATTATTTATAATTGTTTTTTTATTCGTAAAAACAACAATTGATTTATGATATTTTTCAAATAGTTTTTCACTAAAAAAAATATTGTCAAAAAAAGTTTTATGCTTATTACGAATTTTTAATAATATATCGCGATGACGTTCTGATTGTCTTAAAGGTGATTCTATTGCCTCTGTAGTATATTTTCCAGCTTGTTTATACTTTATAATAAATTGCCCATTACCATCAATTGTTACTGTACCGAATATATTCTTACATTCTACTAAATAGCAATTAGCAGGAGTTATAATGATATAATCAATTTGCGCTTTATAATCATCTACTACTAAATTAATATCATGTAAAACATACATTTCAATATTTGAATTTTTTAAATAATATTCAACTTCCTTTTCACCTTTTAATCCAGAGCTAGCCATTCTTAGTTCATTTGCTATTTTTTTATTAGACGGATATTTTTTCTGCAATTCATTTAAATAATTAACCTTTTTTTCTAAGCTAGAATCTATTTTTAAAAAATGTGGTTCATTTTTTTTAGATTCACCAAATAAATCAGTTATTAAACCCATATTATCACCATTTTTATTTTATCATGAGTAAATTACTATAACAATTTATTTATTAATTATTTAATTGTTAGGATGTAAAAAAATGACAAGTTTACCATTTTTGCTCTCTTCAGGGGGTTGTGATTCTAGGCAATTTGGAAGCTTTGTTACTCTTCAAACCCCTTTATTTCTCGCTATTTTGCTATTCTGCTCGTTATTTGCCGCTGGGTCAAAATACCTAAAAAAGTATCTAAATTCGTACCTGAGTTTTTATAAAAGTAAGGTAAAATAAGATTTTTAAGACGTTTTACTCTCTTCCGATTGAGAAGAACAAAAAAAGTGGATTAGCCACTTTTATATATCCTTAACACATATCTTGTAAAATAAATCTCCATAATCAGTTATGAGAATAATCTGTTTTTCTTCTGCAACTTTTCCACCAGCTACATTTTCATATTTATTATAATAGTTACTGTATGAAGTATTCTTTCTTACTCCAGCATAATTATTATCGTCTACATAGTGCTTATCTTCTGGAATTTTTATAAGCCCCATTCTCATTAAATTATCTATTGAAATACTAACGATATTATAATCATATTGACTGATCCAACTTACATTATATAAATAATTATCTTTTCCTTTATTACCATCAAACTCAAAAAATAAGGTGATCAAAGGTCTTATTTTAGATTCATATATTATTTTATATATGATAGCATCCATTGGTGACATCTGATTTATAATATTAACAAATGATGGATGAACATCATCTTTCATATCTTTATTCATAGAGTTTGCTAATAAATTTGCATATAAGTTTCTTAATTCTACGTTATTTATACAATACGATATTGACTGGATTGCTGGTACCGCAATGTATGCTTCAGGTTCCACAATATTATCACTTTTCACTTTTTCTAGTTTTTTTGCTAATAACACTTCCGTCTCTTTTAAACTATATTCTCTTCCAACTATCCATTTTCTTAATGGTACTAGGGCAGCGTTTATTGTTTGGGCAATTATTGATAAAGTTTTCCCTGTCTCTTTTACTACTGGTTTTGCACCGTCTTCATATAATTCAGGAACAAGTTCTTTTACATCTTCAATTTTTTCTTTTAAATCAACAGCCATAATTATATTCCCGATTTCCTTCTATTACATTCCCTACATAACATCTGACAGTTATCTGAAGTAGTTCTTCCACCATCATGCCATGGTGTTATATGGTCCGCTTCCATTTCTTCTATTTCAAAATGTTTTTTACAATTTGGACAAATACCATTTTGTTTTTCGTATGCTTCCCTTTTTTGGCTATCAGTGAATGATCTAATACTTAAGTATTTTTCTTGACCAGTTATTAAATAATAATAAATACCTGATTTTTTTGTGACATCATCATCCATCATCAATGCTTTTACTTGTTCTTCTAATTTATCTGAATTATAAAATTGATCTTTGTATTTATTATATAATATTCCCCAATCTAAACCTTTCATTTCTCTTCTATAATTAGGAAACAATCTTTTTACCCAATCAAGTACTGCTTGATAATAAACCCACAATTCATTAGCATCAGAATCTTGTTGATGACTACCCATATAATCTTCAATCTCGATTCCATC
>CAJOJO010000014.1 GCA_905235045.1 uncultured Bacilli bacterium
GGACATACCTCTGGTGTATCTGTTGTCACGCCAGTGGCAGCGCAGAGTAGCTATGTATGGAATGGATAACCGCTGAAAGCATCTAAGCGGGAAGCCAACTTCAAGATGAGTTTTCCCTTCTTTATGAAATAAGTTCCCAGATAGACTATCTGGTTGATAGGTTAGAGGTGGAAGCATGGCGACATGTTGAGCTGACTAATACTAATAGAACGAAGATTTAATCATAAATTATTGTATAGTGATTGATAACACATTACCTTGTTTTCAGAGAATAATTTCTCTACTTTAAATTTGTAACGATAGCAAAGAGGATACACCTGTTCCCATCCCGAACACAGAAGTTAAGCTCTTTCACGCCGACAATAGTGTAAGCGAAGATAGGTAGTTGCAAATTTTTTTTTGTCTAAAATTATAATAATTAATAAATATACTTGTCTAAGTATGTTTTTTTTTGATATAATTTAGTTAGGTGATATTATGGATTATAGAGTAACGACAAATGATGAATTTGAAACAATTGAGTTAGCGCAGAATTTTGAATCAGAGAAATTTCCAAATATGATTATATGTTTAGATGGGGAACTAGGAAGTGGTAAAACAGTATTTACTAAGGGAATTGCTAATGCTTTAGGTATTACTGAAACTATTACATCTCCAACATTTACAATAATTAAGGAATATGAGGGAGAATTACCTTTATATCACATGGATGTTTATAAATTAGATGGCAATACTGAAGGTGTAGGTATTGAAGAATACTTCACTAAAGGTGGTGTTGTAGTTATTGAATGGGCTAATACAATTAAAGATATATTACCAGAAGAAAGATTAGATATTAAATTTAAAGTAATTGATGAAAATAAACGTGTTTTAGTTTTAACACCCCATGGTAAAAAATATGAAGAGTTATGTGAGGCGGTTTTATGATAACTCTTTTTTTAGATACATCAACCATTAGATTAATTGTCGGTATTTATAAAGATAATATGCCTATTTTTATAGTAAATGAAGAAAGTATGAATGATTTGTCAAGTAGGCTATTACCAACAATTAAAGAATGCTTAGAAAAGATAAATTTAAGTGTTGATGATATAAATCGTATAATAGTTGTAAATGGACCAGGATCATTTACAGGAGTTAGAGTAGGGGTAACAGTTGCTAAAACTTTAGCTTGGTCTAAAAATATTCCAATTATTCCTGTTTCTGAATTAGAATTATTAGCGACTACTAAAGTAGATACTACTTATATTGTTCCTTTTATTGATGCTAGAAGAGATGCTTTTTATGCTGGAATGTATGATAAAAAACATAAAAATATAATTGAAGATACTTATATAACTCGTGAATCTTTATTAAATAAAATTAAAAGACGTACTTCTTTAAAGAATGTTACTTTTGTAAGTTATAATAAAGTAGATGAAATAGAAAGTATTTTGCCTAAATTAAATATTGAATACATTGTAAAAAAATATGCAAGAAAGAAAAGCTTTAATCCCCATTTAGTTAATCCTAATTACTTAAAAAGGGTAGAAGCTGAGGAAAAACTTGATGATAAAAGAAACAAATGATAAGGAACTTATTGATAGTTTTTTGGCTTACTTTGATACTAAAATGATTGATAATCCTTTCCGTAAGTATTTAGTATATGATGATTATGCAATTTTAGTATATAGTTTAATCTATGATCGATTAGAAATAGATTATATATATGTTAAAGAAGAATATAGAAAGCAAGGAATTGCTAGTAAATTATTAGAATATTTATTTAAAAAATATGGTTTTAGTTGTTCTTTGGAAGTAAGAGTAGATAATAAAGAAGCAATAAATTTATATAAAAAATTTAACTTTGAAATTGCTACAATTCGTAAAAATTATTATAAAGATATTGATGGATACCTAATGATTAGGAAGTGATTAAAGTGAGAGACACATATATATTTGCGGTTGAATCAAGTTGTGATGAAACAAGTGCGGCAATTATTAAAAATGGCTGTGAAGAAATTGCTACGGTGGTTTTAACGCAAATTGATATACATGCCTTATATGGTGGAGTAGTACCAGAGATTGCTAGTCGTAAACATATTGAAAATATTACTATTGTTTTTGAAGAGACATTAAAAAAAGCTGGTTTAACAGTAGATGATATAGATGCGATAGCAGTTACTTATGGACCTGGTTTAATTGGATCATTACTTGTTGGTTTAGAAGCCGCTAAAACATTAGCTTTTGCTTATAATAAACCATTGGTACCAGTTCATCATATAGCTGGTCATATATACGCTAATAACTTAGAAAAATCAATGCAATTTCCTTTAATTGCTTTAGTTGTTAGTGGTGGTCATACTGAACTTATTTATATGAAAGAAGATTATTCATTTGAGCGTATTGGTGGTACTTTAGATGATGCTGTAGGAGAAGCTTATGATAAAGTTGCTAGGGTAATGAATTTAAATTATCCCGGTGGTCCTTTAGTTGATGAGTATGCTCATAAAGGTAAGGACACTTATGATTTACCAATTCCTTTAAATGATAATACTTATAATTTTAGTTTTAGTGGCATTAAATCAGCTGTTATAAATGTTGTTCATAATGAAAAACAAAAAGGAAAAGAAATTAATACCTATGATTTAGCTACTTCTTTTCAAGAAAGAGTTATGGGCATAATTGTTAAAAAAACAATGAGAGCTTTAAAAGAATATAACACAGAAAATTTAGTAGTAGCTGGTGGAGTATCAGCCAACAAAAGATTACGGGAATTATTAACTGAAGAATGTATTAAAAATCATATTAATTTATCATTACCTAGATTAGCTTATTGTACTGATAATGCTGCTATGATTGGCGCAGCAGGATATTATGCTTATAAGTTAGGTAGAATCGCTGATTTAGACTTAAATGCAAAAGCAAATACAGAATTAAAGTAGGAGGATTTATGAAAAAATTTAAATCTTGGTGGTTATGGGTAACACTTGTATTGGCTATTATTATTACTGTAATTCTTATATTGTGTAATAGTAAAGAAGATGGTATTGATACCAAAAAAATGTTAGGTACATATTCAAATGGAGAAGCACGTATTACCTTAAAAGAAAATGGAAAATGTAGTGTTGAAGTATATGATTATGGTGAAAGCATAACTTGTAAATGGGAATCAATGGGTTATTTTGATGGTAAAGATATAGGACAAGATAATTCGAAATACCCATGGGCTAAAATATATATGAATGATGGTACTGAAGTTGAATTAGATGCATTATTTATGTTAAATTATACTGAATTTATGGATCCAAAAAACTTAGTAAAATGGGAAAAACAAGGAGAAAATGCTGGTGAAGCAAATAGTGGTAAATTAAATTCAGCAATTTCTAAGACATATGAACCAACTTATGATACTTCTTATTCTAGTGAACCTGATATACCTATTGATAACGGAAAAACATTAGAAGACGCTAAAATGGAAGCACAGATGTTTGTTGATGCTTATAAACAAGAGGTTACAAATAGGGGATATGACTATTATGAAATGCTACACCAAATGGGTTATGCTGATGAAAGTGAATTTTTCCAAGCAATGGTTGAAAAATATATGAATGAAAATTAAAACTAGTTCTTATGAACTAGCTTTTTTTCAATAAATAAAACAATATAATACATAATAGCTGATATAATACATAAAAGAATTATACCGGTTATAACTAAATTTAAATTAAATACTTGGGAGCCATACATTATTAAATACCCAATTCCTTTTTTACAGCATAGAAACTCTCCCATAATCACACCAATTAATGACATACTAATATTTATTTTTAATGAACTTATAATATTATTCATAGAACTTGGAATAACTAATTTAGTAAATATTTGTTTATTATTAGCTTTAAATGATTTCATTAGTAAAATTTTATCTAATTCAGTTTCATTAAAACTAGTTGTAACATTTATAATCGTTATAATTGTTGAAATAAGTAAACTCATTATTATAATTGATTTAATACCCGCACCAAACCATATTATAATAATAGGTCCTAAAGCAACTTTAGGTAAACTATTTAAAATAGTTAAATAAGGATCTATTACTTTTCTAATCGTTTTATTCCACCATAATATACTAGCTATTAGTATTCCAATAATTGTTCCTAAACTAAAACTAATAATAGTTTCATATATAGTTGTAAAAATATGAACATATAAATCTTGTTTATGAAGTTCTATAATCGTTTTTAAGACTAATTTAGGACTAGAAGTAATAAATGTATTAATTAACTTTAAATCAGCTAAAAGCTGCCATATTATAATAAATAAAACTAATATAGATACTTGTAATAATCTAATAGTAAAATTATTCCTTTTTATTTTTTTTAAATAATTTAAGTGTTCCTGACTATACATTATGATCTATATCCTTCCATATTAAATTATAATAATAACTAAATTTAGAATCTTTTCTATTATTAGTAGGTAAATCTTTATTATTTAACTTAACATCATATATTTTTTTTATTTTTCCTGGTCTTTTTGACATAACAATAATTTTATCAGACATCGAAATAGCTTCGGCTAAGTCATGCGTTACCATAATAGCCGTTTTATTTTCTTTTTTTAAAATTTTATAAATATCATCAGATACTGCTAATCTTGTTTGGTAGTCTAAAGCACTAAAAGGCTCATCTAAAAGCAAAATATCAGGCTTAGTTGCGAGTGTTCTAATTAGAGCTACTCTTTGTCTCATACCACCTGATAAATTACTTGGATAACTATTTTTAAAATCTTCTAAGCCGTAATTTTTAATTAAACTAAGAACATAATCTTTATTTTGAAAATCCTTTTTTATTTCTAAACCAAGTAAACAATTATCTAAAATTGTTCTAAAAGGAAATAAACAGTCATTTTGAAGCATATATCCTATTTTAGAATTATTTAAGTAATTTATTTCTCCGTCATAATCTATTAAACCAGCTAAAATAGATAAAATAGTGCTTTTTCCACATCCGCTAGGACCAACTATGGAAACAAAACTTCCTTGTTCTACATCATAAGAAAAATTATCAATAGCTAGAATTTCTTCATTTTTTGTATGATATTTTTTTCTTATGTTTTTAATTTCTAGTATTTTAGTCATTTTTAACTAATTTGTCATATGGTGCCTTTTTACTTAATTCACCAGCATTTTTAACGATATCTTGAATATGGTTAAAATTTTCTTCAGTTATTTCTGTATTTTCAAACCAAGCATCAATATCAAGATAATTTTGTACTAAAGTTTCTAAATCATTAATAGAAGTATCTGGAAAATAAGAAACTAAATTAGTAGCAATTTCTTTCGCATCATGATTATGAACATATTCTAGACTTTTATTAATTGCTTTTCTAAAATTATCTACTATTTCTTTATTTTCTTCAATATAGCTTTTTTTAGCATTATAACTTGTATATGGTACGATTCCTCCTAGTTCACCAACTGAAGCTACAATATAGCCATATCCTTGATTTACTAAAGTAGTAGCAGTTGGTTCAAATAAGGCAACGAAATCACCATCACCACCAATAAAAGCTCCGCTTGTAGCAGCAAAATCATAACTAGTATCAAAATTCATTTCCGTGGTACTAATACCAGCCTTATTAATTGCATAAGCTAAAGTCATAGCTGGCATACCACCTTTACGTCCAGCTATTATATGTTTTCCTTTTAAATTTTCCACTTTAAAATTATCAATTTTTTCTCTTGATACTAAAAAACTACCATCTTTTTTAGTTAAACCAGCAAAATTAATTAAATAGTCACTTTCGCCATTATTATAAACATAAATAGTTGCTTCACTACCACAAAAACCAATTTCAACATCACCTGATAAAACTGCTGATGTAACTTTATCAGCTCCAGGCGTTAAGATAAATTCAACATCTAATCCTTCATCTTTAAAATATCCTAAAGTATCAGCTAAATATTGTGGTGCATAAAAAATAGAATGAGTAACTTCAGCAACTCTTATTTTCTTTAAATCACTTTTATCGTTTGATTTTAAGAAAACTGTTAAAATGATAATTCCAATTATTAGAATTAAACAAATTGTTATATAGATAAATTTTTTCAAAAACATTCTCCTTTCTTTCATATTATTATATTCAAGTGAACTAGATAGGTACGTTTAAAAAAACTATATTTTTACATATTTTTATTGACATTTAAAATTATGATATGTTATAATTATTTCGTTCGATATGGGGAATTAGCTCAGCTGGCTAGAGCGCCACGTTTGCACCGTGGAGGTCAAGGGTTCGAATCCCTTATTCTCCACCATATAGAAATAAAACCTTGAAAAAGGTTTTTTATTTTTTTTTAAGTATGTTATAATATACAGTCAATGGGGAAAATATTATGATTGTTTATCGATGCTTAACTAGTGAAGAAATAATTGGGATGATAAATAATAAAAAAGTAGATTATCTTGTTAGATATGGAGAAAATACTTTTAATTATGAAAAAGATTGTGAATATAAACATTTCTTTGTTTTTGTGCAACATACAAAAAAGTATGTTAAATTAAAAGAAAAGCAAAACCTTTAAAAAGGTTTTGTTATTATTTAAAATATGATATACTTATATATAAGGAGATGTAAATATGAATGAATTATTAAAAAGTACATATCGTATTTCAATTATTGAATCTGTTTTCTTTATTGCAATAGGAGCATTACTTTTCTTAAATCCAGGTGGATTTGTGGAAATAGTTTCATATTTAATAGGAACTTTTGCTTTAACATATGGAATTATTAATATTTTTAAATATGTTAGAAATAGAGAAATCTCATTAGCAAAATTTTTCTTAGTACTAGGAATTATTTTAACAGCAGCAGGTCTATTCTTAATAATTAATCCAACATTTATTGGCGCTATTATACCTAGTGTGATTGGTGTATGCTTAATTATGAATGGAATTGAAAAATTAATGTATTTAAAATATGTACAAGAAAAAAATAGTGAAGCATATATAATATCATTAGTATCAGGTATTGTTGTATTAATAGTAGGTATCTATTTACTATTTAATCCATTAGCTAGTACTTTAATTGTAACCCAAATTATTGGTGTAATAATTATTGTTTATTCTGTTATGGATTTAATTGAAAAAATGCGATTCAAAGGATTTGTTAAAGGCGTTAAAAAGCAAATTGATAAAAACATTAAAATAGTAGATGAAAAATAGCTTGACAGCTATTTTTTTTTAAGATATAATACTTTTCGTGTTTTAGGAGGTATAGTATGATTGATGAAGAAGTTCGTGATTTACTAAGATTATCATATGATAATAACAAAAAATTACTTGATCTTGATGAAAAAATTCGTGATAATAAAATAACAATGGATGATATATCAACTTTACTAAATATGCGTGATGCGAAAAAAGTGTGGACAATGACAACTATTAATATGGTTGTTACATCCGCTTTATTTACGGGAATTGCTAAAATAGCTTTTGATCTACCAAATAAAGATTTACGTTTTATACTTTTATCATTAGGAATCGGTAGTGTTATTTTAGGTTATTTAAAGTGTAAAGAAGAATTAAAAGAACAAGAAAGAATTCGTGATGTTGTTTATTTAAACCCTAAAGTTGGTTTTGAAGAAGAATATAATAATGAACAATTTAAAATATTAAAAAAAGAACAAAAAGTATTAAAAGAAGTACGTAATTCTATCGTTGAGCGTGAACAAGAGATAAATGAGTATTTATCTGATTATCCAAAGAAATTAATAAAAAAATAGTTAATTTCTTTTTTTTGTGGTAAAATAATAATAGGTGATTGAAATGAATGATTTTAAATTTACAAAAGCACTATTAAAACAAACATCGGCTAATACGCCATCAAATTTACATAGTATGACAGATATGGCAAGAATTGAGCGAATTCATGATAATATGGCTGGTATTAATCCAATTACTAAAGAATTAATGAATAAACAACCAATTAGTAATAATCCTACGCCTAAAATAGAACAACAAGAAAATCAATTACGTGATCAAATAAATGCTTTAAACCAAATAAAAAGAACTAACGATTAGTTAGTCTATATAAGTTAACTGAAGGACGATTAAATAATCTAAAATTAACTTCAGATACTCCAATACCGCTTGAAATGTATAAGTCGGTATTTTTTATTTTGTAATGTTCATCATAATATTTTTGGGCATAATTTGGTTTTATTAAGGCTCCAACAAATGGTAATCTAACTTGACCATTATGACTGTGTCCGGCTAAAACTAGATTAAATTTACTATAATCAATATCATCAATAAAATCAGGTTCATGCATAATTAAAATACTAAGTACTGGTTTATTATCAGTATTTTTTAGATATTCAAAAGTATCATTTAATTTTTCCTTAATAGTTTTTTTACCATATATATTTGTACTTACTCCGGCAAGTAATATATTATTAGTGGTGTTAGTATATATTAGTTCATATTTATCATTAAGATTGGTAAATCCACCATTTTCTAAAATAATATCGTAGTTTTTAAATCCATAATCATGATTACCAGTAATCGCATATTTACCAATATTTGCTTCTAATCCATTTAAGAAAGCATTGATAATTTTTAAATCTTCTTTACTTAATTTAGTATCCTTATCAATTAAGTCACCAGTAAAAACAATAATATCAGGTTTCATTAAATTAACTTCTTTTTTAATATGATCTAATTCTTTTTTATGAATCGTTCTTCCATAATGAATATCGGTTAAATGAATAATTTTTAACCCATAAAAATCATCAGTTAGTTTTTTATAAGTTAAACGATATTCTTTGATATTAAGACCAGTTGTTCCAATATATCTACTATATAGAAGTGTACCAGTAATTATTAAAATGAAAAAGATAAGAAAAATAATAAATCTTTTTAAAGTAAAAACTTTCTTCATTTTATCACCATTATTATTTTAACATACATAAAAAAAAAAGACTATATGTCTTTATAAAAATAGTGTTAGAAATTGTAGAGAAAGTAAAACTCCGTTATGCATAAAGTGTAGTCCCATTGATGTAAAAATATTATCAGTTTTGTAGTATATATAAGCAAAAGCAATTCCTAAACTAGAATAAGGAATTAAGTACAATAAATCACTTACACCCGTAATATAACCACTTATATGAGCAAAGCCAAATAATAATCCCGATACAATAACATACAAGTATTTGTTGGTCAATATTTTTCTAACACATCCCCTAAATACTGTTTCTTCAACAATAGGCGCAAATATAATACCAGAAAAATAAATATAGAAAGGACTAATTTTAAAAGTATCTCTAATTAATGTTTCGTTAGTGGATATATCTTTGTTTAATAAAAGAACAATTGTTAAATTACTAATCATCATTATCGCAAAAGCAATTAAATAATATTTAAAATATTTACTATAATATTTTTTGTGATT
The DNA here is from genome assembly GCA_905235045.1 of uncultured Bacilli bacterium. Taxonomy (GTDB): domain Bacteria; phylum Bacillota_I; class Bacilli_A; order RF39; family UBA660; genus CAJOJO01. The sequence goes on from CAJOJO010000014.1 coordinate 9,439, forward strand.
TTTTTTCATATCAGCTAAATCTTTTTTAAATAAGTTATAATATAGTAAAAGCATTATCGCAATCATCAAAATTTCATAGGCTACTAAGTAAGTTACTTTAATAAAAGTAGGAAGTGAATTAGGATCTACGTGCACTAAGGCAAAAGGTAATCCTTCAATACTATATAGTAAAAAGTATAAAAATATTCCTAATAAGCCATATAAAGCATTTCTAAAATAGTTTTTCATTTTTAATCACCTAATTAATTATATCATAAAAGTATAAAAAAAGTATTTTCTTTTTATTTTTATTGTGTTATAATATGTCTAGTTCAAAAGAGTGGTGGCCCCACTCTTTAAAATATGTTTGGAGGCATTATGGAAGAAAAAATTAAAGATTTAATTATTAGCGTTATCGAAGAAAATAATTATATTCTTGATTCTGTAGAATATGTTAAAGAAGGAAGTAATATGTTCTTAAGAATTATTATTGATAAACAAGGAATTATTAATATTGATGATTGTGTTAAAGTTACCAATTTAATTAATCCAATATTAGATCAAGAAGATCCAATTGATGAAAACTATATATTAGAAGTTTGTTCAAAAGAGAAAGGAAGCAAATAAAATGGAAAGTAAAAAATTTAAACAAGCAGTTGATTTATTAGTTAGTGAAAAAGGAATAAGTGAAGATACTATTTATGAAGCTATGGAATTAGCTTTAACATCAGCTTATAAAAAGAATTATAATTCTTTAGCTAATGTACGTGTTGAAATAGATCGTACCACTGGGGATATTCATGTATATTCGTTTAAAACAGTAGTTGATAGAGAAGAAGAAAACAAATATAAAAAATTCTCTGATATTGATTTTTCAACAATTAATGAAGATGATCCAGATGATGATGGTGGTGAAATATTACCATTTGTTTATGATGAACGTATTCACCTTACTTTAGAAGAAGCAAGAAAAATAGTACCTGATATTAAATTAGGCGAAACAATTGAAGAAGAAGTAACACCAGCTGATTTTGGAAGAGTTGCTGCTGCAACTGCTAAACAAGTAGTTATTCAAAAAATAAGAGAAGCTGAAAAAAATGTTATTATCGATGAATTTAACGATAAACAAGATGAAATGATTACTGGTATAGTAGCAATGGAAGACCAAAGAAATTACTATGTAGATCTTGGTAAAACACAAGGAATTTTACCTAAATCAGAATGTATTCCAGGTGAAGAAATTAAAATGGGAAGCAGTTTAAAAACCTATATTACTAAAGTTGATAGTAACACTAAAGGCCCAGTTATATTATTATCAAGAAATCATTATAATTTTGTCAAAAGATTATTTGAATTAGAAATCCCAGAAGTAAATGATGGAACAATAATGGTTTATAGTGTTGCAAGAGATGCTGGTAATAGAACAAAAATTGCGGTTTACTCAGAAGTAAGTAATGTTGATCCAGTAGGTTCTTGTATTGGGGAGAAAGGAACTCGTATAAACCGCATTATTAAAGAACTTAATGGTGAAAAAATTGATGTTATTCCATATGATAAAGATGCATCTAAATTTATCACGAATGCATTAAGCCCAGCTAAGAATTTACAAGTATTTATTACTGATGAAATGAAGAAAGAAGCTTTAGTATTAGTTGATAATGATAATTTATCATTAGCGATTGGTAAAAAAGGTTCTAATGTTAAACTAGCATCTCGTTTAACAAAATTTAAAATTGATGTTAAAACACTAGAACAAGCTAAAGAAGAGGGAATAAGTATCCTAGAATAGGAGGTAATTAAATGAAAAAAATACCATTACGTACGTGTATTGTAAGTAAAGAAAAATTACCTAAGCAAGAATTAATAAGAGTTGTAAGAACGCCAAATAATGAAGTAATCGTTGATTTAAGTGGTAAAGCTAATGGAAGAGGAGCTTATTTAAAAAAAGACCTTGAAGTAATCGAAAAGGCTAAAAAAACTGGTGTTTTAAATAGACACTTAGAGGTAAATGTTCCTGATACCATTTATGAGGAATTAAAAAAAAATATATAATTATTTAGGGGGTAAATAATGAGTGGAAAAAGAAGTTCGCATTTAACTTGGGATGAATATTTTATGGGAGTGGCTATGCTTTCATCAGCACGAAGTAAAGACCCTTCAACCCAAACAGGTGCTTGTATTATAAATGATGATAAAAAAATTATTTCGGTTGGTTATAATGGAGCAACAAGTGGAATGAATGACGATGAATTTCCTTGGGATAGTTTAGGAGAAAAAACTAATGATTTATTAACTACTAAAAATCCTTGGGTTGTTCATGCCGAACTTAATGCAATTTTAAATAGCCCAGCACCTTTAAAAGATACTACTTTGTATGTTACATTTTTTCCTTGTAATGAATGCGCTAAAGCAATTGTTCAAGCCGGAATTAAAAAAGTAATATATTTAAGAATGTATAGTGATCCTTTAATAACAACAATAAGTAAAAAAATATTTGATGCTGCGAATGTTGAATATCGAGCATTTAATGAGGAAAAAGATTTTACTAAAGGTGAAGTTCAAGGATCAAGTCAAGCAATGCAAAAAATTTTAAAATACTTTTCGTAAATATAATATATATTAGAAAGGGTGATTAATTATGATGACAGTAGAAGAATATGCCTTAGATGTTAATAAAAGTGTATTTGATATTCTAAAAAAATGTGAAGAATTAGGCATTAATGCAACTGATAATGAATACATGTTAAGTGAAGATAATATTGTTGAACTTGATAATGTAATTGATCAAATATCTGATGAAGAAGAATTAGAAGAGTTAGACGAATTAGCTGAAACATACGAAGAAGCTAAAGAAGTTGAAAAAAAGCCTGTTGTTAGATTACAACCTAAACAAAACAAAAAAGACTTAGCTAATAAGAAAAAAGAAATGTATAAAAACAAGGAAAAATTAAAAGCTAACACAATCAGTGATAATATTGTTTTTTATAAAGAAGGAATGACTGTTGGTGATTTAGCTAAGAAATTAGATGTACCTGGTGCTGAATTAGTTAAAAAACTATTCCAATTAGGTATCTTAGGAACAGTTAACAATAATATTAATTATGAAAATGCTGAACTATTAGTATTAGATTATGGCAAAGAATTAAAAAGAGAAGAAACTCAGGATGTATCTAACTTTGAAACTTACGAAGTAATGGACGATGTTAAAGATTTAGTTGAACGCCCAGCTGTTGTAACAATTATGGGACATGTTGACCATGGTAAAACAACTTTATTAGATACTATTCGTAAGTCTAATGTTGCTGAAGGTGAAGCTGGTGGAATTACGCAAGCTATTAGTGCTTATCAAATTAATTATAACGGTAAACCAATTACATTTATTGATACTCCAGGTCATGCAGCATTTACGGAAATGCGTGCTCGTGGTGCTAGTATAACTGATATTGTTATTATCATTGTTGCTGCTGATGATGGTGTTATGCCTCAAACAAGGGAAGCTATTGATCATGCTAAAGCAGCAGGTGTACCAGTAATGGTAGCTATCAATAAAATTGATAAACCAGGTGCTAATGTAGATAAAGTTATGACAGAATTAGTGGATTGTGGCCTAACTCCTGATAGTTGGGGTGGAGATACTATATTTAACCAAATATCAGCTAAACAAGGAATTGGTATCAATGAATTATTAGATAATATATTATTAGTTGCTGGTATGAATGAATATAAAGCAAATCCTTCAAGATACGCAATGGGAACCGTAATTGAAGCTCGTCTAGATAAACAAGTAGGACCAATAGTAACCGTTTTAGTACAAAATGGTACGTTAAGATTAGGTGATCCAATCGTTGTTGGTACTACTTATGGTAAAGTAAGAACTTTAGTAAATGATAAAGGCGAAGAAATAATGGAAGCTATTCCATCATTACCTGTTGAAATTACTGGTTTAAATGAAACACCAGAAGCGGGAGATAAATTCATGGCTTTTGAATCTGAAAAACAAGCTCGTAGTATTGGTGAACAAAGAAAAGCCGAAAAGAAATTAAATGAAAACACTAAATCAGAAGTAGTTACATTAGATGATTTATTTAACCGCATAGGCGAAGGCTTAAAAGAAATAAATGTTATTATTAAAGCTGATGTTCATGGATCAGTGGAAGCGGTAAAAAGTTCTTTAGAAAAAATTGAAGTTGAAGATGTTCGAGTTAAGGTAATTAGAAGTAGTGTTGGGGCAATAACTGAAAGTGATATCGTTTTAGCAAAAGCATCTAATGCAATTATTATTGGCTTTAATATAAGACCAAATAATGCTATTAAAGATTATGCTAAAGAACAAGGTGTCGAAATAAGATTATATGATATTATTTATAAAGTAGTTGAAGAAATGGAAGCCGCTATGAAAGGTATGTTAGATCCAATCTTCGAAGAAAAAATAATTGGTACTGCTGAAGTTAGACAATTATTTAAATTCTCAAAAGTTGGAACAATAGCTGGTTCTTATATTACTGATGGAATAATTAAAAATAATGCTAAAGTAAGAGTAATTCGCGATAGTGTTGTTTTATATGATGGTAATATCAATTCAGTACAACGCGAAAAAGATACTGTTAAAGAAGTAAAAAAAGGCTTAGAATGTGGTATTACAATTGAGAACTTTAATGATATTAAAGTTGGTGACATTTTTGAAGCTTACGAAATGGTAGAAATAGAAAGATAATTTCTACCTTTTTATATAGAATTAGTTATCGGATATTTTTAATTTATGTTATAATATTGGTGGTGAAGAATATGAGTGTAAAAATAGATAGATTAAATCATAATATTATAAAAGAAGTAAGCTATATTTTGATGCAAGAAGTAAAAGATGAAAACATTAAATTTGTGACAATTACTGATTGCAAAACAACTAATGATTTAAGTTACGCAAAAATATATTTTACGGTTTTAGATGATACAAAAAAAGATATTACTTTAAAAGCTTTGGATAATGCAAAAGGGTTTATTCGTAAAGAATTAGCTGAACGTATCGAAGTTAGGCATACACCAGAATTAGAATTTGTTTATGATGAATCAATTGATTATGGAAAAAGAATTGAAGAAAAATTGAAAGAATTGAATGATAAAAAATAAGGAGGATTTATGGAAATTGGAAGTTATATAGATCATACTAATTTAAGTGCAACCGCAACTTTAAAAGATATTAAAAAGTTATGTGAAGAAGCTCGTGAATATCATTTTGCCTCTGTTTGTGTGAATCCTATTTATGTTGAAACCGCAAAAAAGCTATTAAAAGATAGTACTGTTAATGTATGTACTGTTATTGGTTTTCCATTGGGCGCTAATACTATTAGTACAAAAGAATATGAAGCTATTGAAGCTGTTAATAATGGTGCTGATGAAATAGATATGGTTATTAATTTAGGTGCTTTAAAAAATAAAGATTATGAATATATCAAACAAGAAATAACTGATATTAGAGATGCGATTGATGGAAAAATTTTAAAAGTTATTATTGAGACTTGTTATTTAAATGAATCAGAAATAAAAAAAATGACCGAAATTTGTAATGAAACATTTGTTAATTTTATTAAAACTTCAACTGGTTTTGGAACAAGAGGAGCTAGTATAGAAGATATTAATATAATTAATAAATATAAAAATGAAATTTTAGAAATAAAAGCTAGTGGTGGTATTAAAAGCACTGAAGAAGCCTTAAAATTTATTGATTTAGGAGTAACAAGAATTGGTACAAGTCATGGTGTTGATATAATTAAGGAGGAAGATTAATGAACTGCTTTGAAGATTTAAAATGGAGAGGACTTATTAAAGACATATCAAGTCCAGAATTAGAAAATAAATTAAACAATGAAAAACTAACCTTTTATATAGGAACTGATCCAACAGCTGATTCGATGCATATAGGACATTTTTCTAGTTTTTTAATTGCGACAAGACTTGCAAAATATGGCCATAAACCAATTCTTTTAGTTGGTGGTGCTACTGGACTTATTGGTGATCCTAAACCATCTAATGAAAGACAAATGATAACGAAAGAACAAGTAGAAAAAAATGTTCAAGGACTAGAACGTCAAGCAAAAGAAATATTTGGTTTTGAAGTAGTAAATAATTATGATTGGATTAAAAATATTAGTACAATTGATTTTTTAAGAGATTATGGAAAATATATAAATGTTAATTATATGCTAGACAAAGATATAATTCAAAGAAGATTAGAAAGCGGAATAACTTTTTGTGAATTTGCTTATACAATATTACAAGGATTAGATTTTGTTCATTTATATGAAGATAAAAATGTAACTCTTCAAGTGGCTGGTTCTGATCAATGGGGTAATATTACTACTGGAATTGAATTAGCTAGAAAAAAATTAGATAAAGAATTATACGGAATGACAATGCCACTAGTATTAGATTCAAATGGAGTAAAATTTGGTAAAACTGAAGGTAATGCCTTATGGCTTGATAAAAATAAAACCTCAAGTTATGAGTTATATCAATATCTAATAAACTCTGATGATAATTGTGTGATTGATTATCTAAAAAAATTAACTTTTTTAACTAAAGAAGAAATAGAAAATATTGCTTTAGAACATCAAAAACAACCAGAAAATAGACTTGCTCAAAAAGCTCTTGCTAAGGAAGTGATCACTTTCTTACATGGTGAAGAAGAATATGAAAAAGCTCTTCAAATAAGTGAAGCTTTATTTAGTGGTAATATAAAAAATCTTGATTCTAAAGATATTGAAATAGGTTTAAAAGATGTTCCAAATTTTGAAATAAAAGAAGAATTACCTTTAATCGATTTACTTGTAAATAACAATATAGCTTCTTCAAGAAGAGAAGCCAGAGAATTTATTAGTGCTGGTTCAATTATGATAAATGGTGATAAATATACTGATGAAAATGAGATAATTGGTAAATCTAAAGCACTAGATAGTAAATTACTAGTTATTAGAAGAGGAAAGAAAAAATACTATATTGGAAAATACATATAGTATTTTTTTTTTAATTGTGTTATAATCATAGTAGGTGATAATATGAAAAAGGTATTTTATGGTTTTTTAGCTATCGTTTTAGCATTCTCTTTAGCTACAGGATGTAGTTGTGAGAAAAAAGAAAAGGAAGATAATAATCAATCTATTATTAATGATAATTCTAATTTAGAAATTAATGATACAAAAGTAAATGAATTAGATATTATTGATTTTGTTGTTTTTTATGAAGATGAAATAAGTGATATTTCTTTTACTATTGCTAATAATACAGAAGAAACTGTAACTTATAATGAAATTGAATGTAATATGTATAATAAGAATAAGGAATTACTTCATTCATTTACTGATGAAGTAGGACCATTAGAAGCAATGGATGAAAAAGAAATAACTTATCGTGTTAACCTAGATTTAACAAAAGTAGCTGAAGTAGAATATGTTTTAAGATAAAACATATTCTTTTATTTTACAAATATTTGTGTCAAGTGTAGTAAATATTCCGTATAAATACTATATTTTTTGTATAAAATATTTTATAATTATTATAAGGTGGTATAGTATGAAAGAAAATATTTTAGGATTATTTAAAGATAATAATAAAGCTTTAACAACAATTGAAATAAATGATGCCTTAGGTTTAACTACTGTGGAAGAATTACGTGAATTAGAAGAAACTCTAATCGAGATGGAAAATAATTTAGAATTACGCCATACTAATAAGGGTAAATATGTTAAACATGATGATGAGTTAGAAAGAGTTGGTATCGTTTTATCGGCAAAAGGTGATTATGCTTTTGTAAAAATAACTGATGATAAAACACCTTTAAAAGATGTCTTTATTCATGCTAGTAATTTAAATGGCGCTATTCATGGAGATACTGTAGTTGTAAGAGTAAATAAAATAGAAGATAGACCAGATGGTGTTGTTGAGAGAATTTTAAAAAGAGATTTAATGAATTTAGTTGGTGAGGTATCCGAAATTAATAATCGTTTAGTAGTAATACCTGATGATCCCAAAATAAAACTAACTATTTATATTGATAAAGAAAAAAGCATGAATGCTATGCCAGGACATAAAGTTTTAGTTCGTTTATTAAATAAACAAGAAGATGGATATAATAGTGAAGTACTAACAATAATTGGTCATAAAAATGATCCAGGTGTTGATATTTTATCAATTGTTTATAAATATGGTATTGAAGTTGATTTTAACGATCAAGTTAAAGAAGAATTAAATAGTATACCAGATAGTGTTAGTGAAGAAGAAATCGTTGGTCGTACTGATTTACGTGATGAAGTAATATTCACTATTGATGGTGATGATACTAAAGATATTGATGATGCTATTAGTATTGAAAAACTAGAGAATGGTAATTATAAATTAGGAGTTCATATCGCTGATGTATCTTATTATGTTAAAGAAAAAACGGCTTTATATGAAACCGCTATGGATAGAGGAACAAGTGTTTATTTAGCTGACCGAGTAATTCCTATGCTACCACATAAATTATCAAATGGAATTTGTTCTTTAAATCCCAATGTTGACCGTCTTGCTATATCATGCATTATGGAAATTGATAGTAATGGTAAATTAGTAAGTCATGATATATTTGAGAGTGTTATTAAATCAAGAATCCAAATGACTTATAAAAAAGTAAATAAAATATTAGAAGAAGATATTGTTCCTGAAGGTTATGAACCATTTGTTGATAAATTAAAATTAATGCAAGAACTTGCTGATATTTTGCGAAAAATGAAAATTAAAAGAGGATATATTGATTTTGATATTGATGAGTCAAAAATTATCGTTGATGATACTGGTAAAGCAATTGATGTAACATTACGTAATCGTGGTACCGGAGAAAAATTAATTGAAGATTTTATGATAATGGCTAATGAAACAGTTGCAGAACATATTGCGGCTTATGAATTTTTACCATTTATTTATCGTATTCATGGTGAACCAAGTGAAGAAAAAATCACTCAATTTATTAATTATGTTAGTGCATGTGGTTATAAATTAACTGGTAAATTTAAAGATATTAAGCCATCAGATATGCAAAATATTTTAAGCCAACTAAAAGACGCTAAAGAGTTTTCAATATTTTCTAATTTATTATTAAGATGTATGCAAAAAGCCGTATATGATACTAATAATATAGGCCACTTTGGTTTAGGAAGTAGGTGTTATACTCACTTTACTTCACCAATTAGACGTTTTCCTGATACAACAGTTCATAGATTATTACGTAAATATTTATTTAATGGAAAAATGGATAATGATACTATAAGATATGAAGAACTAAATTTACCATATATTGCTGAACATTCTTCAAAGAAAGAAAGAGATTCGGTTGATTGTGAACGAGAAGTTGACGATATGAAGAAAGCTGAATATATGTCTGATCATATTGGGGAAGTATTTAGCGGTATGGTTAGTTCTATTACTAATCGTGGTATGTATGTTTCTTTACCTAATTTAATTGAGGGTTTAATTAAATTAGAAGATTTAACGGAAGATAATTATACTTTTGATGAATCTACTATTAGTTTAATTGGCAAAAAGAATAAACGAGGATATCATTTAGGAGATGAATTAGAAGTAATTGTTAAAGATGCTCGTAAAGAAGTTGGCGAAATTGATTTTGTTATTAATAATGAAGCAAATAAAATATATTTAAAGAGATGATAATATGATAGAAATAAATAACCGAAAAGCAAAATATGATTATGAAATATTAGAAACATATGAAGCTGGTATAGAACTTACTGGTACAGAAATTAAATCAATTAGATTAGGTAAAGCTAATCTAAAAGATAGTTATGCAATTATTAAAAATAATGAAATATTTTTACTTAATATGCATATAAGTGAGTATAAAGAGGGTAATATTTTTAATCATAATGAAACAAGAACAAGAAAATTATTAATGCATAAAAAAGAAATTTTAAAACTAAGAGATAGTATTGAACGTGAAGGTAATACTTTAGTACCTATAAAGTTGTATTTTAAAGGAAATTATGCTAAAATACTAATTGGCCTTGCAAAAGGTAAGAAAAATTATGATAAAAGAGAATCTATTAAAGAAAGAGATACTTTAAGGGAGTTAAAAAAAGACTTCAAAAACTTACATAGGTAAGTTTACCTGGGGCTGTCCAGGTTTCGACAGGTATATTTCGTTATAGATGGCAAGGAGTAGGAATACTATAAATTCAAAAGCAAATAAATGCTAAAAATGTTAAAAATGTATTAGCTTCAGTATTCAAAAGTAATGCTGTAGCATTTGCCTAATCATAGGATAATACAACTTTCTTTAATTCTTTTCCTGTGAGAGTTTTAGAAGGTTCATACTAGCAGGATATATTACTATGACTCCTTTAAGTAGTAATGAATATTTAAAGGATTACTAATTAAGTTGTTGTTGGTTACTTATTAATTAGGACATCTATTAATCAACTAACCTTGTAGAAATTTATAATAGAGTATATTTGGACAGGAGTTCGATTCTCCTCAGCTCCACCATAAGAAAAAATCGTCGCACTAAATATAGTGTGACGTTTATTTTTATAAATAAGCAAGCAACGTGGAATTGCTCCCACCATAAACATACTGAAAAAAAATTATAGTTTTTCACAAAGTATCACAATTTTTTTGTTGCTTAAAGATCCTTCTGTTCCTTTTTTATATGCAGAATATATAATATTAAAGTTATGCTTTTTTAATATGTTTGTGATTTCTTCTAGATTATAGTAATTTACAAACATTGATAAATTTTTATTAAGGGGTTCTTTAACCACTTTTTCTCCATCACCATCTTGTAATATAACTAGCATTTTTCCATTTTCTTTTAGCAAATTATAATATTTAGTAAGAACTATTTCTACTTCCATTTTTGTAAGGTGAAATAACGAATATAGCAAACTGATTCCGTCAAATTGTTTATCTATATTAATCTCTCGCATATCCATTTTTTTAAATGTAATATGTTCATATTTTTGTTTTGCAATTTTTAACATCTTATCTGATAAATCAATGCCTATAACATTAAAACCATGTTCATTCATGTAATTAGTCAAATTCCCAAGACCACATCCTATATCTAATATTTCTTTACCATTTAAAGATTCAAGAAATTTGTCAATATAAGGTGCATCACTATAATCAGTTCCAAACTCATTGTCATACTCACTTGCAATTAAATTATACGTATCAATAGCTAATTTATTTTTGTCATCCATAATATATCTCCATTCTTTTGTTATTTTTCCTATTTTACTATCCATTCACCTTTTTTAGTAGCACCAGTTCTTTCAATATAATTATTGTCTATTAAGTACTTAATGTGATTTCTAATTGTCCTAGATGTTATTCCAAGTAAATTTGCCATTTCATCTTGAGTAATATTAGGTCGATCTAAAATTAAATAAAATTAAACTAATTATTCCTTTTTGAATATTATTTAATTCAGAATTAAAATTATTTATTTCTTTTTTGTTATTAATTATATTGTCATACTCATATTCATTTTGATTATATTTAATACTTACTCTTATAAAATGTGGAAAGAAGTGATAAATACTTTTATCATATTTTTTTAGAATTCTTCTTATACCAGTACCTAAATGTTCAACAAGTTCTAAATCTCTAAATACTCTCATTAATTCAGGGTTTTTAGGTGCCGAATAACCTTGTAAAAATTCTTCTTCAGTAAATTCACTTTGTATGCCACCAAATGATGATACTTCTAATCGATCATTAAAAAACTCAAATTTAGGTGGATACTCAGTAGTCCAATCGTTGTGAACTATAGCATTGATAACAACTTCTCTGACAGCAGTATAATCATACATTGGTTGTTCTAATCTTTCAGGATATGAAATTTTAGCATAAATTTTATTTTCAGTTCTAAATTTTTCTAAAACCCTATATGTTGCTTTAACCAATGAACAATCTCCAAATTCATAATTTTCCATTAATTCATCAACATCGTTTCCTGCATATTTTGCTACTTTAATTGAAACCCTATTATTATCAGCAAGAAGATATGCTACATAATTATATTTTCCATCCTTAGTATAAAATTCTAGTTGTTTTTCAAAGTTATCACCAATATCAAAACCTTTTTCAGCATAGTATATTTTTAAATCAGTAAAAGTTAAATCTTGTCTTGGAGAAATAATGTTTTTTAAAGAGTTTCTTGTTCTTTCTCTAAACATCTTATTTATTAAATGCTCATCCATCCTTTCATTAGAACTACCAACTCTAATAAAACAACTATCAGGTGTCATTCCCATACCTTTAATATGATATGGTGTATCATAACCTTTGGCAATTGTTATTTTTAAGTATTTCTTATTATCTTTTTCCAATACTTCTAAATCAAATAAACCTAAAACAGATGGTTCAATACTTGATATTATCTTATCTTTAACTTTTCTTTGCAATAAATCCATATTATTTCTTAATCCAACTACATTACCATTATCATCTATACCAATATAAATATTTCCACCATCTTTGTTTAAAAAAGCTATAACTGATTCTTCTAAATCATCAACTAATTTAACTTTAAATTCTGTTCTTGAATCTTCAATTATTCCTATCATTTTACACCTCCAATTGTATCTAAAACCATTATAACATATTTCCTAAGAAATTTCCTAAGAAATTTCCTAAGAAATGTTAGAACTCACGTCAACAAAATGTCGCTATTGTTTCGCCATAATCATTTTCGAAGATATCTATTGTTATGGCACCAATGATGAATTATTCGAACTACAAGATAGTTCGTTTTTAATTACCTAATTTGTAGAAAAGATTATATTTAAACATCTAATTTTTTTAATAATTAAATATGAATGTACAGAGATTTTTGATATAATAAATGTATAACAATATTTAAATTATTAACAAGAAGGTGGTTTTAATGAAGAAAGATATGAAAAAGCGAGTAATAAAGTCATTATTATTTGTACTACCTTATATCATAGTTGAGTTTACTAATACATTTTTAATATTAATTGATAAATCTATTTCAAATTCAATTGGACAGACAGCACTTGTTGTTTTTTCATCATTTATAACACTAAATTGGGCAATAAATACTTTACAAGCTTGTATAAGTTCCTCACACAGTATAGTATTGGTTAGAAATAAAAGTAATAATAAAGACATTAATACTTCTGGTTTGTTTTTGGAACTAATTTTTAGTTTGATTACAGGGTTATTACTTTTCTTTTTTGCAAGAAATATAACATATGTTTATCAATTAGATAATGAAGCAAGAAATATATTAACAATAATTTTAAGGTTAAAAGCAATTCAACTTCCGCTTGTGGCAGTTGGGTATATAGCAAAAAACGATTTAAAAGTTAAAGAAAAAACAAATTTAATATTTACAATTGTTCTTATATCTTCAATAATTAATATATTTGGTGACATTATTAGTGTTAAGATGGGATATAATGAAATAGGAATTTATATAGCAACTATTATTTCAACACTTGTTAATACTATATTGTTATTTATTGCATCTAAATTTAAAATTGGAAAAATAAGAAAGAACTATGTAAAAGAAATATTAAAATATGGAAAAGATCTTGCATTTAATAAAATTATACAAAGAGTTGTAAATATAACATATACTAGTATTGCCAGTTCTTATGGCACAGTAATTTATACTATACATTGTGCTTGTATAACTGTTTCAGATACATTAAGTGAGGTTATTGCGGGTTATTATAATGGATTACTTATAGATTATTCAAATGATATAGAAAAAGAAAATAAAAATTTATTAAATAAAGTTGATTTCATTGAGATATATGGTACATTGATAGCAATTGTCTTTTTGATATTTATGATGTATCCATCTTGGTGGTTTTTAGCAAAAACAGTTCCTTGGGAAGATTGTAATCCATATATATGGTTTTATAGTATTGAATTTGTTATGGAGGTAGCATCAAGTAATTATAGAGCATATCTATCTGCAAATAAAGATACAAAAGCAATTAGAAATATGGCTTTGATTGGAGGAATATGTGTTAGAATCCCATTAGCATTTTTATTTAAAAAACTTGGATTTGGTTTGTTGGGGCTTTCACTTTTATGTGGAATAGATAGAATTGTTAGATTAATTTACTTAAGAATATATATTAAGGTTAAATCTAAAAAAGGATTATTATATACATAAAAAGTATTTTAATTAATATAAAATTGATGTATAATTATAGTAATGATTGATATAAATCAATCGTCTTTAGCGAGTGAGTTGTAAACCACTTCGTCGTTCGCACCATTGGGAAATCCGCTCGAACTTTTTATAAGCATCGAGAATAAATAGACAATCAATTCTAAATTAGGATTGATTTTTTTCTTGTTTAGAAAAAAGTCTTTCAAAGAAAGGATTGATTAAAATGGTAAATATTATCAAGCTAGAAGCGATTAATTTAAGAGTTAAGACTTTAAACGATGCTATTAAGGAAAAAGATAATGAAATATCATTTTTGAAATCTAAAATAAAAAATATACAAAATACTCTTGAATATTGGAAAGATAAATTTGAAAAACTAATATCTTTCTTACACGATAAACTTCATAGTTGGTATGATAAAGATGATAAATATATTGATGTTGTTAATGATATGTATGAAGATAACGTTTTAGATGATGATGACATTGAAGAATTAGATTTAAGTAAAGAAAATGATGATTATGAAAGATAATTAAGAAAAAAATGTAGTTTTTTGTTTCAATAATATAAAAGTATGTTATAATAATACAAATAAACACGAGAAAGTTTTGGATAGGTTCCTGAAACGAGTTGAAGTAAAAATGAAAAAAGATGAAATAATTTTAAAACCATGTTTAAATAATATATGTGGAAAAAGTTATAATTTATTAAATATTAAATTATTAAATGGCTGTAATGGTAAATGTACATTTTGCATAGCTGCTGGAACTCCATATAGAAAATCAGCTGATGCAAAAAAATTCATTGATACCGCTAATTCAATGGAAAAATTTTTAAAAGTAGATGTTTTAGGTGGAGAACCAACATTATATCCAAATTTAGTTGAAGTATTAAAAGGAATTAGACCATATAAAAAAGAGATTAATATTATAAGTAATGGGTCTAATTTAGAAGCAATTAAAGAGAGTTTACCATATTTAGATACAATAACATTAAGTATTCATTCTTTTGATTATAATAAAAATTCAACTGGAGTAGTTATTGATGAAAAGGCCTTGAAAAATATAAATAAAAGTAAAGGTAATGTTGAAACTATCGCAGCCGTAGTTGTCACAAAAGAAACAGTATCTAATTTAAAGGAAATAAAAGAATATGCAAAAAAGGCTAAAAAACTTGGCTTTTCTGCAATTAAATTAATGGAATTAGTTACATCAAACGAAAATATTGATTTTATTGATTTACAAGATTTGTTAGTACAATTTAAAATTCATCAAAAAAATGCTACATTGAAAGGATGCTTCTTTGAATTACCAGAATTATCAAAATATTTAAAAATTAAAACTTATATAAAATTATGTTGCCCATACAATAATATTTTTAAAGCACGAAATTTTGGAATACCAAAAATTGAATATCAACATGATTATATGAATGTTATTCAACCAGATTGTTCAGTAACTGATAGTTGGATATATGATTCATTTGATAATAAAGTTTTGAATGGAGATGATTTAAATGTCAATTACCTTAAGAAGTAAAGAAAATTATTGTATGGGAAGAATGGGACCAAGATTATGTATTCAAACAACTACTGCATGTAATGGTAAATGTTTCTTCTGTGTAGGTAGATATAACATACCTTGTAAAGTAAATGTTGATGAAATTATTAAAAGTGCTATTTCATTGGATAAGTATCCAGATGTACTTTTATTGGGCGGTGAATCTACACTTTTTCCTAAAGATTTAATAAAAATAATTAATAGTATTGCTCCATATAAAAGAAAAATTACTGTTAATACTAATGGTTATAATTTAGAATGTTTAACACCAGTTATAAAAAAATTAGACAAATTAATTGTTTCTGTTATGGGCAGCGAAGAAATTAATGATAATATTGTTGGAGTCAAACCACAACTATATAAAATAAAAGAGTTTCACAAAGAAAATCCTAAACTTAAATTAAGAGTTAATTGTGTCGTAAATAAAAGAGGTATTGATTCATTTGAAAAACTAGAAAAATTTGTTTTAGAAATGAAAGAAATAGGATTTACTTCAATAAAATTTTCAGAAATGTCAACAGATGATCCTAATGATCCAAATTTTATTGATTTGCAAAAAATGTTATTACCATATTGTGATGACATTCATCAAAAAGATACTCTACAATATGGATGCTACTTAGAACCCAAATCGTTAGAGAAAAAGTTTGGTATAAAAGTAATTTTAAATCTTACTTGTAACTTAAAAACACCAATTAAACAACCACAATATCAGTCACTAACTTATGAACCTATGTGTTTTGATAGCATTTATATTTCACCAGATGGTAGTATTCATAAAAGATTTGTATCAGAGCTTGATTTGGCTAATGAACGTGGAGCATGTTAAATTTTATAATTTTCTTTGTATGCTTCTATATAATTTTTTATCAAAATTATTAAAACTCATGGTATAATGATTATAGAATTTAATTATTTATTTGTTGTGATGTTAACTATCGCACCAGATTGATACCAAACTCGAACTTTTATTAGTTCGAGTTTTAAAATACTTAAAATTATGTTATAATAACTATCAACTTTTAAATTGAATTATGTCAATTTAGAAACACACTTGCATAATGACATAGTCATTATAGATATATGAGGTGAAAATAATATGTTGGTAGAACAATATGGAACTATGACAAAAGAAGATGCTGATCCAAGATTAGAGCGTTATATTCAAACAAAAACAATGCAAAGGCTTAAAGGAAAAGGTGTATTTTGTGGAATGGATTATGTAAATATTCAGAAATTAAAACCTATAGAATTTTATTCTAGATTGGAACATTCAAAAAATGTTGCATATTCTGCTTCATCTCTATACAAAGATGAAAGAAATAAGTTTTTAAAAATTGCATTGGCAGGTTTATTTCATGACGTTGGTACAAAATGTTTTGCTCATGCTAATTCTTTTAAAACAGGCGATATATTAAAACAAGAAAGTGATGAATTAGATGTAAAAAGCATTTTATTACAAGATGAAGAATTAATTACATATCTTCATGAAGATGGAATAAATTTAGAAGATGTAATTGATTATTCAAAATATCCAATACTTGATAAACCAATTCCTGCACTTTGTATGGATAGATTAGATGGTGGTATATTAGGAACTTGTTTGTTTTGGGCACATACTCATTCTTTTGAAGAAATAAAAGAGTTATGGGCAATGGTAGGATATTTAGAAAATACTAATGGTATGTGTGTCGATTTATTAAGTGAAAGATGTAGAAACTTTGTTGGAGAAATGGTTCTATCAGAAAGTTCACATACCGCATGGTTCGAAGATTTTTTTAAAGCAATAAATATTTATAGTAGTTTACTACTCTCAAAAGAAAGTAGATATATGATGGAAGTTTTGGGACTTACACTAAATTACTATGAAGATAAAGGTGTTATTAATGAACAATCTATGTTTTATTTAAGTGAACAAGAAATTATTGAACAAATATTAAATAGCAATTATAAAGATGTATGGGAAGATATTACATCATTTGATACAGTTAGTTATGCTAAAAGTATGGATGAAGGATTAGCATTTATTTCTCAACCTAAAATAAGACAATGTAATCCTTTAATTATTGATTCTCATTTAAATTTATGTGAAATAGATGGTATAGCTGGTGACTTTTATAGAGAGTTAAATCCTATTGGAGAAGATATAAATCTTACTTGTATGCCAATAACAGGTAATTTAAGTAAATATACTGTAAAAACATTATCAAAATATAAAAAAAGATAATTTTTTAAAAGTTGTTGTACTTCTTCCTTCAGGGCACCAGTGACGAATCTGTTCGAACTATTCGAACTTAAATATAGATATCAATCAGAAATGATTGATTTTTTTGCTGTATCAGAAAATCATAGAGAGGGTGGAAGTTTTTATTTATAAAAGGAATTTATAGACGAAAAAGAATATACTAGTGCTATTAATAAGAAAGAAAAAAACAAGGATGATTATGAGAGATAATAAGATTATATATTTTTATGAATTATGATATAATATTTATAACTTATTTAGTAGAAGATAAAAATACTGATAAATTATTTACCTATTTTATCAATAAATTATAAGAAAGCATTTGAAAAAATAATTAATAGTAAAGAAGGTGTATTATATGGATAACTCAAAAGATAAACGTATTAAACTTAGCAATAAAATTTATCCAATTTTTTATGGACTTTCATCAGACTTGATTTTTTTCATTGCGATTAATACATTATTTTTAACAAATGTTAAGGGATTAACTTCTTCTGAAATTAATTTTATGACAACAATTGGTGTTTTAGTAGCACTAGTATTTTATTTGTTATCACATAAGATTATAAATAAAATAGGAAATTTATATTCAATAAGGTTAGGAACTTTATTATTATTAATATCTGCATTACTTTTTACTTTTTCCACTAATTTAATATTCTTTGTTTTGGCAGAAATTTTTTATGAAGTAGGTTTTGTTTTTAAGTGTGTTGATCAGGTGGTTTTAAATAATAATTTAATATACCAAAATAAAGAAAATGATTTTATAAAAATAAAGACTAAAGCAACAACAATATATTCAATTACAACTATGATTGCTACTTTAATTGCAGGATTTTTATTTAATATTAGTCCATATTTACCAATGTTTATATGTATATTAATATGTTTTAATAATTTTATAATGTCACATTATATATATGAGGTTAATTTTGATAATAAAGAATTAGAATTAAAGAAAAAGCATAAATTTAATTTTAATAAAATTATGATTATAACTATACTTGTTTATGGCTTAATATATGGGACTCTTGTCGTTTGTCAAACAAATGATAAACTATTTATACAATATGAATTACAAGATTTCTTAAAAAGTAATAGCGTAACTTTAGTAATGTCAATTATTTTATTTTTATCTCGAGTATCAAGACTAATATTAAATTTAATATTTGGAAAAATATATGATAAATTTAAAAACAAAACGTTATATATAATTTATTTTGGATTATTAATTTCAGTTTTATTATTTGTTATTGGAAAAATATTTTTTACATCTATGTATAGTTCTATTATAATGGCTGTTGGTTTTATTCTTTTATTAGCATTAAGAGATCCAACAGAAAATTTATTAAGTGATATCCTTCTTAAAAATACTAATAAAGAAGATAAAGAAAAGGCAATATTGTATTTTCAATTTACAAGAAGGTTAGTTGTGTTTATACTAAGTTTACTTGCAACTATGATTCTTGTTAGATATGAATTAATCCATTTATACCTAGTATTTTTGATTTTTATACTATTATATATATTCATGGTTTTAAAATTATTATCGTTGCTAAATAATCAAAATAAAATAGATTAAGAGTAGTGATAAAGTTATTGCTACTTTTTCTATTCTTTGGTAAAATGAATATAGTGATTGATATAAATGGTCGTCTTTTGCGGGTGAGTTGTAAACCACTTCGTCGTTCGCACCATTAAAGAATATGGTTGAACTTTGGTTCAATTTACTAATAAACATCAATTCTAGAAATAGAATTGATTTTTTGTTAAAATATCTAACAAAATTACGTTGTTAGCTGGTTAATAATAAATTTTAAATTATATAGACTTTATATATAATATATGCTATAATACTCAGCTAAGGAAGTGAATATTATGTTATACGAAAAAGATGGTTGTAAATTTATAGATGTTAATATTGAATTTATTGAGGAGTATCTTTCAAATAATTCAAGTATTTTATTAAAACCATATATAAATGGAAAAATAAGTTATATAAAATATGATAATGATGGTCATCCAAAATATGGTTTTATAAAATCTAAAGAAATTGTACCTTTTGAACACGATTTTTGTATAGATATTGAAAAGAATAATTATGATCCAATTTTTATGGAAATGTTTACACGTGGTAAAACACCTGTTGAATCAGATAATTGTTTTTTATTTGGTAAGTTTAGCAATATAACTGATAAAGAAAATATAGCAAAGATATTTTTTTCTGGTGAAAGAGTTTTATCATTTTTGCCTGAATTTGTTGATGAATTTTATTATTATTGTGGATTGCAAATAAAAAAAGAAAATAATAAATATTTTTCTTCATTAATTAAGAAGTATTTTACTTATGAAATAGATGATTACCATGATATTACTTATTTAACAGGAGATGGTAATGATTTAAAAAGTAGTTTAGATTCTTTAGAACAACAAATCAATATATATAGTTCTGATAAAATAATAAACCTATTAGCTAAAAAGTATAATGAAACTGATTTGAGATTTAACTTTGAAGAGCAAAAAAAGATATTATCTTTAACAAGAAAACATAGATAATTTCGACACCAGCACTATACTAAAACAAACCATTTGAATCAGTCGTGTTGGCTATTAAAAAAAGAATATGATGAATGTAAGCATATTTTAGTGATATAATATAAATGGTGGTTATATGAATGAATATATGAAATTAGCTAATGAACTAGCTAGAGAAAACTTAGAAACAAATAATGGTGGTCCATTCGGAGCTTGTATTGTAAAAGATGGAAAAATTATTGGAAAAGGTAATAATCATGTTTTAGGTAACAATGATCCAACTGCGCATGCCGAAATAATGGCAATTCGAAATGCTTGTCAAAATCTTAAAACCTACGATTTAACAGGATGTGAACTTTATACTTCATGCTATCCTTGTCCAATGTGTTTATCGGCAATTATTTGGGCTAATATAAAAAAAGTTTATTATGGAAATACAAAAGAAGATGCTGCTAATATTGGATTTAGGGACGAATTAATTTATGAATTTATTAAAAATCCTAATAATAAAGTATTAGATTTAGAAAACATTGATCATAATAAAACAATTGAAGTATTCAAGGAATTTAATAGTAAAGATGATAAAAAAATATATTAATAATTAATTTATATGTTATAATATGTAGTGCAGGAGGTAATTGGTATGGAAAGTGAAATAAGGGTTGAGGTATTAAAGGCATTAGCAAATATAATCGATAACTTTCATAATTTTAATAGTGCTGTTATCGAATTATTTAATAGTGAATATCCTAAAAATTTAACGGCACCACTTGATTTAGGGTGTGATATTAGTGAATATATCGAAGGTAAAAGAATAGTTGGACATAAAAAATTGAAAGAATTTTGTGAATTATATAAAACTACTATTGAAGAA
Organism: uncultured Bacilli bacterium; assembly: GCA_905235045.1. Taxonomy (GTDB): domain Bacteria; phylum Bacillota_I; class Bacilli_A; order RF39; family UBA660; genus CAJOJO01. The sequence continues at coordinate 30,831 of CAJOJO010000014.1, forward strand.
ATAAGTAAGTATACATGGATTGGGGACTTTATGTATAGTTATGATTTTAATAGAAAGACAAAAAAGTTAGAATTAAATGATAATTTAGAATATTTTTATCAATATTTATATGCTAATAAAAAAGACATTGATAAAATAAATGTTTTATTAGATAAAATTGATTCGTTAAATATTAGTAGATTGATATTAGACCCTAATTTGGATTTAGATATTTTAGATGGAAATGTATTCTCAATAGAGACAATATTTAATGATAATTATAATTTTACTTATTTTGATAATATAGAAATAATTCCAAATTATGAAAAAGGTATTGTTAAATATAAATCAAAAAAATCAAATTATGCATTACAAATAAATTCTGGTGTTTGGGATAAAAAAGTGCTAGTAGTTGATTCTTTAACTTTTGATCCAAATGTATTACCACTTACTAGTGATAAAAATGAGTTGTCCACTTTAATTCTTGAAATGCAAAATAAAAATCTTGATGCTTGTGAAAACGTTAGAAATGCGGTTGATTTAAGTGTTGGTGTTGATGACTTAGTTGAACAATATAATAAAATTAAAAAAGTTGTTAACAATATTACTGATTATAGTGATCGCGAAAAAGTTTATAAATCACTTGTAAATTTAAATGAGTGTATTAAATTACTTTCTAAAACAAGTGAAAACTATAACCAAAGAGTAGCTGAAAGTAATCCAAAAATTACTGAAAAAACTTTAGAAAAAGAGAAAAAACAATATTTAAAAAGAAGATATTGGAGTAATTTTGATTTAGATTAAAAGCAATATTGCTTTTTTTCTTGTAAAGTTACATTAAATATGTTATTATATAGCGCAATGAGGTGATAATGTGAATTCATGTATAATAAATAAGTATGCAGAAATTATTGAAACAAGAAGAAAAATAGAAAATGAAATTAATGAATTAGAACAAGATGAAAAAATTAAAAGATATTTATCTTTAAAAGAAGAAAATAAACACTTATCAGATGAGCAATCATATTTGTATAGAAGAGTAAAAATGAATGAATATCAAAAATGTAATCATATTTGGGTAAATTCAAAGATTATTTACAATGATATGATGAATAACGCAATTACAAGATGCGGATGTATTAAATGTGGATTAGATCAAAGTGTTACTGATCGTCAAAGAGGATGGCTTACTTTTGATGAACAAGTTATGTATGACTTTTTAACTCAAAATCCAACAAATATTAATATTGGTACTGATACTGATATTAATTGCGATTTATCACTAGCTAAGGCTATTTATAAAAGAATAGATGAAAAAAAACATAATGCTAGTGCAATAGACAAAATTAAGTATTTAGAATATGCGTTATATAAAATAAGAGATAGTAAAGTAACAGACGAAAGAAAAAATAACAGAATAAAAAGGTTAGGACTAAAAAAGTGTTTTCGTAGATGGGATAGTTCTGATGTTTGGAGTAGTTAAAATTTAACTACTTTTTTCATATGCTTTAGTATGGAAGAACGTTTAAAAGAAATAAAAATAGAAAATGAAATATGGGTCATTTACATTGGAATTATTATCTTAAGTTGGATAGCTAATAGTAAAGAAAAAAAATATATTTTATATACTGATTTAGAAAGTAAAAAAGAATATCAAGAATTACTTATTCTTATTTTTAGTATTTTATTATTAGTATATTATTATTTCTTTAATGATAGTTACAAAAGTTTAAAATCATTAAATCAATATGATAGTCAAAAAAAGAAAACATTAACATATGCTTCTTTTATTGGTTCACTATTAATTTTAATAAGTGGCGTTATTTTTTTAGGAATTGCTTTAACAGATGATAATATTGATACAGAGATTGCTTTTAATTAGAAGTATTGATATAATAGTTTTGTTGCCACCTTAGTTAAGTGGTATAACAAAGCCATGGTAAGGCTTAGTTGCAAGTTCGATTCTTGCAGGTGGCACCACTTAAGAATCTGTTCGAACTATTCGAACTTTAAATATATTTTTAGTCTGAAATATGACTAATTTTTTAGTAATAAATTTTTATTTGTGATATAATATTAACAAATAAGGAGACTGTATATGAATAAAAATATATTAGAAGAAGATTATCCTAATCTTGTTATAACTGAAGATACTATTGAAGGCATTAAAAATCATCCTGAATTCTATATGAACGTTCCTGTAAAAGTTCAAATGGGTAAAATTTATACAAATGAAGAATTTCAAAAGCGTTCAGATGAAATATTATCAAAAGAATTACCAGGTAGTAAAAAAAATCATGTATTAAAAAGAGTATTTATGCCTAGAAGAAATAAATGGTGATTTTATGGATAAATTAATTATGATTAAATATGGTGAATTAACAACAAAAAAAGCCAATCGTAATTTATTTGTTAATTTATTATATAAAAATATTACTAAAAAATTAGAAAACTATAATATTAATATTACTAAAGATAGAGTTCGTATGTACATT
>CAJOJO010000015.1 GCA_905235045.1 uncultured Bacilli bacterium
AATGGTGGAGCTGGTAACGGAAGTAGTGGCTGTGGTGTTGGAGGAGCTGGTGGTGATGGTTCTATCACAATTGGTTCTATTAAAACCGGAACATTTGTACAAGATTAAAATGTAAAGTTATAGATTATCTCTATAACTTTTTTAATTTTTATAGTATAATTATTATAGGTGATAGTATGAATTTTATTAGAAATGGAAGTTACTATATTGTCGCTAAATACCGTGATTTTGAAAAACCAGAAATAATTCCTTTAAGACAATCTTGGTATTTAGAAGATGGTATAAATGATTTTATTTATGGTAATGATATTGCTTCAATTGATTTAGTAACAACAAAATTTTCTAGTATTGAAGGCTTTAAAAAACTACTAAATAAAGAAGGATTACTAAAAAATAATTTTGTTGATTTATATATTGTTCATGATCATAAATATAAAGGCAAAAAATACTTAAATACTTTAGAATTATTATTTAATCAAAAAGATTATCGTACAGAATTAATTAATAAAATGGCCAATAATCGTTTAAATAACATTGAAACAAAACAAAAAGATACAGAAAACTTCTATAATCGTTTCTTTAATAAAATTAATACTAGAGAATCATTTAAAAAATTTTTTACATTACCTTTTAAACCAAATAATGAATATTTTTCATTAGAAATTTTAAAAGAACAAAACGCCTTTAAATTAAAATATAGTAATGTAACAAAAGATTATATAACAACCAGAAATATTGTTAATATGTGGAATTTATATGATACATTATCAAGAAAATATGATGACATTGATGAAATAAAAAAAGGTAATCTTTTAGTTACTGATTATATAAATACGTTAAATGTAAGAAATAACCGTCGTATTGATGAAGGAGAGATAATGAAGATGATTGATAAAAATCAAGTACCAGGACAAATAACTATGGATGATTTTTTAAATAATGTGACAACTGAAAAAAAAGAAATAGATTCTGTTAAAGCATTACTTATTGAAGAAAAAAGAATAAGAGATGAAGAACCATTTGATGATCCATTGCTAAATGACTTATCCGAAAGATTAACAATTTATGAAATGATTGAAAAATTAACAAGCGAACAAATAAAAACATTATCACCAAAAGATCGTCTTAAGTTGCACATGATTGATTATGTAGATTATAAAAACATTATTTCTAGTGGCAATAAAACTAGGTGATATAATTGGAAAAAGACATAATTGAATTTTTAAAATATTTAAAACGGGAAAAAAATTATTCTAGTTATACAGTTTTGAATTATGGTAAAGATTTAAAAGTATTTTTAAGATTTTTAGACGAAAATAAAATAACTAATTATAAAGCTATTGATTATCAAGTAATACGTAAATATTTAGCCTATCTTTATGAATTAGAATATAGTAGTAAATCAATAGCTAGACATATTAGTTCCTTAAAAAGTTTATATAAATATTTATTAAAAGAAAATATAGTTGAAAATAATCCTACTCATTTAATAAGTAATCCAAAAATAGAAAAAAAATTACCTAAATTCTTATACTATAATGAATTAGAAAAACTATTAGAAATACCAGATAGAAATACTTTATTTGGTATGCGTGACTTAACAATTTTAGAAACATTTTATTCAACTGGTATAAGAGTTAGTGAATTAGTTAATATAAAACTAGAAGATATTGATTTTCATGAACAAACAATTAGAATTCTAGGAAAAGGTAATAAAGAAAGAATAGTTTTGTATGGCAAAGTTTTAAAAGAATACTTTGATAGTTATTTACCACTTAGAAAAGAATTAGCCAAAACAAACCATTTATTTATTAATAAATATGGAAATGGTCTAACTGATCGAGGAGTAAGATTAATTATCGATAATATATTAAAAAAAGGTGCGGTTAATTATCATATTAGTCCCCATACATTAAGACATACATTTGCGACTCATATGTTAGATAATGGCGCTGATTTAAGAGTTGTTCAAGAATTATTAGGACATGAGTCATTATCATCAACAGAAGTATATACGCATTTATCAAATGAACATTTAAGAGAAGTATATTTAAATACTCATCCAAGAAGTGGTAAAAAATAACTTGAAAAATAGATAAAAATTTGCTAAAATGTAATTGTATTCATAAAGTAGGTGGTTATATGGACATGACAAAGATATATGAAGTTAGTGAATTTAATGATGCATTAACTAAAGATATCTTAAAAGAAGTATATGATATCTTAAAAGATCGTGGATATAATCCAATAAATCAAATAATTGGTTATATTATGAGTGGAGATCCAGGATATATTACAAGTTATAAAGACGCACGTAATAAAATGCTTAGTCTAGAACGTAGTAAAATAATTGAAGTTTTACTAAAAGAACTAATTAAATGCGATATTTAGGATTAGACTTAGGAACAAAAACATTAGGTGTAGCTCTTAGTGATATAACCTTAACAATCGCTTCATCTTATAAAACAATCAATTTTAATGAATCTGATTATAATAGTTTAATACCAATAATTGATGATTTAATAAAAGAATTTAATATTTCTAAAATCATCTTAGGTTTACCAAAAAATATGAATAATAGTCTTGGTGAAAGAGCTGAAACAACTATTGAATTTAAAAAACTACTTGAAGACAACTTAAAAATAGAAGTTATTTTACAAGATGAAAGGCTATCTACTGTTGAAGCAACAAATTATATGTTAGAGTCTGATATTTCAAGAAAAAAAAGAAAAAAGAAAATTGATGCTCTAGCTGCTACTATAATTTTACAAACTTATTTGAATAAAGAAAGGGTGAAATAATGAAAGAAGAAAGAATGACATTTAAAGTATTTGATGATGAAGGAAAAGAAGTAGAATGTGAAGTATTATTTACATTTGAATCAAATGAAACAGGAAAGAATTATATGGTTTATACTGATAATTCAGAAGATGAAGAAGGTAATACAAAAGTATATGCATCAATCTATGATCCTGAAGATAAAGAAATGAAATTACAACCAATTGAAACAGATAAAGAATGGGAAATTGTTGAAACAATTTTAAAAGAAATTCAATCAGAAATAGAGAAAGGAAACGAGCAAGAATAAGCTCGTTTTTAAACATGAAAAGGAAATTAAAAAAAGGACCTAAAAATCTTATAATTTTTCTTTCTTTTTTTGTTGTTATTTTTCTTTCATTATATTTTTTATATAGTAATGGTATAAGTAAAGTAAATAATGATAATACAATTATTAAATTTGAAGTAAAAGAAGGTTCAACTTATACATCAATATCCGCTAATTTAAAAAACAATAATTTAATTAAATCAGAATTCTGGTATAGAATATATGTTAAATTAAATAAACCAACTGGTTTACAAGCTGGTACATATAGTTTAAGAAGTAATATGAATGTTAAAGAATTAGTCAGTGTTTTAAGTAAAGGAACAATCGATTCTGATGGGTATACTAATATAACGCTCAAAGAAGGTAAAAATATGCGTGATTTTATTAAATTAGTTACCGAGAATACAAATATATCAGAAGATGATATAATCGCCAAATTAAGCGATAGCAACTATCTAGATAGTTTAATAAATAAATACTGGTTTATTGATGAAAATATCAAAAATAATGAACTGTATTATTCATTAGAAGGATATCTATATCCAGATACATACCAAGTAAAAAAAGATGGTAAAATAGAAGATATAATTACTTCTATGTTAAATAATCTAGAAAATAAACTAGAACCATATAAAGATAAAATTAAGAATAGTAAATATAATTTCCATCAGTTATTAACATTGGCTTCAATAATTGAATTAGAAGCTGCTAATAGTGATGATCGAAATGGTGTAGCGGGTGTATTCTATAATAGATTAAACTCTGGTTGGTCATTAGGAAGTGATGTAACAACATACTATGGTGCAAAAATAAACATGAGTGATCGTGATTTATATATTGATGAAATTAATGCCTCTAATCCATATAATACAAGAAATGCTAAAATGGCTGGTAAATTACCAATTGGTCCAATATGCAATCCATCAATTGAATCAATTGAAGCAACAATTAATCCTAAAAACCATAACTATTATTATTTTGTGGCTGATAAAAACAAAAAAACTTATTTTACCAACACCGAAAACGAACATATTCTTAAAGTTAGAGAATTAAAACAAGCTGGTTTATGGTACGAATATTAGATTTAGAAAAATATGCCCAAAATAATAATATTCCGATTATGTTACCCGATGGTATTGAATTTTTATTAGAATATATTAAAAAAAATAATATTCAAAACATCTTAGAAATAGGTACTGCCATTGGTTATTCAGCAATTCGTATGTGTTTGTTAGATCATAATATTAAAGTAACTACCATTGAAAGAGATGAACAAAGATACCAAGAAGCTTTAAAAAACATAAAAGAATTTAATTTAGAAAAACAAATAAACGTTATATTAGATGATGCATTAAGTACTAACATAACAGATAAATTTGATTTAATATTTATTGATGCTGCTAAAAGTCAATATATTAAATTTTTTGAAAAATATAAAGTTAATTTAAAAGAACATGGGGTAATTGTATCTGATAATTTAAAATTTCATGGTTTAGTTGAAACACCAATTGAACGAATTGAAAGTAGAAATGTAAGAGGAATAGTTAGAAAACTAAATAATTACATTGATTTTTTAAAAAACAATCAAGAATTTAAAACTACATTTTATGATATTGGTGATGGTATTAGTATATCTATTAAAAATAACTCATAGGAAGCTATGAGTTTTTATTTAAATACTGCATATAATAATAAAAAGAGTTGACGTACGTAAAAATGTACGTTATAATGTATACGAGGTGATATAATGAATACAATCAATATTACAAACGCAAGACAAAACTTATTTCAATTAGTTTCCGATGTAAATACAGGTTTTAATCCAATAACTATTGTTAATAACAAAGGTAAAAATGCCGTATTAATTTCGGAAGATGAATGGAATAGTATCGAAGAAACACTTTTTTTAAAATCAATACCTGGATATGTAGACGAACTTAAAAAGATTGAAAAAACAGAAAATTGGACTGTAGCTGAGGAATATAAAATAGATGAAGAATGGTAATTATAAAATTTTATTTTCCAAAGTAGCAATTAAAGATAAAATAAAACTTAAAAATTCAGGATTAGAAGCAAAATCTCGTGAACTTTTAGATTTAATGAAAAATGATCCTTTTTGTTATCCACCAGCTTATGAAAAACTAATTGGAGATTTAGAAGGGTACTATTCAAGAAGAATTAATCGTCAGCACCGAATTATATATAAAGTAAATGATGAATTAAAAGAAATATATGTTTATAGAATGTGGACACATTATGAATAACTCATAGGAAACTATGAGTTTTTTTAAACTTTATGGTATAATATATATAGGAGGAAAAAAATGAAAAAGAAACTATTTGGATTATTAGCGCTTATATTAGTAATTGGCACAACTGGTTGCGGAGATAAAGGAGAAATTAATTATCAAGGAGTATATGAACTTGGTGAAACTAAAATCAAAACTTATTTAAAAGATGATAATATTTATTACAATGTTGAAAATGATACTCTTGATACTACCGGAAGTTCTGAAATTAAAGAAAATATTTTTAAACCAGATTCACTTTCTGAAGATGCAACTATAACATTTAAAAACAATAAAATTTCAGTTAAAACTAGTAATGAATACTTAGAAAGTGGAGATTATAAATACACTAAACCTTATACAAATGAAGAATTCTATAATGATTTTTATGGCGATAAAAAATATTTAGATTCTGAAATTAATGGTGTATATATAAAAGATGATATTAAAATATATGTATATCAAAAAAATGAAGAAGCAATCAGAATTTTCTTTGAATTAAATGACGCTACTAGTGATTTTGAAATTAATTTAGATGAAGAAGGAAACTATTATTTAGCCTTTTTTGAAACAGTATTTAATATTACTTTTGAAGATAATACTATGATAATTAATATCGAAGCAGAAGATGACCAATATCAAGTGGTAGATGGCACTTATGAAAAAGCATCTGATTTAAAATTAGATGACATAATTAAATATATTCCAGTATTTTAAAGAACTTTTACAAGTTCTTTAATTTTGGATAAAATGAAAATTCATTGAAATATTCACTAACATATGAATAACTTATAGGAAACTATAAGTTTTTTAAATTTTATGATATAATTTAATTCAGGTGATAAATATGCAAAAATTATTAGTAATGCCAAACAACACCGATATTTTAGAACTAGATAAATATGCTGATGCCTATTTATTTGGTTTAAAAGGATATAGTGTTAATGTACCTTGTGAAATTACTTTAGAGGAATTAAAAAAAATAACTACCAAAAAAGATATTTTTTTATCTCTTAATCGTAATATGTTTAATAAAGATATTTCTAACTTAAAAGAAATATTAAAGAATATTGATTTATATAACTTAAAAGGAATATTTTATGCTGATACATGCTTTGTAAGTTTAAAAGAAGAACTAAATTTAAAAACAGATTTAGTTTGGTCACAAGAGCACTTAACAACAAACTACGCAACTATTAATTTTTGGCATAAATTTAATGTTAATTATGTATATTTATCAGGAGAAATTACTAAAGAAGAAATCATTAAAATAATTAGTGAAAGTAAATCTAAAACAATTGTCCCAATATTTGGTTATTTACCAATGTATGTTTCAAAAAGACACGCTATTAAAAACTATTTAAAAACCTTTAATTTAAACGATAACTCAAAAATAAACTATTTAGAAAAAGAAAATAAAATATATCCAATTATTGATAATGAATTAGGGACATTTGTTTATTCTGATTTTATTTTAGATGGTTATGAAGAATTAAAGGAAATTAAAGCAGATTATTTAACCTTAAATGAATTTAATATTGATAGAAATACTTTTATAAACGTATTAAAAAAATATAAAGGTGAATTTAGTAACTATGAACTTAATACTAGTAAAGGCTTTTTATACCAAGCAACTATATATAAGGTGAAATAATGAAACCGGAATTATTAGCTCCTGCTGGCGATTTAGAAAGATTAAAAATAGCCTTTATATATGGCGCTGATGCGGTATACATTGGTGGACCAGCATTAGGTTTACGAGCAAACGCAATTAATTTTACCTTTGAAGAAATCAAAGAAGGATGCGATTATGCTCATAAATTAAATAAAAAAGTTCATGTTACGGTTAATATAGTTCTACACAATCAAGAAATAAAATTAGTTAAAGACTATTTAAAAAAACTAGAAGATTGTGGTGTTGATGCGGTTATTATTAGTGATCCAGCAATCATTGAAATAGCTTTATCAGAAACAAAAATGGATGTTCATTTATCTACGCAAGCTTCTACTTTAAATTATGAAACTTGTTTATTTTGGCAAAAACTAGGTGTTAAAAGAATTGTTTTAGGAAGAGAACTTAGTAAAGAAGAAATTAAAGAAATAATTGATAAAGTTAATATTGAAATAGAAGTATTTATTCATGGCGCTATGTGTGCTGGAATAAGCGGTAGATGTGTTTTATCAAACTTACTTACTAATAGAGACGCTAATAGAGGTGGCTGTAGTCAAATATGTCGCTGGGATTTTAATTTATTAGATGAAAATAAGAATTTATTAGAAGGTACTAAACCATTTACTTTTTGTGCTAAAGATTTATCAGAAATGCCATATATCCCAGATATGATTAATCTAGGTATAACATCATTTAAAATTGAAGGAAGAATGCGATCAATTTACTATATCGCAACAGTAGTAGATACATACAGAAGAACAATTGATGCATATTTAAAGCATCCTGAAACATATAAATATAATGAATATTATGATAATATTTTAAGAACTTGCGCAAATAGAGATGCAATTCCTCAATTCTTTAATGGTTTAAATGATGAAACTACCCAATACTATAATGGAAGAGTTGAAATATCTAATCAAGATTTTTTAGGAATTGTCTTAGATTATAATGAAGAAACTAATATTGCCACAATCGAGCAAAGAAACTACTTTAAAAAAGGTGATATTGTTGAAATTTTTGGACCTAATATTGATATTATAACTTATCAAATAAATGATATATGGGATGAAAATAACAATTTAATTGAAATCGTTAGACATCCAAAACAAATTGTAAAATTAAGAATAAATGAGAAATTATTCAAAAATAATTTATTAAGAATAAAAAGATTTGACAAAAATAATAATATGTAGTATTATCATACAGTAATGAAAGGGTGACATCAATGTCAAAAGAAGAAGAAATTTATTTAACCAATGAAGGTTTAGAAGAAATAAAAAAAGAACTAGATTATTTAAAAACTGAAAAAAGACCTGAAGTAATTGAGGCTTTAAAAGAAGCTAGAGCTTTAGGTGATTTATCTGAAAATGCTGAATATGATGCAGCTAGATCAGAACAAACTGAAGTTGAAGCAAGAATTGCCGAATTAGAAAAAATGGTTGAAAAAGCAGTTATTATTAAAGAATCTAGTAAAAATAAGGTATCAATTGGTTCAAAAATTAAAATTGAATATGTTGATGATAAAGAAGTAGAAACATATACTATCGTAGGTACTAATGAAGCTAATGCTTTTGAAAATAAAATATCTAATGAATCACCTTTAGTTAAAGCTATTTTAGGAAAGAAAAAAGGTGATATCGCAACAGTATTATGTGATGCTGGTAACTATGATGTTAAAATAATTGACATTTTATAAGCACAAATAAGTGCTTTTTTCTTGTAAAATTAAAAAAATTATATTATACTAGTATAAGATTTAGGAGGAAATTATGGAAAAGAAAGAATGCGTAAAAGAAGTAACAATTAAATTAGAAGGAAAAATTTGGCAAGATGCTTTAGACAAAGCATTTGAAAAAGCTAATAAAAATGCAAAAATTGATGGTTTTAGACCTGGTAAAGCACCAAAAGATGTTTTTATTAAGAAATATGGTAAAGAATCTTTATTCTTAGATGCAGCTGATTTAGTATTAAATGATGCATACCAACAAATGATTGAAGATAATAAGGATTTAGAAATAGTAGCGCAACCAGAAGTTGCTTTAAAAAGCATTGATGAAAACAGTATTGAATTTATGTTTACTTTAACTACTAGACCAGAAGTTAAATTAGGTAAATATAAAAAACTAGGTGTTAAAAAAGAAAAAATCGAAGTTACTAAAGAAGAAATTGATAATGCTTTAGAAGAAACAAGACATAAATATTCTGAAAACGTAATAAAAGATGGTAAAGTTGAAGATGGTGATATTGCTGTTATTGACTTTGAAGGATTCAAAGATGGTAAAGCTTTTGAAGGCGGAAAAGGAGAAAATTATTCCTTAACTATTGGATCTAACACTTTTATACCAGGATTTGAAGAACAACTAATTGGTATGGAAAAAGGGGAAACAAAAGATATAAATGTAACTTTCCCAGAAGATTATCATGCTGAAGAATTAAAAGGACAACCAGTTGTATTTAAAGTAACTGTTAATGATGTTAAAACCATTAAAGTACCTGAATTAGATAATGATTTTTTTGCTGATTTAGGACTTGAAGGTATTGATTCAGAAGAATCATTAAGAAAACAATTAGAAGAAAATATCTTAGCTCATAAAGAACACCATGCTGAAGATAATTTTATTGATGCATTATTAACTGAAGCAACTAAAACTATGGAAGTTGATATACCAGATGCAATGATAAAAGATGAATTAGATAGAATGATTAAACAATATGAAGAAAATTTAAAAATGCAAGGCATTACATTAGAACAATTTTATCAATTTACTAATTCAGATGAAAAAGCCTTAAAAGATCAAATGAATCCTGAGGCTTTAAAAAGAATTAAAGAAAGATTGTTATTAGAAGAAATTAAAAAAGCTGAAAATATTGAAGTAACTGAAGCAGAAGCTATTAAAGAATCTGAAGATTTAGCTAAGAAATACAATATGGATAAGGAAGAATTTTTAAAACTATTTGGTGGTGTTGAAATGGTTAAATATGATCTTGAAATGCGTAAGGCTTTAGAAATATTAAAAGATAATAATTAATTTTTGCTAAAAGATTACTATTTTTCTAAATTTATGATATAATGTAATAGTAATGTTGAGGTGAACATCAAAATGTTAGAAAATATAAACGATAGTGAATATCTGTTTTATATTAGTGATATATTAGAAAATAATGAATTTAAAAAACTTGATGCAATTAGTCATCATGGAATTAGTAGGTATGACCATTGTATTAGAGTTTCATATTATTCATATAAAATAGCTAAACTATTAAAATTAAATTATGAAACAACTGCTCGTGCAGGTTTATTACATGACTTTTTCTTAAGCGATGAAAATAGGAATTTAAAAGATAGATTTTTATCTACCTTTAGTCATCCTAAAATTGCTTTAGAAAATGCTAATAAATATTTTGATTTAGATATTATGAGTCAAAATATTATTGAATCGCATATGTTTCCTATATATAAAAGATTACCAAAATATATAGAAAGCTGGATAGTTAGTTCTGTTGACAAAGCATCTGCTTTATATGAATTTAGTCATTCATTTAGTCGAAAATTTGCTTATACAGCTAACATATTTATTGTATTATTTATAAATTATTTAAAGTAAAAACTAGTTATTGCCTCTAGTTATACATAAAATTAATAAAAAAAGGAGTGATTAAAATGGCAAAATTTTGTTCCACTTGTGGAAAAGAACTAGTTGATGGAAAATGTTCAGATTGTGGTTCTAAAGCAAGTAACACACCATCTAATAATTCAAAAGGTTTTGGTGACATATTAAAAGAATACTGGGATTTATTAAAAGAATCAATAAAAAAACCATTTGATGTTGTTAAAAACAACAATACTGAAGATAATTTATTGGTAGCTTTAATTTCTATGGGAGTTACATCAATTCTTGGCGGCGTATTTATGTGTGCTATTATTAAATCTTTATTTGGTGAATTTGGTGATTTTGTTGATATTCCATACTTTAAAGTTTGGCTATGTGGATTCTTAGTATTTGCAATTCTATTTGTTGCTATGGCTTTAGTAGGATATCTTATCTTTGATAAATGCTTTAAAGCAAATACAAGTATTAAAAAAATGTTCGTTTTAGTTGGATTATCACAAATAACTTTATCATTTGCAGTAGCAATTATAACAATTTTAGGATTTATTCTAAGTGGTGATAATGCAGAAACTATTACTAATATTATTTTTGTAGTATTATTATTCGCAACATCGTTATGGACTGCTATCTTAATAAAAGGATCAGAACATTATATTGGCAAAATCGATACTAATAAATTTGTTTATGCTTATGCAATACTATATTCCATCGTAATTATTATTACATATTTATGTATTAAAGAAATAATTCCAACAGTATTAAAATAAAATGCATTTAAAATGCATTTTTTTTGTGGTATAATTTATATATGTTCTAGTAGCTCAGTTGGATAGAGCAACCCCCTCCTAAGGGGTAGGTCGGAGGTTCGAATCCTCTCTGGAACACCATTTTGATAAAAACGTTTTAAACGTTTTTTTATTGTTGAAATATAAAAATTATTGTATAATTATATTATAAGGTGAAGTTAAATGAAGATAATAAATAATAAATTATTTAAACCATTTATATTATTTTTTATATCATTTTTATTGATTGAATTAATATTTCGATTATGTATGGATATAAATATAATTGATTATTCAAGCGTTAGAATTATAATTGCTATTATTGCTATATCTTTATTACTAGCAGTAATTTTATCACTATTTAATAAAAAAATTAATAAGATATTGATAATTACAATAGTAGCATTATTTGATTTATATGCACTTATTCAAGCTGGTTTTAATAATTACTTAGGCTCTTATATGTCTTTTTCTACTACATCGCAAGTTAAAGCAGTATCTTCATTTATATTTGACTATATTAAAAGTTTTAAAGTACAATATTGGCTTATATTATTACCAATCGTCTTATTAACTATCTACTATATATTTTTTGATAAAAAAACAAATTCTGATGATTTAAAATATAATGAAAAAAAATTTAATAATGATATGAGATTTTTATTTATTTTGCTAGTAATTATGAATAGTGTTCTATATTATCAATCATTAAGTATTAGATTTATGCAAAATAATATGCAGTTAATAAAAAATGATAAATTATTTAAAAACCCAATAATATCTAATATCGCAATTAATCAGTTTGGCTTAGGAATATATGCTGGATTAGATATAAAATCAATATTTACTAATAATACAGTAGAAATGGTTTCGTATAATAATGATAATAATTCATTGATTGATCCTCAATTAGCAAGAATAATTGATGATACTGATTGGAAAGCATTAAATAAAGTTGAAAAAGATGATATATATAAAAAACTAAATACTTATTTTATGAGTAAAAATATATCACCAAAAAATGATTATACCGGTATTTTTAAAAATAAAAATCTAATCGTTATTATGATTGAATCTGGTAGTAATGTATTAACAGATTATCCAGAATATTTTCCTAATATAGCTAAACTTTATAATGAAGGATGGTCATGGACTAATGCCTTTTCACCAAAAAATGCTTGCGCAACCGGAAATAATGAAATGATGGGTATTCTATCTTTATACGCAATAAATCAAGAATGTACGGCCAATGCCTATAAAGATAATACTTATTACGAAGCAATGTTTAATCTATTTAATGAAGCTAATTATTATACTGCGGCTTATCATGATTATACAGAACAATATTATGAAAGAAAAACATATTTACCAAATATGGGAAGTAGAAAATATTATAATATCGATGATTTAGGTCTTACATTATTAGGCGATGGCGAACAACCATGGCCTAGTGATATTGAATTTTTTGAAAAAGCAATACCTGATTTTATCACTGAAGATAAATTTATGGTATGGTTAACTACCGTATCTAGTCATATGAAATATAATATTTCATCAGAAACTGGAAATATGTATTTAGACTTATTTAAAAAAGAAAATTGGAGTATAGACGCAAAAAGATATATGTCAAAATTAAAAATTGTTGATAATGCGATGGGTGTTTTATTAGACGAATTAGAAAAAAACAATAAATTAGATGATACAGTTATTGTTTTATATGCTGACCATGAACCATACGGATTACCTAATGATAAATTTTCCGAAATTGCTAAATATGACATTACTGATTATCGTGATGATGATAGGACACCATTCATTATTTATAATTCAACATTAGAAGGAAAAAAATATCCACAATACACTTCATATATAAATATATTACCAACAATCGCTAATTTATTTGATTTAAATTATGATCCAAGATTATATGCTGGTAATGATTTATTTAGTAATAATTATCATAATTATGTTGTCTTTTCAGATGGATCATGGCGTAGTGATATTGCTTATTATAATGCTAATTCATCCAAAATAACATATCTTGGAAAAAAGATCTATTCTTATGAAGAAATTCAAAAAATAAATAATAACATTCAAAATGAAATAATCATGGATAATTTAGCAATTAAAAACGATTATTTTACTTATTTAAATAAAAAATTAAAGAAAGGTTTTGTTGTTAAATAGTGTTAATAAAAAAAGGTTGACACTAATATAATATTATGATAAAATTAATAACGAAATGGAGGAATATATATGGCAGTTAAATTAAGACTAAAAAGAATGGGTGCAAAAAAAAGACCATTTTATCGTATTGTTGCAGCTGATTCAAGAGTAACTAGAGATGGTAAATTTATTGAATTAATTGGTACATACAATCCAATTGTTGAACCAGCAGAAATAAAAATTAACGAAGAAGTAGCTTTAAAATGGTTAAATAATGGCGCTATACCTACTGATACAGTAAGAGATTTATTAAGTAAACAAGGAATTATGAAAAAATTTCATGAATCTAAAATGGTTAAAAAAGACACAGTTAAGAAAGAAGTAGCTAAAAAAGAACCTGCTAAGAAAGCAGCACCAAAAGCAACTGAAACTAAAACTGCAGCAAAAAAACCTGCTACTAAAACAACAACTAAAAAAACAACTACAACAAAGAAAACAACTACTAAAAAAGAGGCTAAATAATGGAAAAATTAGTTGAACTAACTGAATACTTAGTAAAAAGTATTGTAAAAGATCCAGAAACTGTATCTGTAAAATCATATGAAGATGAAGAATTTATTACTATTGAAGTATTAGTAAGTAGTGATGAAATAGGGGCAGTTATTGGTAAAGATGGTGTTAATGCTAATTCTATTAGAACATTAGTTCAAGCATCATCATATATAAATAATGCTAAAAAAGTTAAAATAAATATTGATTCTATATAATCAATATTTTTTTATGTAAACTAAGCGTTTTTATATTTTAAAATAGGCAGAATTTTGGTATAATAATAATGGTGAAAGAACATGTTACATGTAAATGATATTAATATAAATTACAAACGATATGGCAATATATCTGGTACACCAATTGTTTTACTTCATGGTTGGGGACAAAATATCGAAATGATGGAGCCAATTGGTAATAATCTACTAGATAATGATATTATTATTTTTGATTTACCTGGATTTGGTAAAAGTGAAGAACCTAAATTTGTTTGGACAATTAAAGATTATGCTGAATGTATTCATAAATGTTTAGAAAAACTAAACGTTAAAAATCCAATTATGATAGGTCATTCCTTCGGTGGTAAAATTACCTTAATGTATGCTAGTATGTATGATACTAAAAAAATAGTATTATTAGCTAGTCCATTTAAAAAAAACATTGAAAAATTATCATTTAAAACAAAAATGTTAAAACAAGCAAAAAAATTACCTGGTTTAGATAAATTATCACAATTTGCGAAAAAACATGTTGGCTCAACCGATTATAAAAACGCTAGTCCAATGATGCGCAATATATTAGTAGAACATGTAAATAATGATATAACCGAAGATATTAAAAAAATTAATTGCTCAGCGATTATTATTTGGGGTACTAATGATGAAGCCGTTCCTTTAAGTGATGCATATATATTAGAGAGTCTTATTAAAGATGCAGCCGTAATTGAATATGAAGGTTGTACCCATTATGCCTATTTAGAAAGATTAGGTCAAACCATAAATATTATATCTAGTTTTATAAAGGAGTGAATTTATGCTTACAAAGTTTATTGTGTCTTTTATAATTATACTAATTTATCATTTAATTAAGACAAAAAGATCTTTTCAAATGTTACAACAAAATTGGTATAATGATGGAAATCGTTATTTGAAATGGATATGGAAAAATAAAGATAAAGTATTTATTAATTGGGATATTATTGCTTTACCAATAATATTTACTTTATATTTAATTGATGCTGATAACATTTGGACGATTGTATGCGTAATAGCTTTATACACCATTTTATCATTAAGACTAATAAATAAAAATAAAAAAACAGTTACTAAATTAAAACTAAATGTAACAGCTAGAGTAAAAAGATTATATGTAACTAATATAATTATTTATACAATTCCAATTATTATTTTTACTATAATTTTTAACGAAAATGATATTTGTTTATATTATTTAATTTATAGTATTATTATTTATTTAAATTATTTTATGACTTATTTAACTAATTTAATTAATAAACCAATTGAAAAATTAAACGCCTATAAATTTAAAAGAAGAGCTATGAAAAAATTAGAAAATATGCCTTCGTTAGAAGTAGTAGGAATAACTGGAAGTTATGGTAAAACAAGTAGTAAAAATATTTTAAACGATATATTAAGTATTAAATATAATTCATTACCTACGCCAAAAAACTTTAATACACCAGTTGGTTTAATTATAACCATTAATAATCATTTAGATAAATTTCATGATATTTTAATTGCAGAAATGGGTGCTTTTAAAAGAGGTGAGATTAAAGAACTATGTGACTTAGTTAAACCAAAATATGGTATTTTAACTAAGATAGGGGTTGCTCATTTAGAATCATTTGGTAGTCAAGAAAACATTCAAAAAGGAAAATTTGAACTTATTGAATCACTACCTAGTGATGGAGTAGGAATATTAAATGGTGATGATAAATTACAATTATCATATAAACTTAAAAATAATGTTAAAACAATTTGGATTGGTATTGAAAATAAGAATGTTGATGTTTATGCTGATAACATCAAGTTAAATATTGAAGGAACAACATTTGAATGTCATTTTAAAGGTGATAAAAATAAATACTTATTTGAAACTAAATTGTTAGGTAAAGCTAATATTTATAATATTTTAGCTGGCATTGCTTTAGGCAAACACTTAGGATTAAGTATTGAACAACTTCAAATGGGTGTTCGTAAAGTAAGACCAGTAGAACATAGATTAGAACTTAAAAAAATGGGTATAATTAGTATAATAGATGATGCTTATAATGCTAATCCTGATGGTACTAAAATGGCTTTAGATGTTTTAGCTAAAATGCCTGGTAAAAAAATTGCTATATCTTCTGGAATGATTGAATTAGGAGATAAATCATATGAATTAAACAAAGAATTAGGTAATTATATGAGTAAAAAAACCGATATCGCAATTTTACTTGGAAAAGAACAAACAAAACCGATTTATGAAGGTTTATTAGAAAATAAATTTAAAAAAGAAAATATTTATATTTTTGATAATGTGAATGAAGCATTTAAAAAAGTAAATGAAATAGGTAATCAAGATACATGTGTATTAGTTCAAAGTGATTTACCTGATATATTTGATGAGAAGTAGAAAAGAGTGATTTTATGAAAATTAAATTAGGTGTTATATTTGGAGGAGAATCTGTAGAACACGAAATTAGTATTATAACGGCTATTCAAGCAATGAATAGTTTAGATCAAGATAAATATGAAATAATTCCAATTTATATTAGTAAAGATAGAATTTGGTATACTGGTAAAATGCTAATGGAACTTGATGTATATAAAGATTTTAATGAATTAAAACGATATGCAAATAAAGTAACATTAGTTAAAGAAGAAGATGGATTTTATTTAATTAAAACAAAAGGTATATTTCATCGTCGTGTAAACGAATTAGATATTGTTTTACCAATTGTTCATGGTAAAGGTGTTGAAGATGGTTCTTTAGCTGGTTTCTTAGAAACTATTGGTATTCCATATGTTGGTCCTTCAATGTTGGGCGCTGCATTAGGTCAAGATAAAGTAGTTATGAAACAAGTTATGGAAGCAAATAATATACCTGTTCCTAAATATACTTGGTTCTATGATACTGAATATTTAAATGATAATAAAATTATTTTAGAAAACATAAAAAAACTAGGTTATCCAGTTATTGTAAAGCCAGCTAATTTAGGTAGTAGTATTGGTATAACTGTTGTTAAAGAAGAAAAAGATATTGTAAATGCTATTGAAGAAGCAATTACTTATGATAATAAAATAGTAGTTGAAAAAGTAATTGATAATTTACTAGAAGTAAATTGTAGTGTAACTGGTAACTATGAATATCAAGAAGCAAGTGTTATTGATGAAATAATTCCAAAACATGATTTTTTAACATTTAATGATAAATACATAGGTAACGCTAAAAAAGGAAAACTTAAAATGCCTATAAAAGGCTCAAAAGGTATGGCAACAACAGATCGTATTATTCCAGCTCGTATTAGTGAAAAATTAGCTAATGAAATAACTAAATTAGCTAAAGAAACATTCCTTGCTTTAAACCTAAAAGGAATAGCTCGTATTGATTTCTTATTAGATAAAAAGAATGAATTAGTTTACGTTAATGAACCTAATACCATTCCTGGTTCACTAGCTTTCTATTTATGGGAAGCAAAAGGGGTTTCTTATAGTACATTATTAGATAATGCTATTAAAATGGCTATTAAAGAATATAAAAATAATGCTAAAAAAACTACATCTTTTGAATCAAATGTATTAAGTAACTATAATGGTGGTTTAAAAGGTATAAAAAAATAAGTATATTACTTATTTTTTGTGAATATAAGGTGATAATATGGAATTTATAGATAATATAGATGTACAAGAATATGAAGAATTTACCGAAAATCATTCTAAATCACATTTTTTACAATCTTCTATGTGGGGTGAATTTTCCTCTTTGGATAAAGCTTTTATACCACATTATGTAGGTTTGAAAGAAAATGGTAAACTAATATGTGCAACTTTATTATTAGAAAAAAAATTATGGCTAGGTTATTCATATTTTTATGCTCCTAGGGGATATATAATTGATTTTAATAATTATAATTTATTATCTGAATTTACTATTAATATTAAAAAATATGTTAAAAAACATAAAGGAATATTTTTAAAAATAGATCCAGATGTTATTATTAGAAAACACGATAATAATGATAATTTAATATTTGAGGATTTAAGTGTCTATGATAACTTAATTAAATTAAATTATAAACATTTAGGGTTTACTAATCGTTTTGAAACATCAGAACCTCGTTTTACTTTTCGAATTGATTTTAATAAACCATTTGAAGAAATTGAAGAAAATTTTTCTAAAACAACTAAACAACGTATAAAAAAAGCCGAGGATTTAAGTGTTGAGGTTGTTACAAGTAAAAATATTGATGAATTTTACAATCTAATGATGATTACAGAAAATAGAAAAGATTTTGTAACTCATACTAAAAAATATTACCAAGATATATATGATATTTTTAATAAAAATGGTAAATGTAATATTTTCTTAGGTAGTGTAGATATTGATAAGATACTAAATAAATATAATATTTTAGTTGATGAAATAGATAAAGAAATAAATAGTTTTGATATAAATAATTTAAGTAAAAGTATGAAAACTAAATTAAATGAATTAGCTAAAAGAAAAGAAAAAATATTAAATGATATTGCTAAATATAAAGAAGCTAAAGATAAATATGGTAATAATATTATTTTAAGTGCTCACTTTATTGTTGAATATGGTAATAAAGCATGGGTATTATATGCTGGTAATCACGATGTATTATCATTTACTTATGCGAACTATAAAACTTATTTAGAACATATTAAATATTATTATAATAAAGGTATTAAAATATATGATCAATTTGGTACAGTAGGTGAATTAGAAGATAATGATCCATTATTAGGTTTACACGAATTTAAGAAAAAATTTGGTGGTGATTATGTTGAATTTATTGGTGAATTTGATTTAATTACTAATAAATTAATGTATTTATTATTTAAAAAATTAATTCCATTATATCGTAATCATAAATTTAGAAAAAATGCAAAAAAAGTACATAATTAAATGTATTTTTTTTAAATTTATGTTATAATTAATATGTTGTATGTCTCCTTAGCTCAGCTGGTAGAGCAACAGACTCTTAATCTGTGGGTCTAGGGTTCGAATCCCTAAGGGGACACCATTTAAAAATAACTACCTTTTAGGTAGTTTTTTGTAAAAAATTATTAAAAGTGCTATAATCTAATTAGAAGGAGTGAATATATGAAAAAAAGAAATGTCTTAATA
The DNA here is from genome assembly GCA_905235045.1 of uncultured Bacilli bacterium. Taxonomy (GTDB): domain Bacteria; phylum Bacillota_I; class Bacilli_A; order RF39; family UBA660; genus CAJOJO01. Next base: position 19,554 of record CAJOJO010000015.1, read on the forward strand.
ATATTATTATTAATTATATCGTTAACCGGATGTGGTGAAAAAGAAAATATTACTAAAAAAGATAAAAATAGCGTAGACCCAATCAATTCATTAGAAGTATCTAATCAATCTAATCTAGTATTAAATAAATATTATGTAGATGCTGATAATGAAAATCCTAAAGAATCGTTATCTCAAGAAGAAGTATGGATACCATATTTAAAATTTATGGATAATAATGAAGTTGAAATAAACTACACTTGTTATGGTGAAGGTATGTGTCAATATAAAACAAATTATGAATCATATTTTGATGATAATGTAGAATACATAAAAATATATGAATCAGATGAAATGTTCTTTATGTGTAGTGAAAGAAAAGGTTATGCTTTATTAAAAGTAGATGGTAATAAATTATTTATTATAACTAGTGAAGAAAACTATGCAGGCTTAGATATGGCTGGGGTTAGAGAATATATATTATATGAAGAATAAAAAGAAATTAATTATTATATTTTCAGTGGTAACAATTGCTGTAATTGCTTGTATTGTTACATTCTTAATTATTAATAATAATCCAAAAGATAATTCTATCCCTAAAGAAGAAACTACTATAAAAGAAGAAAAAAATATAAATTTTGAACTAAAAGAATTTACTATTTTAGAAGATGAAGAATATACTATAGATTCATTTATTGATAAAGATAAATCTGATAGTAATTTAGCTTATTCATTCGAATCTGAAGAAATGGCTACTTATAAAGAAGTTGGTGAATACACTATTAGAATAGTAGCAACAGATGATTCAAATAATGAGACAGTAAAAGAAACTAAATTAATTATTGAGAAAATAGAAGCTAA
>CAJOJO010000016.1 GCA_905235045.1 uncultured Bacilli bacterium
AAAAGTAATAATAATCTTGCAATAGATAGTGGTACATTTAAATTACTTATTATTTTATCTATTGTAATATATTCATTGGTTATAGGATTAATGAGTATCATAAGCAAGAAGGAATTTAATAAAGGAGTTAATATAGAGTAAATTAAACAATCGCACTATTAAGATATTATGATTTGATTAGATAGGATTAATCTTATCTTTTTTATTGAGCAAGATTTAAGCAAGATGTATTGATAAAAAGTTTACTACGTAGTATAATATATATAGGAACCTATATAGAAAGGAGATGGTTATGGATAATAAAAAAATAGCCATATTAATTAAAAGATTGGCATTAGAATTTGATAAAATTGCTAATCCTAATTTAGCGCCTTATGATCTAACACCAACGCAATTTAAAATATTGAAGTATTTGTATGATCATGATGATGTAATAGGAATGAATATTCAAAATGAATACTCTATGACTAATCCGACGGTAACAGGAATATTACAAAATATGGAAACACATGGTTGGATAAAAAGAGTATCTAATCCAAATGATTCAAGAAGTAAAATAATTAAATTAACTGATAAAGCTCTAAGTAAAAAAGAAGAACTATATCAACTTGGAGATAATTTGGAAGAAACATTTACAAAAGATTTAACCATGAAAGAACAAAAAGAATTACTAGAATTATTAAATAAAATAATGGAGGGGATAAATAAATGAAAGTAATTACAATTGAAGAACATATTACAAGCGAAGAAGATTTAAAAAATATGATGGAATCACAAGCCGGTGATTTCGGAAAAGATAGAATGAAATTTTTTATGGAGAAAGCAACAGTTGATGGTAAGTTAACTGATACAGAGAATATTAGAATACCTTATATGGATAAAGTTGGCATTGATATGCAAATCTTATCTTATATTAATTTAGCTTCAGCCAATCTTACAGGAGAAGCAAGAACTAATACATGTATTAAAGGGAATGAATTTCTAAAAGAGCAAACGCTTAAACATCCAGATAGATTTGGCGCTTTCGCAACACTTCCACTTTGGGATGTAGAAGCATCATGTAAAGAATTAGAAAAATGTGTTAAAGAATATGGCTTTAAAGGTGCTTTGGTACAAGGAAAAGTTGATGGTCACTTTTTAGATGAAAAACAATATATTCCGCTATTTGAAAAAGCAGAGGAATTAGATGTTCCAATTTATTTTCATCCATCATTTCCAGTAAAAGAAATTCAAGATTACTATTATAATTCTAAAGATGGAAGTTGGAGTAATGAAGTCGCTAATGAATTTTCATCAGCTGGATTTGGTTGGCATTTAGATATTGGTATTCAAGTAGTAAGAATGATTTTGTCAGGAATATTTGATAGATGTCCAAATTTAAAAATCATTACTGGTCACTGGGGCGAAGGAATGATTTCGATGTTAGATAGAATGGACTATATGATGCCTAAAAGTCAAACGGGATTAAAAAAGAATATTTCTGAATACTATAAAGAAAATATTTATGTGACACCAAGTGGAATAGAATCTCCGATTAATTTAGAAGCAGTAACTAAATATGTTGGTGCAGATCACATCATTTGGGCAGTAGATTATCCATATTTAATGAACGATACAGTTGTAGATTTCCTTATGAATAGTAATTTAACTGACGAAGAAAAAGAACTTATTTCCCATAAAAATGCTGAAAAGTTATTTAAGTTAAATTAAAGAAGTGATTAAATGAAAAGAAATGATCCATCATGGAATCCATGGCATGGTTGTCATAAATATAGTGAAGGTTGTAAAAACTGCTTTATGTATTTTCTTGATAAAACAAGAGGTAGAGATGGAAGTCAAATTTATAAAACTAAAACCGACTTTAATTTACCTTTAAAGAAAGACCGACAAGGAAATTACAAAATTAAATCAGGAGAGTTTGTTAGAGTTTGTATGTCATCTGATTTCTTTTTGGAAGAAGCAGATCCTTGGAGAGATGAAGTATGGGAAATGATAAAACAAAGACCAGATGTAACCTTTTCACTTCTAACCAAAAGAGCAGAAAGAATTAAGAACAATTTACCGGCAGATTGGAATGACGGCTGGGATAATGTCACATTTGCTGTATCATGCGAAAACCAAGCAAGAGCTGATGAAAGAATACCTCTATTATTAGATATTCCAGCTAAACATAAATGGGTTAGTTTAAAACCAATGATTGGTGAAATTGATTTAGACAAGTATTTATCTACTGGTCAAATTGAAACAGTATTACTTAGTGGCGAGAACTATGAAGGTGATCGACCACTTCATCATGAATGGGTCGAAAAGATTTATAAACAATGTTTAAAATATGATGTGGAATTCATCTTTGGTGGAACAGGAAATTATTATATAAAAGATGGTAAAACCTATCATTTAGGTTATAAAGAACAAATTGAACAAGCATTAAAATCAGGTATGCAAAATAGAAAGGAAAATAGTCGATGAGAACAATTATTATTACGGGCGCAAACTCTGGATTAGGATTTGAAACCGCCAAAAAAATCGCAAAAGATAAAAATTATAAAGTAATACTTGCTTGTAGAAATTTAGAAAAAGCAAATATTGCTAAAGAAGAAATAATTAAAGTATCTGGAAATGAAAATATAGAAGTTTTGGAACTTGATACTTCTTCTTTAGAATCAGTAAGAAACTTTATAAGTGAATTTAAAAAGTTAGATACCAAAGTTTATGGACTTATAAATAATGCGGGAATATCACCAATGGGACATGATGGATTATCAGTTGATGGTGTAGAAATCGTTATGGCAACAAATTATTTAGGACATTTCTTACTTACTAATTTACTACTTCCATATATGGAAGATGATGGAAAAATATTGAATGTAACAAGCGATATGCATAATCCACCTAGAGGAATAGAATGGAAGGATCCTAACGAGTTATTTCATCCGAAAGAAAATGATAGAAGAAAATATTCATATTCTAAACTATGTAACATATATTTCACTTATGAATTAGATGAAATATTAAGAAACAATAACTCCCATATTTTAGTAAATGCCTTTAATCCAGGTATGATGAATACTAACTTTAGTGGTGGACATAATAGTAAAGCTAGAACCAGAATGGTAAAACTTACTATGCCTGAAAGACTTGGCGATTTAGATAAATCATCAAGTGCTTTAACTGAACTTACTATAAATGATACATACAAAGATACTGGAAAATATTATGATCGAAGTACTAACTATATTAATTCATCAGAATTATCTTATAACGTAGAAAATAGAAAAGATTTGTGGAATAAAAGTTTATCAATCACCGGTTTAGAAAAAGGATAAGTTAGATGTCAAAAAAGAAAATATTAATAATTATGTTAATTTTAATATTACTTATATTATTTGGATATTTTATAGTAAGAAAATACGTAACCATTGATGTAAAAAAATTAGACGGGAGTGAAGAAACTATAATTGATTATACAAATATAAATGAAGGCATAAAGAAGTATGAAGATTCAAATGGTGATATAGCATACATTCCAGAAAATTTTAAAGTATCTTCAAAGATTGACGAACAAACAATAAATACGGGACTTGTAGTAATAGGACCAGATGAAAGTGAATTTGTATGGGTACCAACTACAACAACTAAATTTGAAAGACACAATTTTGCTCCAAGTGGTATTTGGAATTCTAGTTATGAATTATCTGATACCAAATCTAATTATGCTTATTATGATGAAATTGATTCTACAGAATATATTAATATGAAAAATAGTGTAGAAAAATATGGTGGTTTCTATATAGGAAGATATGAAACAAGTAAATCAGATGTAGATAGTGTTCCAGCTGTAAAAAAAATAACTACGTCTGATAAAGGGAGAATATGGACAAATATTTCACCGCAAGATATGAAAATAGTGTGTAATAATATGTATGCCGATAACGAAACCGTAAAAGGATTTTTAACATACGGAATAAATTTTGATACGACATTACAATGGTTAGTAGATAGCGGTGCTAAAACAGAAGAAGATATTAGAGTTGATAGTACCAGTTGGGGAAATTATAGTAATAATACTTTTACTGGTAATGTAACTTCTGGAACAACCGGAATGTTTGAAGAAGCTAAAGCAAATAATATCTATGATTTAGCAGGTAACTATTGGGAGTGGACTCAGGAAAGATATGGCGATAGTTATGTTATGCGTAGTGGTGGTTATAATTTAATGGGTGGCGAATGTACTGGTTCATCATTCCCAGCTGTAAATAGAGATCCCCTTCCAGGTAATAATCATCATCCTAATGTTTCATTTAGAGTTGCACTATATTTAAAATAAATCGCACTATTACAAAAAGGTAAATTAAAATTATTAGGAACGAAAGTTCCTTTTATTAGTATAGATAAATAAAATTTTAAAAAGAAATATATTCTCATTTCTAAAGCATATAATATAGAGGTGATTATATGTTTAACATAAAAGATTCAATATATGCTGCTAAAATTTTAGGAGTTTCATTTGATAAATTTACACCAGAAGAATTTTTAGATGGTATTAATATAGAACTTGAACATGGGACAATTAATCCAAATACAAATGTAACTAATGATGATTTAATTATAACGGCAAAAATCGCTTTAGCACATTTAAATGAATTTCCAAATTATTATAATAAAGAATATGGATTAAAGAATTTTGAAAAATTTTTACAAAGTAAGCTTTTATAATATTAGGATATAGATTAGAAACTGATTCTAATCTTTTTTTTACGAATAGTTCGAATTTTAAAATATGTGATATAATATTTACAATTAAAAGGTTGTGATGTTATGATATTAAATATAAGCGGTAGAACAGATATCGTCGCTTTTTATTCTGATTGGCTAATGAATCGTTTAAATGCTGGTTTTATAGATGTTAGAAATCCTTTTAATCCAAAACTAGTAAGTAGAATTAACTTAGATGATGTTGATTTATTATTCTTTTGTACTAAAAACCCAATACCAATATTAGATAAACTAAAAGATATAAGAAAACCAGTCTATTTTCATATCACTTTAACATCATATAAAAAAGATATAGAACCAAATTTACCACCTAAAAAAGATATAATAGAAGCAATTAAAAAAATATCTGATATTATTGGTAAAGATAATATAGTTGTTAGATATGATCCAGTATTTATTAGTAACAAGTATACTTTGGAATATCATAAAAAAACATTCGAAAAAATTTGTGAATTATTAGATGGATATGTTAGTAAAATATTAATATCATTTATCGATGATTATAAAAATGTTAAAAAAAATTATCACATTTTAAAATATCGTTCTTTTACAAAAAGTGATTATCAAGATATTGGCATTTCTTTTAGTGAAAGTGCAAAAAAGCATAACATGCTAGTCTATACATGTAATGAAAAAGAAGACTTAACTGAATATGGTTTTATTAAAGATAATTGTATGTCTAAAGAACTAGCTTATAAATTAACTGGAAAAATATATAAGAAAAAGTGGAAAGCTCGAAAAGATTTAGTATGTGAGTGTGTCGAAATGGTAGATATTGGTGTTTATAATTCTTGTAAGCATTTTTGTAAATATTGTTACGCTAATTATGATGAAAACCAAGTTAATAATAATTATAAAAATCATAATCCTAATTCATCTTTATTAATTGGTGAATTAGAGAAAGATGATATAATTAAAATTAGAACATCTAATTAATAATAGGAGGAAAATATGAAAAAATTATTTTATGTTCTAGGATTATTAATTCTACTTACAGGATGTAGTTCAAATTTAGAAATTAATTCTAATAAAAAGGAAAAGGTGATTAATATGATAAAGATAGTAATCGATAATACTGAATATAATCTTAACTTAGAAGATAATGATACAGTAAAAGAATTTTTAAATTTATTACCGCAAGAATTTAATATGAAAGAATTAAATGGTAACGAAAAATATATTTATTTGGATAAATCATTACCATCTAATCCTTCTAACCCAAGACAAATAAATGCTGGTGACGTAATGCTTTATGGAGATAATTGCTTAGTAGTATTTTATAAATCATTTACAACATCTTATAGTTATACAAAGATAGGTCATATTAGTAATTTACCTGACTTAGGTAATAATGATATTTTAGTTAAATTTATAAGATAATTTAGTTCTTTTTTGTTATAGGTAAGATATATGAAAAAATTATTTAACAAAGTAGATTTAACTTGATCAAAAGTAATAATTGGAGCTATTATAGGAATTTATGCGGAATTTAAAAAAGCTGGTAAAACAGAATTTATATTAGAGTCATCAAAATGGTAAAAGGAAAAAATTTAAACTCACCATAAAAAGAAATACATATACAGTAAAAGAAAAATAGAAAACAGATAAAATCTGTTTTTTTGTGCTATAATTATATTAATATTTAATCTTTATTTAATAAAAATTAGCTATATTGATAAAGGTGGTGAAAAATATGCGTATTTTAATTGTTGAAGATGAAAAAACTTTAGCTGAATTAGTTGCTAATCGATTAAAAAAAGAAAAATACCTCGTTGATATATCTAATGATGGCGAAGACGGATTATATAATGCTTTAATGGATGTATATGATTTAATTATCTTAGATATTATGTTACCAGGTATTGATGGTATTGAAATTTTAAAACAAATAAAAGAAAATAATATAAAAGCTAAGGTAATTATGTTAACCGCCAAATCAGAATTAGAAGATAAACTATTAGGATTTAATGAAGGTGCTAATGATTATGTTGGAAAACCTTTTCACATTGCTGAATTAATAGCTAGAGTAAATGTTCAATTAAGAACAAATCAGATAAAAGAAAAAAACTTAGAATTTGGTGATATTATTTTAGATTTAAAAGCATCAGATATTATTAATAAAAATACAACCGAAAGAATTAATATTATTAATAAAGAATTTCAACTATTAGAATATTTTATGAATAATCCAAACCAAATTTTATCAAAAGAAATGATCTATGATAAAGTATGGGGATTAGATAATAATTCTTTATCAAATAATTTAGAAGCATATTTATCATTTATTCGTAAAAAGTTAAAATTAATAAATTCTAATGTCCAAATTAAATCTTTAAGAAACATTGGTTATAAAATGGAGTGTAATAATGAAGAAACTAAGTAGAAAAGTAAATTTAACGATTTTTTCCATAATTTCACTATTTTTATTAATAATTATTATTGTTTATAATGTTCAAAGTTACCAAAGAGAATATAATAATATTCATCGAAACTTAAGCTTTATTGAAGATAATGGTCACTTTCCAAAAGAAATGAATGAAGATATTGTAAGACCGGAAAGAGATTTAAATAATATGATGATTATGGATTATGAAGTATATACCGTTAAAATAAATAATAACAAAGTTGAGCAAATTATCGGTCATAGTAATAATACTAGTAATTTTGATGTGGAAAATATTGCCGAAAGTTTAATTAACAAAGAACATAATTTAGTAATTGGTAATTTATATACTAGTAAATATGCATATAACTATACATTAGGTAATACAATCGTAATAATGAATACGGAAAGTATTAGTGATAAATTAAAAATAAATTTATGTGTTTCTCTATTACTATTTATGATTAGTGAAATTATTATCTATTTTATTACTAAATTAATAACTAAATGGATTACTAAACCAGCCTTAGAATCATTTAATAAACAAAAAGAATTTATTGCTGATGCATCACATGAATTGAAAACCCCCCTAGCTATTATAATTGCTTCATCTGATGAACTTAAAAGTGATAAGAAAAATGAAAAATATATTGATAATATTAAATATGAATCAGAACGTATGAACAAATTAATTACTAATTTATTAGATTTATCTAAATTAGAAAGTGATATAAAAACTAACTATAAAGAAGAAAATATATCAAAAATAATTAATAAAATAGTTCTTACTTTTGATGCTGTTGCTTTTGAAAATAATCTATCATTAGAACTTAATATTGAAGAAAACATCATGTATAAATGTAATAAAGATGATATTGAAAAACTAATTTCAATTATTTTAGATAATGCAATTAAACATAGTTATAAAAATACTAGCATCTTAATTAATGTTAAAAAAGATAAAAATATTATTATCGAAATTACTAATAGTGGTGATCCTATAAAACCAGGCGATGAAGAAAAAATATTTGAAAGATTTTATCGTGTTGATAAATCAAGAAATCGTGATGCTAATAGGTATGGTTTAGGACTTGCTATTGCTAAAACTATTGTTACTAATCATAATGGGGTAATTAAAGCATCATCAAAAAATAATAAAACAACTTTTAAAATTATCTTAAACAGTCATTAAGACTGTTTTTTTTATATTGACATATATTAAAAATAGGTATAAAATTATTTTTGTTAGTCAGCTAACAAAAAGGAGTGATAATATGAATGATGATATTTTAACTGAAATGAGTCATTTACATCATGTTATTATGAAAGTAATGTCGCAAGGATGTGATATTAAAAATACTCCTAGTCCTACCCAAACAAGGATTATCTGCTACTTGATAAATCATCAAAATAACGATGTATACCAAAAAGATTTAGAAAATCATTTAAGCTTAAGCCGAGCAACATTATCTAACGTTTTAAATACAATGGAAAAGAAAAAAATAGTGACTAGAATAATTAGCAAAAAAGATAGTCGATCAAAACAAATTATTCTTAATAAAGAAGCAATAAAAAAACATAATGAAGCTATGAAAAAACTTATTGTAATAAATAATACGATGATTAGTAATATATCAAAAAAAGATTTAGAATTATTTTCTAATATTTTAGAACAAATGAAAAATAATTTACTAGAAAGTAAAACAACAAATAAGGGAGATGATAAACATGTTTAAAATTATCAAAAATTTAACCAAAAAAGAAATTCTATTTATATTTCTATCAATTATTCTAATAGTTTGTCAAGTTTGGTTAGACTTAAAAATACCTGACTATATGTCTGAAATAACTAAACTAGTTCAAACGGAAGGTAGTAAAATAGAGGATATTATCTTTAATGGTGGGATAATGATATTATGCTCTTTAGGAAGTTTAGCATCAGCTTTTATAATAGGTTATTTAGCTGCTTATGTTGGCACATCTTTTGAAAAGAACTTAAGAAAAAAAGTATTTACTAAAGTAGGTAGCTTTAGTATGGAGGAAATTAAAAATTTTTCAACGAGTAGTTTAATAACTCGTAACACTAATGATATTACCCAAATAAAAATGTTCATTGTTATGGGAATTCAAATGCTTGCAAAAGCACCAATAATGGCTTTAATGGCAATTATGAAAATCGCAGGTAAAGAATGGAATTTTTCACTCATAACAATTATTGGTGTTGCAATTATTATGATACTTAACTTAGTTATTATCTTAATTGCTATTCCAAAATTCAAAAAAATTCAAAAATTAACCGACAATTTAAACGAAATAACAAGAGAAAACTTAAAAGGTATAAGAGTTGTTAGAGCTTATAATGCTGAAGACTATAGCTTAAAAAAATTCTCTAAGGCTAATAACGAATTAACTAACACTCATTTATTTACTGGTAAAATAATGGCTCTTATGATGCCAACTATGACAGCTGTAATGAATGGTTTATCACTTGCTATTTACTTAGTTGGTGCTAGTATGATAAACGATGCTATAGGATTAGATAAACTAACAATATTTAGTGATATGGTTGTTTTCACATCATATGCTATTCAAGTTATAATGTCATTTATGATGTTAACGGTTTTGTTCATTATTTATCCAAGAGCTTCCGTTTCAATGAAACGTATTAATGAAGTATTAGATACTAAACCGAAAATTAAGTATGGTACAGTAAATAAAAATACTAACTTAAAAGGAATCGTAGAATTTAAAAATGTTAGTTTTAAATACCCAGATGCTGAAAACTATATTCTAGAAAATATTAATTTTAAAGCAAATAAAGGAGAAACAATCGCGATTATTGGTTCAACTGGTAGTGGTAAATCAACTTTAGTTAATTTAATCCCTCGTTTTTATGATGCAACCGAAGGTAGTATATTAATTGATGGTGTTGATATCAAAGATATGGAAGAAAAATATCTAAATGATAAATTAGGATATATTTCTCAAAAAGCTTTCTTATTTAAAGGAACAATAAAAGATAATATTAGTTTTGGGACAAAGAATAATAAAAAAATAAAAAAAGATTTTGATACAGCTTTAGACATTGCTAAAGCAAGTGAATTTGTTAATAAATTGCCTAAAAAAATGAATTCTAATATTGCGCAAAGTGGTAACAATATTTCTGGTGGTCAAAAACAAAGAATATCAATCGCTAGAGCAATCGCTAGAAAACCAGAAATATATATATTTGATGATGCTTTTAGTGCTTTAGATTATAAAACTGATTATGAATTAAGAACTAATTTGAATAAATATACTAAAGATTCAACTAAATTTATTGTATCAAGCCGAATTGGAACAATAAAAGATGCTGACCAAATTATTGTTTTAGAAGAAGGTAAAATGGTTGGTATTGGTAAGCATAAAGAATTACTTAAAACTTGTAAAGTTTATAGAGAAATAGCTGAATCACAACTTACAAAGGAGGAGATTAATAATGCATGGACGTAGAATGAATAATCAAGGTACCGCAAAAGATTTTACAGGTTCATTAAAAAAAGTCTTCACCTTTAATAAAAAATTAATTCCTTATATAATTATCGCTTTAGTTTTATCTAGTTTAGCAAGTGTTTTAGCAATAATGGGTCCAGATAAACTAAAAGAAATAACCAATCTTATTACAGAAGGACTTCGTTCTAGTATTGATTTAGAAGCTGTAAAAAAAGTCGGTATCATTTTAATTATTTTTTATACCTTAAGTTTTATTTTTAATTACATTCAAGGATTTATTATGGCTGTTGTAACAAATAGATTTTCGAAAAGTATGCGTAATGAAATAGCTTTAAAAATTAATAAATTACCACTTTCATATTTTGATAAAGCAACAGTTGGAGATGTATTATCAAGAGTTACTAATGATGTTGATACAATTAGTATGACGCTTAATCAAAGTTTAGGAACATTAGTAAGCGCGATAACAATGTTTTTTGGTTCTTTAATAATGATGTTTTATACTAATGTGATTCTAGCTTTTACTGCTGTTGTATCAACCATATTTGGCTTTGCCTTAATGATTGTAATTATGAAACGTAGTCAAAAATACTTTAATGCTGTTCAAACTGGCTTAGGTAATATTAATGGTCATATTGAAGAAACATTCTCTGGGCATAACATTGTAAAAGTTTATAATGCTCGTGAAGAAATGAATAATAAATTTGACCAAATAAACGAAAAATTATTTAGGGATGGTCTTAAAAGTCAATTTTATTCTGGATTAATGCATCCAATAATGGGATTCATAGGTAATTTCGGTTATGTACTAGTATGTATTATTGGTTCAATTCTAACTATGAAAGGTATTATTAGTTTTGGCGTTATTGTAGCTTTTATGATTTACATAAGACTATTTACCCAACCTTTAACTCAATTTGCCCAAGGGTTAACTAACTTACAAGCTACCGCAGCAGCTAGTGAAAGAGTTTTTGAATTTTTAGAAACCGAAGAAATGAAAAAAGAAAAAGATTTTGTTAAACTAAAAAAAGAAAATGTTAAAGGTAATCTTACTTTTGAAGATGTTTCTTTTGGGTATAATAAGGATAAACTAATTATTAAAAACTTTAGTGCGAAAGTTAAATCGGGACAAAAAATAGCGATTGTAGGTCCTACTGGTGCTGGTAAAACAACTATCGTAAATTTACTAATGAAGTTCTATGATATTGATTCCGGCGATATTAAAATAGATAATATCTCAACTAAAAAAATAACCAGAAAAAATGTTCATGATTTATTTACTATGGTACTTCAAGATACTTGGGTATTTAATGGTAGCATTAAAGAAAATATAATTTATAACCAAGGAAATATTAGTGATGAAAAAGTTCAAAAAGTTTGTAAAATAGTTGGCTTAGATCATTTTATTAAAACTTTACCACAAGGTTATGATACACTATTATCTGATACGGAAAGTTTATCAGCTGGTCAAAAACAATTACTTACAATTGCTCGTAGTATGATTAATGATACTCCATTCTTAATTTTTGATGAAGCGACAAGTAATGTTGATACTAGAACCGAAGAAATAGTTAGTGCAGCAATGGATAAATTAACTAAAGGAAAAACTAGTTTCATTATTGCCCACCGTTTATCAACAATTAAAAATGCTGATTTAATTTTAGTAATTAAAGATGGAAATATTATTGAACAAGGAAATCATAATGAATTATTAAAAAAGAATGGTTTTTATGCAGAACTATATAATTCTCAATTTCAAACAAGTTAAATTTTGTGGTAAAATTATATTAGGAGGTATTTATGATAAAACTAGTTTTAGTAAGACATGGTGAATCATTATGGAATTTAGAAAATAAGTTTACTGGTTGGACAGATGTTGATTTATCAGAAAATGGTATTAAAGAGGCTATAGAAGCGGGTAAAGTATTAAAAGAAAAAGGTTTTACTTTTGACATAGCTTATACATCGGTACTTAAAAGAGCAAATAGAACTTTAGATTTTATCTTAAAAGAATTAGATTTAAATATTCCAATATATAAAAGTTGGCACTTAAATGAAAGACATTATGGAGCTTTACAAGGTTTAAATAAACAAGAAACAGCTAATAAATATGGTGATGAACAAGTTCATATATGGAGAAGAAGTTATGATGTTAAGCCACCTTCATTAGAAGATAATGATGAAAGATATTTAGATATGTTAGATAATTATACTGAATATATTCCACATACTGAATGTTTGAAAGATACAGTAGAAAGAGTTATTCCTTATTGGGAAAATGAGATATTACCTAATTTAAAAGAAGGTAAAAAAATTATTATTGTAGCGCATGGAAATAGCTTAAGAGGATTAATTAAATATTTAGATAATATAAGTGATGAAGAAATTGTTAAATTAGAAATAGAAACAGGTAATCCTATTTGCTATGAATTAGACGATAATTTAAAACCAATTAGACATTATTATTTAAAGGAGAAATAATATGGCAAAAGTATATTTTATAAGAGAAATTACCCCATCTAATGTAGTTAGATTATACAAAGAATTAAATAAAAATCTACCAGGGAATGTAGCTGTTAAAGTTCATTCTGGTGAAGAGGGTAATCAAAATTATTTGCGACCAGAGTTTTTAAAAGAAATAGTAAATTATGTTAATGGAACAATTATTGAATGTAATACTGCTTATGAAGGAGAAAGAAATACCACTGAAAAACACTTAAAAACAATTGAAAGACATGGTTGGAACACTATTTTTGATGTAGATTTATTAGATCAAGAAGGGCCAGATTTAAGTATCCCGGTAATAAATGGAAAACATTTAAAAGAAGATTTTTTAGGTAAAAATATTACTAAATATGATAGTATGTTAGTTATATCTCATTTTAAAGGTCATCCAATGGGTGGATATGGTGGAGCTTTAAAGCAATTATCAATTGGTTGTGCTTCATCAGCTGGTAAAACTTGGATTCATTCAGCTGGTACTAATAAGGATCAATATACTTTATGGAATAATTTACCAGAACAAAATGATTTCTTAGAAAGTATGGCTGAAGCTGCTAGTGCGGTAGTTAATTATTTTAAAGGTAATATGGCTTTTATTAATATAATGTGTAATATGAGTGTTGATTGTGATTGTTGTGCAATAGCTGAAGATCCTTGTTTAAAAGATATTGGTATATTAGCTAGCCTAGATCCAGTTGCTATTGATCAAGCTTGTATTGATTTAGTTATTAATTCTGATGATCCAGGTAAAGATCATTTTATGGAAAGAGTAAATTCTCGTAATGGTTTACACACAATTAATACAGCAGTTGAATTAAATGTCGGTACTAAAGAATATGAACTTATTGAAATAAAATAAAAAAAGCATGACGCTTTTTTTTAATTAAATAAATTAGTTACACGACCCCAAAGATTATCATCTTTTTCTTCTTTTACTTCTTTTTTATTTTCTTTTTTATTAACTTTTTTAGAATCAATAATTAGAATAAATTTAGTTTCACTATTTTCTAATAAACTATCACTAGCAAAAGAATTATATTCATTACTTAAATAAATAAGTTGTTTAATTTTATTAGTAGTTCCTTTTAAATTATTATTAGTAATATCAGTTATTTTACTAATACCTTCACTATTAAATTTACTAATTCCAGTAGCTAAAGTATTAATACCTTGATCTAATTCATCAATACCATTATATAAAGTATTAAGTGAATCAATAGAAGCATCTTTAACTTCATTAGCAACCATAGGTGCTAGAGAGACAGATACATCTCCAGCAGTTTTTAAAGCAGTTTCTTTACTTGTTTGAACAGCAACATTTCTTGAAGTATTTTCTGCTACATAATAAGTAGTTTTAGAAGCAACATCTCCAACACTAGCAATAATTTGGTTCCTAAAAGCAGTAACGGCATCTTTATTAAATCCATTAGCACTTAACAAAGCACAAGCTTGATCATTACCTTGCATACATGCACCATAGTACATAAGATTATTACTACCAAGATAAGCACCTAGAATAGCTGTTACTGATTCAGTAACATATCCACTAACTGTAGCATCTTCACTATTTTCTAAATCTTCTTTAACAGTATTCCATGCTGCATCACTAATTCCAGCAATTACTTCATCAGTATAACCAGCTTCTACATTATTTAAAGTTAAATTTTTAATAGAAGCGATTTGTTCGTTTGTTAATGCATTACCCTTAGATAATGAAGTAATTGATTGACTTAATTTAGCTTTTAATAAATTACTACCACTAGCTAATTGTTTTGCACCATCATCTAGTTTATTCATACTATCATTAAGTAAATCAACTTGACTATAAATTGTATCCATTTTATTAAAAATAGATAAATCAGCATTACTAATTAATTTAGGCGTAATAACATTATAAATACTAGCTAATTCAAACTTATCAGTTTCATAACTAATAGTAATAGTATCCATATTTGCTAATTCATTAAATCCTAAACTTTCATATAAACCTGGAGTACTTAACCCAACAATAATGCTTTTAGTACCATTAGATATTACTTTGCCATTACTAACTTGAATATTTTTATTATTTTCATTATCAATAATAGTTCCCATTGTTACAATAAATGGTGTATATAAAGCTTCCCCATTTACATAATGCAAATCTTTATTAGTATATTTTAAAGTAATAGTAACCTTACCTTTTTTACCTAACATTTTATCTAAATTCATTTCTTTACCATTTAATTTATAACTTACATCAATAGTAACAGGTAATTCTTTTTTTGTAGTACCTTGGTAAAAAACATCCTTACCTTCAGCATTCCAAATTAATTTATTATTAGATTTTTTAAAAGTACGATCATCATTAATATTTAGAATATCTTCTAATTCAGTATAGTCATCAATAGTATCTGAACTATCTTTATTTATAATATGTTCGTCAACTAGGATATTTTTAACAGTTCCATCATATCCTAATTTACCATAAACAGTTTCATTTTTTTCTAAAGCTGATACATTAAGTGGTAATACTAAACTAATAATTAATGCACCAATAGCTAATTTTTTCATTTTATCTCTTCCTTTCATGGTAGTCCCTAGTATTATCTTATCGAAAATAAGTAAAATAGAAGGCAATACAGTAATAACAGTTAACATACTAATTATTGCGCCACGAGAAATTAATGTACATAAAGCACCAATCATTTCAATTTGGGAATAAACACCAACACCACATGTTGCGGCAAAGAAACACATACCGCTTATAAATATTGATGTTCCACAATAATTAAGTGTTTCTAACATTGCTTTTTCTTTATTAATTTTCTTTCTTCTTTTTTCTAAATAAGTTGTTGTAAGTAAGATAGCATAATCAATTGTTGCGCCTAATTGGATTGTTCCTAAAACAATAGGAGCAATAAATGGTAATGTTACGCCTCCAAAATAAGAAATACTCATATTAGTGAAAATTGCGAATTCAATTGTTGATATAAGTAAGAAAGGTAAACTAATGGATTTTAAAACAAAGAATAAAATAATGAAAATACAAACAATAGATGAAATATTAACATTATTAAAATCAATATCACAAATATTTACTAAATCTTTCATTAAAGGACCTTCACCAGCAACAATTGCATTTTTATCATACTTTTTAACAACTTTATTAACTTTATCAATTTGTTCATTTAATTCATCAGTAGCTGTTTCATAAATTGAGTTAACTAAAATTGCTTGATATTTATCATTTTTAACAAGATTTAAAATTTTCTTATCAAGTAAAGTATCATTTAAACCAATTTTTTGTAATTTAGCTAGCGATATACTCCATTCAATACCTTCAATATTTTCTAAATCGTTAGATAAATTATTTACATCGTTAAGTTTCAAATCTTTATTTACTAAAATGATTTCTGGACTAACAATATTATAATTATCTTTTAAAATTTCATTTGTTTTAATACTTTCTAAAGTACTAGGAAGTGACTCATCTAGTTTGTAATAAACATCGACTTTTGTATAAGCTAAATAAGTAGGAATTAAGCATATTAAGAAAATAATAAATATTGCTAATTTATGTTTAATAATAAAAGTGTTTAATTTAGTAAAATTAGGAATAAAATCCTTATGTTTAGATTTTTCAATTTGTTTATCAAATAAAAGTAATAAACTTGGAAATAAAGTTAAAACACAAACAACTCCTAAAAAAACACCTTTAGCCATAACAATTCCTAAATCACGACCTAAAGTAAGTTGCATAGTACATAGTACTAAGAAACCAGCTATAGTAGTTAGTGAACTACCAGTAACTGATGTAAAAGTTTCTTTAATTGCTTTAACCATTGCTGATTCATTAGAACCTTTTCCTCTTTTCTTTTCATAAGAATGATATAAGAAAATTGAAAAGTCAGTTGTAACACCAAGTTGTAGCACTGCAACTAAAGCTTTTGTAATATAAGAAATTTCTCCTAAGAAAATATTACTTCCTAAATTAAATAAAACCGCAAATCCAATATTAATAAGTAATATAAAAGGAACTATATAAGAATCTAGTGATAATTGCAAAACAATTATACATAAGATAACGGCAATAACAATATAGACAAATATTTCTTTCTCAGATAAGTTCTTAGTATCAACAACCAGTGAACTCATTCCACCTTGGCTAATTTTACCATTAGTTATTTCTCTTATTTCATTAACGGCATCTAAAGTTTTTTTGCTAGATGTTGAATCAGCAAATGTAATAAATAATAAATCAGTATCTTCAGCATGAAGTTTATCTAAAATTTCATCTGGTAAGATAGACATTGGAACTGTTGTTCCTAAAACATCATATAGACTAGCGACTTCATTAACACCATCTACTTTTTTAATTTTTTTCTCTAAGTCTAAAATCTCTCGACTAGATAGATTTTCGGCAATCGCTATTGAATACGATCCCATATTAAAGTCATCAGTTAAAATGTTTTGACCTTTAATTGTTTCAATATCTTCTGGTAAATATACTAAAATATCATAATTAACTTTGGTTAGTTTCATACCAACAAAAGATAATACTAGTAAAATTAATGATATAAAAACAATTAATTTTTTTTGTTTACAAATAAATTCTGCTATCTTTTGCATACATACCCTCCCATTCGTCTCTATATTTTATTACTAAAAATAGATAAAAACACTACCATAAAAATGTTTTTTGTACGATAAACAACATTTTTATAAAAATGTATCAATAAATAAGCAACACATATCTAATTATCTTTTCTTTTTTCTTGAACTGCTGTATACTTAAATTGGTGATTTTATGGAAACAAAGAAAGATTTAAGAATAATTAAAACTGAAAAAGCTTTATATCAAGCTTTACTTAAACTATTGAAAGATAAATCATTTGAAGAAATTAAAGTTGCGGATATCTGTAATGAAGCTTTTGTAAACCGTTCAACCTTTTATGCTCACTATAATGATAAATACGATTTACTTGTTAATTTTATCAACGATTTAAAAGAAAATTTGCTTATTGCTATAGAACAAAATAATTATGATGTCAACTCTAAAGCATATTATTTAGAAATGATTCGCCTTATTTTAGACCACTTAGATAGTGAAAAAGATATATATCATTCTATCTTAGTAAATAATCGAAGTAGTGTGATAATAGATATCTTAATTGAAGTAGCTGTTAAAGACATTAATAAGCGAATTGAAATAGGAAATATTAATAAAGGTAATGTACCAACCGATATTTTTGTTAAGTTTTATTTAGGAGCGGTATTTAATGTCGGTATAGAATGGTTAAGTAATAAGGATAAATATAGTAAAGAAGAAATACTAGAATATTTAAAAGAATTATTACCGGATGTAATGTAGTTGTCGTAAAAATTATTATAACGATGAATAAAGTATACAGTGTATACTTTTTATGTTACATTTTGTGACCAGTAAATATTTATTTTTAAAATAAATAATGCTATAATTTTTTTAGAGGTGATATTATGGATAAAAACTATCATGAAAAAAATGGTAATATTTTGTATATTATAAATATCTTAAAAAAATATTCTGATGTAGATCACATGCTTTCTATACAAGATATAATTGATTACATTGAAAAAATATACAAAGTAAAAAATGATCGTAGAACAGTTGAAAGAAATATAGAACTTTTAAAAGATAAATTAGATTACGATATAGAAATAGAAAAACAAGGTAATAAGAATTTATATTATTTGTTAAATAACCCGGATACTGATTTTGAACCCGGAGAAATAAGAACAATAATTGATACATTTAGTTATGCAACATTTGTACCTGAAAGCATTTCAAAGGAAATAATTAATAAGTGTAAGAATATACAGAGTATTTATGAAAATAAAAAACTAAAAGATTATCAAATATATTCTAATAATATTAAAACAGATAATATGGAAGTAATTAAAAATATAGAAGATGTTAATAGTGCGATATATAGTAAATTGCAAATATCTTTTGATTATTATAAATATAGTTTAAATCCAACTTTAAAAATATCTAAAGTAGGTAGTTTTACAGTATCACCATGTACAATTATTTATTCAATACAAGAATTATATTTAGTAGCTTTAGATGAAAATACCAAAACTTTAAAAAAATTTAGAATTGATCGAATGAAAAACATTAATATATTAGACATCAAAGCAAAAAAAATAAAAAAAGAAGCAATAAACGAAATAATTGATTCATCTATATCTATGTATGGAGGTAAAGGGGAAAACATTGAGATTATATGTAAAAATAATTTACTTGATAATGTTATAGAAGTATTTGGTAAAAATATAAGAATAACTAAATATGATGATAAACATTTTAAATTAGTTATGAATAAAGATATCGAAAGTTTTAAATATTATGTTTTAAGAAATATAGAATATATTGATATAATAAAGCCAAAAAAACTAAAAGAAGAAATAGATAAAATACTAAAAGATTATTTAAGGAAGTGAATTTATGGAAACAATTGATACAAAGAAAATATCGGAATTAGTAAAAAGTGAGAAATTTTATGACTATGATTTAAAAGATGAAATGTTTAAAAAATATTCAATAATAAATGATAGAAGTCAACTAAGAAGTAAAAAAACAGATACAGAAAAAAACGAATGGTATGAGACGAAATTGTTTAATCGGTATGTTAAAAATGTGAATTATGCTAATAAGACAATTTGTAAACTAGATAAAAAAAACTGATTATGAATATTTAAAAAAATATTTATTGTTTAGGTATCAAGCTAGTAAAAATAATAAGCATTTTGATTGTGACGTTTCTTATCCAGTCTATTTATTCTATAAAGATTATATAGAAATATTACAAAGAAATTATCCGGAATTTAATTATAAGTTATCAATTGAAAATAAATATTATGTTCCCCAATATTTTGATACATATTTTTCAATGCAATCAATATGGGGACCACTAATTGAAAATTTATATAACAATGGTGATCTTGGTAAAAAAGTAAATAAAAAAAATTTTTATGTTCGTAATGATTTTGCATGGCAAATAGATAATTTTGATAAAATTGTTAATCATTCAGAATTAAAAGAACTCCTAAAAGCTTTAAATGAATTTGCTCTTTATTACCACACAATTGGTAATATCGCACCATGTGCCCCAAGAATAAATAGTCCTAAAGGATTTGCTAAAGGATGTTATGATAGATTAGATTTGTTTTTAGAAAAAGAATTAGATGATAGTTGGTTAGGATGGTACTATAGTAATATAACAATTTCAACTAAAACAATTAGTAAATATACAAAATTATTACACTTAGAAAAATTTTTAAATCCCGGATTAGGTAAAGTTATAATACCGAAAAGTATCAATGATAAAGATGCTATTGAAGAGTTAACCAAGTATGTTAATGCAATGATTAAAATTATAAAAGATAGAATTACAGAACTAAAAAAAATTTAGTTCTTTTCTTTTTGTGACCAGTTATATTTTTTATACAATTATAAAATTATATAATGAAATTGAAAGGAGTAAGGCTATGTTAAACAAAATTGATAAAATTGAAAGTTACAATGAAGAAAAATTAGAAAAACTATTAAATACTAAAATAGAAAACTATGATTTGTTATCTAATACAGAATTTAAAAAATTTACAAAAAAAATATCTAAAAAATTAGATAGTATTGATCCAACCATTTATGAAAAAATTTATAAAGAAGCAGGTATTAAAATATGTCACGAATTTATTTGTGAAACTAGCGAATTAGAAATAGATTTAAATACTATAGATTTAAAAAGTAAAAAAATAGGTTTTTGTAAGTTTTCTAGATTTAAAAGTAACATAATAAGTGAAATAGAAAAAACGGTTGATGAAAGATGGCAATATAAAGAAAAATTAAAAGTTACTAAAGATAAAGAATTAAGATATGTATATCTAGAGAAAATAGAAAAAAATGATAATTATATAGATAAATTAAACAAAGAACTAGATAATGATTTAACTATTAGAACTAATGTAGATAGTATTGAATTAGTTAGAAATGAACATGGTTTTATAGAAAGTATTATAGTTACAAAAGATAACAATGAGTATTTATTAGATATAAATAAGGTGTTAAATGAAGAATTATTTGATGGTAAATATCCTAATGTTCTACAGATTATAGATGGTAATTTTGTCGTAAATACTTTAAAACAGGAAGAAGCACCTAGTGTAGAATACTGTGCTCATACAGAAATTGATCAAGTGTATGGTCTAGAAGGTAAATGGGGATTAGTAGATAAGGATGACAATATAATTATTAAACCAAAATACATTTATCCTTTTATAGAATGTGGAGATAACTTACAAGTAATGATACCTCATGAATATAAAATGATAAATGGTAAAAAAACAGTGGTAACATTAAAACATGGACTTATAAATAAACAAGGAAAAGTAATTATCCCTATTAAATACATATACATGAATTCAATAGATAATTCTGGAACTTATTTTACAATGCTTGATCCTATAACATGTAAAACTGGAGTAATAGACAAAGATAATAATATTGTTGTTCCGTTTGATTATGAATATATTGATAGTCCAGACTTAGAACAATGTGAACAAAATAAATATTGCACAATATATCCAGAAAATATCCATCAAGTTAAAGTAAAAAATAATGATTTATATGGTGTATATGATTTAAAATTAAAAAAAGAAATAATAAAACCAAAATATAAATATTTAAAAATAATTGGTTACAATAAATTTAAAATTGGTGATGATTATGAAAATTGTAATACATTAATAAATGAAAAAGGAGAGATAATATGATAATAGAAAAATACGGAGATTTAAGAAACATAAAAGATAATATGATTGTTGATTTAAGTAAACTAAATTTAAAAACAAAAACTCGAGTAATAGATTTTTTAGCCGGTTTAACATTTAAAAATGGTAGTTTAAAAAAAATAGAAAGTAATAAATTTTTAGTTAGAATAGGTGATTAATATGGAGAAAATATATTTATTAAAAACAAAGAATAGAAAAATTGGTTATGATATATTTTTAGATTCGGAAAAAGGAGTAATCATTGATATATCAAAATGTTTAAACAATAAAAGTCTAATGTTATCTGATGTTCAATATTTATGTAATAATGTAACAAAATTAAAAAAGAAAAATAATAATTATTATATTGGAAACAGTAAATTTTTAAATGTAAAAGATACTTTAGATTATATTAATGAAGCATTTTTAGAAATGGATAATAATATTATAGATGGTAAAACATATCTGTGCATTGATTATATAGGTAATTATCACGATAGATATAAAGCTTATGATAAATTATTAAAGGTAATAAACTTAAAAAAATATAGAATATGTGGGATTCCAATTGAACAATACATTGATGGTAATTGGAATAAAAAAGACGAAAATAAGTATCGCACAAATATAATGATTCCAATAAAAAAATAGAAGTTAATTGCTTCTATTTTTTATCTCATCCATATATCCCAATAACTGCTAATAATAGGTTTACCATCCCATAACCATCCATAACAATTATATTTAATACAAATACATGGTTTACTACAAGTTTCAGTATCTACTAGTCTAATAACTCCTTTATTATTACTACTATTTAATAATTTATCTTCTTTAGAAAAATTATCTATATCAGGTAAAACTTCTTTTTCGTATCCACTTACCCATTTAATCTCTTTTTCTTTAATTCTTCTAATTTTAACCCTACCACTTTCATATACTTTAACTACTTGATAGAAAATAGCTATACCATTGTTTTCGTAGAAAATATCACCAACTTTAATTTTCATTTTCGCCTCCTGATAATAATATACTATCATATAAAATAGAAATCCATTGTATATTACATTTTGTGACCAATAAAAAAAGACTTAACGTCTTTTATAAATACCATAATTTCTTATCATCTTTTCTAACCTCTTTAATAATACCGCCACCTAAACATTCTTCTCCATTATAGAAAACACATGCTTGACCAGGCGTAACAGATTTAACCCCTTGTGGATACTTAACTAAAACTTCATCTTTAAACCACTCTAATTCAACCGGAATATCAGGTTGACGATATCTAAATTTAGCCACACATTTAGTAATTTTTTTATCTCCTAAATAATTAATATTATCAACTAAACAAGAAGTACTAATTAAATAATCATTATCATCACCAATACAAATATATAAAATGTTTTTCTTTAAGTCTTTACCAACAACAAACATTCTATCTTCAGTACCACCAATATTTAAACCTCGTCTTTGACCAATCGTATAATTCATTAAACCAATATGTCTACCAATAACTTCACCAGTATCAATATTAACAACATCCCCAGCTTGATTAGGCAAGTAATTTTTTAAAAAATTCTTAAAATTACGTTCACCAATAAAGCAAATACCAGTGGAATCTTTTTTCTTAGCTGTAATTAAATCATATTCTAAAGCTATCTTTCTTACTTCTGGTTTTATCATATCACCAATAGGGAATAATACATTTTTAAGTTGTTCCTTAGAAACTTGAGATAAAAAGTAAGTTTGATCCTTATTACTATCAATTCCTCTAAGTAATTTACCATCTTGAATACGAGCATAATGACCAGTTGCAATATAATCTGCCCCTAATTTGTTAGCTTCTTTAGCAAACATATCAAACTTAATATATTTGTTGCACATAATATCAGGATTAGGCGTACGGCCATTTTTTAATTCATCTAAAAAATAAGTAAAAACATAATCCCAGTATTCTTTGACAAAATCTTTTCGGTAAAGTGGTATACCTAATTTATCACAAACTGCTTTTGCATCATTATAATCTTCCTCTTGTGGACAAATACCACTATCCGTAGTAGGGCCATTTAACTCACCATCAGCTAAAGAATCCCAGTTGCGCATAAACAAACCAATTACATCATAACCTTGTTTTTTTAGAACAATTGCGGCAACACTACTATCAACACCACCACTCATTCCAATAACAACTTTTTTCATAATTTCACTTCCCATATTTGCGGCTTTATTATAACATTATTTTACTATTTACACAACTTAGATTGAATGAAAATTAGATGTGTGCTATAATATAAACATAAAAGGTGATACTATGGAAAGTGAAGTTTATCAAAAACTAAAAGAATTTAAAAAACAATATCCCAAAACAATATCTTGGCGTTTAAAAAAGCATGCTAAAATAATTGACACTCATCTAAATCCAGGTGAAAAGATTAAATATGCTTTTGCTGCGCAAAAAAACAATAATCCATTTGATATAATTTCAACATACGCAGTAGTTTTAACAAATAAAAGAATACTATTAGGAACAAAACGAATGGTATTTGGTTATTTCTTTACTGCTATTACACCAGATATGTTCAATGATTTAAAAGTAGAAATGGGAATTATTTGGGGTAAGGTAATCATTGATACAATAAAAGAAGAAGTATATTTATCTAATATTCAAAGAGAAGCTTTGGATGATATTGAAACAAGTATTACCGAATATATGATGGCAGAAAAGAAAAAATATGGTCAAGCCGAAAAAAAAGACTCAATTTTATAAATTAAAAATATCAATTATTTAATAATTGATTTTTTTTAATTAAAGACTTTAAAAAAATTAATAAATTTGCTATAATAAAAGTAAGAATATAGAGGGCGTGAAAGATATGAGAAAAATATCACTAGTTGATAGTAGTAATTCTGTCTTTGAAGTAGATTTAGTTAGGTATTTCGAATATGACGACGAAGCTTTTCTAATCTATACTTTAAATGAAACAGATGAAAAAGGTTACTTAAAATTATATTTAGTGGAAATTTTAGAAGAACTTGGTGAACCTGTTTGCTATACCATTCATGATAATGATGATTGGGAATTAATGCAAGAAATGATTAAAAAAGTTATTAAAGAAATTAAAGCTAAAACACGTGATTTATTAAAAGATAAAGACCCTCTAGAAATTGAAAAAATAAAAATTGTCGAACCTAGATATTTTAAATTAAATAAAAAATTAGCTGACATTTTAAGCTTAGATTATCTAGAAAGAGAAGAAATTAATGTTGAAGTTGAAGATCAAGAAATTGATGATATGGTAATTGAAGCAATTGATTTACCAGAAGACGAAGTAATTATTTTAGAAACGGAGGGTGAAACTATGGATAATGTAACTATTGAACCAGTACAAATGAGTGATCCAATAATACCTAATAATGAAGTATCAGATGAAATTAATTATAAAGAATTATACTTTGCTTTAAAAGAAGAAAAAGAAGCCATGGATGAAGCCTTCGAATCAATGATGAATGAATTAATGGCTTATAAAGCAAAATATGGAGAATTAGAAGAACCTGGAAAATAGGTTCTTTTTCAATCCCTTTTTTCATAAAATATTTTGAGGGATATTATGAAAAATTTTCTAAGCTATTTTTATAATATTAGTATTCAAGATATTATTAAAACAAA
Source organism: uncultured Bacilli bacterium (assembly GCA_905235045.1). Classification (GTDB taxonomy): domain Bacteria; phylum Bacillota_I; class Bacilli_A; order RF39; family UBA660; genus CAJOJO01. The sequence goes on from CAJOJO010000016.1 coordinate 25,617, forward strand.
AAATAAATATAAATTTATTTATAATGATAATCAGTATGTTTTAGAACATATTTATTTAACTGAAGAAGTAATTATGGATATTTATAATTTAAATATGGAATTAATAAATAATGGTATTAAATGTAACCGAATTATTTTAAATAACCAAAATAGTCCTGTAACTATTTATGACAATAAAAATTGGGTTTTAATGGAAACTGTTAATAATTTTGAAGAAAGAATTAATTTTGAGGATATATTTATTTTTCCAATTAAAACAAGTTATGATAATTTTTTTAAAAATAACGACTGGAAAACATTATGGGGCGCAAAAAATGATTATTTAGAATACCAAATAAATCAGTTAGGATTAGATTATCCCTTGCTTAGAGAAAGTTTTTCTTATTTTAATGGATTAAGTGAAAATGCTATTCAACTATTAAATAATGTAACGAATGATGATTTATATATTGTTCATAAAAGAGTAACCTATCATATGACTTATTATGATTTATATAATCCTTTTAATATGGTCTTAGATACAAAAATAAGAGATATGGCAGAATATTTTAAAGATGCTTTTTTATTTAAAAAAGATATTCTAAAAGAATTAGACATTTTTTTGGCTAATTATTATTTAAATGATAATGAAAAACTATTATTTATAACTAGAATGTTATATCCTACTTTTTACTTTGATATGTTTGAAAATATAACTGATGAATTAAAAGAAGAAAAGAAAATAAAAAAAATAATCGCTAATATTAACGATTATGAAAATTTACTAAATATAATTATTGATAAAATTGGTTTAATTAATATAGAATGGTTAAAAAAAGATGTTATAACTGATTAGTAACATTAATAACTTCTTTAATTTCAGGGATTTCTGCTTTTAATGCTTCAGTAATCCCATCTTTTAAGGTTAAATCAATAAGATCACATCCTGCACAGGCTCCTTGCATTTCAACGTAAACTTTACCATCTTCATATTTTACAAATTCGATGTTACCACCATCATTAATTAGAAATGGTCTTAATTCATCTAAAACATTATTTATTTTTTTTATTGTTTCTTCCATTTTATCTCACCAAGGTTATTATAATATATTATTACTAATAAGTAAATATTTTTAAAAATATTAAGAATGTGCTATAATAAAAGACATGAGGTGTCTTTTATGATAAAGTATAAAACTGGTAAAATTGTTAATGTATCGGTTACGGGAGTAACTGAATATGGAATATTTGTTAAAGATAATAATGGTTATGATGGGTTGATTCATATTTCTGAGATTTCCGAAAAGTTTGTTCAAAACCCACGTTTATACGTTAAAAATAACGAAAGTATTTATGCTGAGGTATTAGAATGTGATGATATTAATCATCATTTAAAGCTAAGCATTAAAAATATTCAATATCGTAATAAAGGTTTAAAAAGAAAAAAAATTATCGAAACTGAGCATGGCTTCAGTACGCTTGCGGCTAAATTACCGGATTGGATTAATGAGAATGTAAAAAATCACAAAAATGCATTGAATTCTATTGACAAATAAAAGTATAAATGATATATTTAATTACGTCCAATGTATTTATTTGGGCGATTAGCTCAGTTGGTTAGAGCACTTGCCTTACAAGCAAGGGGTCATAGGTTCGAGTCCTATATCGCCCACCATGCCGAAATGGCGCAACTGGTAGCGCAACTGACTTGTAATCAGTAGGTTACGGGTTCGATTCCTGTTTTCGGCACCATTTGGAAGGGTAGCGAAGTGGTCAAACGCGGCAGACTGTAAATCTGTTCCTTCGGGTTCGATGGTTCAAATCCATCTCCTTCCACCATTTTATTGTGTTGCATTGCCTCGTAGCCAAGCGGTAAGGCACTACACTTTGACTGTAGCATTTCGCTAGTTCGAATCTAGCCGAGGCAGCCATTTTTTAATATTTAACATGTCCTGTTAGCTCAGCCGGTAGAGCATTTGACTTTTAATCAAAGGGTCACAGATTCGAATTCTGTACAGGACACCATTTGATAATTAAAGAATATAGCATATATATTCTTTTTTTAAATATATTATATTGTAAATAAATTTATAAAAAGGTATTGCAAAAAAATTAAAAATATTATATAATTTAGTAGTCATTTGTAAATGATTAGATGCCTGAGTGGCGAAATTGGTAGACGCACAGGACTTAAAATCCTGCGAGATTCAACCCTCGTGCCGGTTCAAGTCCGGCCTTAGGCACCATATATGGAGAGATACCCAAGTCTGGTTGAAGGGTCTGGTCTTGAAAACCAGTAGGTCGGGTAACCGGCGCAAGGGTTCGAATCCCTTTCTCTCCGCCACTTTAATATCGCGGGATGGAGCAGTCTGGTAGCTCGCGGGGCTCATAACCCTGAGGTCGATGGTTCAAATCCATCTCCCGCAACCATATTTGGTCCCGTGGTGTAGCGGTTATCACGTTTGCCTGTCACGCAAAAGATCGCGAGTTCGATTCTCGTCGGGACCGCCATTTATTTATGGCTCTGTAGCTCAGTTGGTAGAGCACAGGACTGAAAATCCTGGTGTCGGTGGTTCAATCCCACTCGGAGCCACCATTTATTATGTTTAGTAGCTGCGCTCGTAGCTCAGCTGGATAGAGTGTTTGGCTACGAACCAAAAGGTCAGGGGTTCGAATCCCTTCGGGCGCACCATTATCGGGAAATGGCTCAACTTGGTAGAGCACTTGGTTTGGGACCAAGGGGTTGCAGGTTCAAATCCTGTTTTCCCGACCATTTAGATATTAAATAACTGAAATAGTTATTTTTTTTTACCTTTTTGCAACCCCTTTTTTGACAAAGTTCTGGATGGGATGAACTCTGAATTTGAAAGCCTTTCAGATTACGGCATT